>JAIDSQ010000151.1 GCA_029061155.1 Clostridia bacterium
TTTATCGCCCTTTAAAAACAGCTTTCCGCCTTCTCTTCTGCAAAGACGGCATTTTGCTTCTCTGTAAGTTGCCATATTCTTTTCTACCTCCTACTATACTCTACGACGCTTGGGCGGTCTGCAACCGTTGTGGGGAATGGGGGAAACGTCGGAAATGAGTGTAATTTCCACGTCGCACGCGCCTATAGCCCTTATAGCCGACTCTCTGCCTGCGCCGGGTCCTTTTACGTAAACTTCTACACTGCGGAGGCCGTGTTCTTTTGCAGCCTTTACCGCTGTTTCTGTTGCCATCTGCGCTGCAAACGGCGTGCCCTTTCTCGAACCCTTGAAGTTAAGGCTGCCCGCGCTCGACCAGGATATTACGTTACCGTTTAAATCGGTTACCGTTACGAGCGTATTGTTGAAAGTGGACTGAATATGAACCTGTCCTCTGTCTACCTTTTTAAGCTCTCTGCGCTTTCTTGAAACGGTCTGCTTCTTGTTATTATTCGATGCCATACCTTACCTCCTTACTTTGCGCCCTTCTTCTTGGCTACCGTGCGGCGCGGACCTTTTCTCGTCCTCGCGTTGGTTTTCGTGGACTGTCCGCGGACGGGCAAGCCCTTTCTGTGACGGATACCGCGATAGCATCCGATTTCCATAAGTCTTTTGATGTTAAGCGAAACTTCGCTGCGAAGTTCGCCTTCGACCCTGTAATTGTGGTCGATATATTCTCTCAGTTTTGAAACGGTCGTTTCGTCAAGATCCTTAACTCTCGTATCGGGATTGATGCCTGTTGCGGCAAGAATTTTCTGCGACGTTTTAAGACCGATACCGTAAATGTAGGTGAGTCCTATCTCAATCCTCTTTTCTCTGGGTAAATCTACACCGGCAATACGTGCCATACGATTTATTTCCTCCGTTAAAATTTTAAAGTGTATTTTTGTATGTCAACCAATCGGCGCATTCGCCTGAAAATTCGGAATGAGGCGAAACACGCAGACGGAATTGTTTTTAATGTTGTAAGACAACGTTAAATATACTACGTATGTTAAATGCCTTCGGCGTTAAATGCGCTGACGCGCGTTAAATGTGCCTACTGCACGTTTAGGTAAAAGTAATCGAAATAATTATACCTCAACATTCCGCGTTAGCGGAATATTTAACGTGAACTAAGTAAACATTTAACATTTGCGGCAACAAATATTTAACGCTTGCATAGCAAGCATTTAACATTCGCACAGCGAATATTTAGCCCTGTCTTTGTTTATGACTCTTGTTCTTTGAACAGATAATCATTACTTTTCCGTTTCTTTTAATAACTTTGCATTTATCGCACATAGGCTTTACTGAAGGTCTGACTTTCATTTTGAAATCCTCTCAATTTTAAAGTGATATGTTAAGTAATGCGGAGATACAAGCAGAGCAAGGCGCGCGAGTATTCGCGAAAGAGCGTACAAAGAAGTACGTGACTGAGCGAACACGGAGCGCAACACAGCTATGCGCCGTATATACGCGTTACGGTTAGTTCTTACTGCGCCAAACGATACGCCCTTTAGTTAAGTCATACGGGCTCATTTCAAGCTTGACGTTGTCACCTTCTATAATTCTGATATAGTTCATGCGGAGCTTACCCGAAATATAGGCGGTTATAACGTAACCGTTGGACAGTTTGACTTTGAAGTTTGCGTTGGGCAGACATTCAATGACTTTGCCTTCCGCTTCGATAACGTCGTTTTTAGACATAAAACCTCTGAATATGTTCACGAATTTCTTTTCTTTGAAAACAAATGCCGTGAGTTGTTTTAGTCGTAAATCGGATTAAAGATTGAAATGAATTCAATCTTGCCGATTTTCGGCATTATTATTGAGAAACTTGCTTTTCTTCCGACTGCTCGGGCTGAGGGTTATTATAGGGTTTGAGTGCGGAATATATTTCCGTGTCAAACACCTGTCTGCCGTCTGCGAACTTTGCGGAAATAATTTCCGCTTTGTCGGGCAAAAGCCGCAAGTGCTTTAAATTTTTTTTCTTGGGCGAGGCAAGTTTTCTGAAGTTGCCGTCAACAACCCCCACCGTGCCGTCCTCAAAAATTTTTCTTATAATGTAATATCTGTCCTTGTCTCTGCCTTGAGTGCTCTGGCAAATTCCGCCGATGACAGGTATTTTAACTTTCATATATTCTCCATTCACGCATTTTTTAAATGCTGCGATTATAGAGTTAAAATCTCTACTCCGTCCTCTTTTATAAGCACGGTGTTTTCGTAGTGAGCCGAAGGTTTGCCGTCCGCCGTCGTGACCGTCCAGCCATCCGAACTGCTGAAATTGACTTTGTACGTGCCCATATTAATCATTGGTTCTATACAAATCGTCATTCCCGCTTTAAGGCGCATTCCCGTGCCCTTCCTTCCGCAGTTGGGAACGGACGGGTCTTCGTGCATAGAACTTCCTATTCCGTGACCTGTAAGCGCCCTGACTACACCGTAGCCGTTAGCCTCGGCATGAGTCTGAACTTTGTATCCGATATCGTAGAGGGGAGTGCCCGCCTGTAAACCTTCGATTGCTTTAAAGAAACATTCTTCGGTTACTTTGACAAGCCTTCTCTTTTCTTCGGAAACGTTGCCGATAAGAAAAGTTCTGCACGCATCGCCGTGGTATCCGTTCTTTTCCGCAGTGATATCCACGCTTACTATATCGCCGTCGACGATTACTCTGTTGGACGGAATACCGTGAACCACCACTTCGTTTACGGAAACGCACGAACTTGCAGGATAGCCCTCGTAGCCTAACTCGGAAGGATACGCGCCGCAGGAAGTTATATATCTGTAAACGAGTTCGTCCACGTCCTTAGTGGTCATTCCCGCACGGATATTCTTACCTACGAACTCCAGCGTTTCCTTGACGATGCGGCAGCTTTCGCGCATATATTCTATTTGCTGTTCGTTTTTGATTGTAATCATTTATCAAGAACTTCGCAAACGGCTTTAAACACCTCGTCGGGATTTTTATCCCCACACACTACGGTAACCAGTTTGCCCTTGGCTTTGTAATAGTCAATGAGTGGCGCGGTATTTTTTTCGTACGTGTCAAGTCTCGTCTTAACCGTCTGAGGATTGTCGTCCGGACGAACGGTCAGTTCCTTACCGCATTTTGCGCAGGTCGTAGAGCCGTTAAGTGTCGAAACGTGATAACTTTCTCCGCACGAGCATACTCTTCTTCCGCATATTCTGTCCATAATGAGCGAAGGGTCAACTTCGAGATTAAGACACAAATCTATGTCGGCAAAGCCGGAAAGAACTTCCGCCTGATACTGACTGCGGGGGAACCCGTCGAGGAGGTAACCGTTTTTCACGTCGCTCCAGGTAAGTCTGTCTTTGACGATTTCGCAGGTAACGGAATCGGGAACGAGCTCGCCTGCGTCCATATAGGATTTAGCAAGCTTGCCTATTTCCGTTCCGCCCTTGATGTTAGCGCGGAATATATCGCCCGTGGAAATATGGACAATGCCGTATTTTTGAGCTATTCTTGTCGCCTGTGTACCTTTGCCTGCGCCCGGAGCGCCGAGTAATATTATTTTCATGTTATATCCTTGTTAAAGTTCGGTATAACTAAAATTCGGAGATGCTAGCAGGTCAAGGCGCGTGCGGATTTGGCGAAGGCGCGTACACAGAAGTACGTAACTGAGCCAAAACGTAAACGCAACGATGAGATGCGACGCATATACGGATTTTGCTTTTATTTAAGGAAACCCTTATAGTTCTTCATCATCAACTGAGACTCAAGCTGCTTATCAAGTTCCATAGCAACGGAAACTACGATGAGGATACCCGTTGTAGAGAACACCGAGAGAAGAGCCGTATCCGTAGCTCCGAGAAGGCTGACTGCGATAAGCGACAGAAGTGACGGGATAAGTGCAACCAACGTAAGATAGATAGCGCCAAACAGAGTAATTCTGTTGGAAATCTTCTTTAAGTAGTCGGCTGTGGGTCTGCCCGGACGGATACCCTGAATGAAACCGCCGTTCTGCTGAATTGTCTTGGAAACGTCCTCGGGGTTGAACTGCATCGACTGATAGAAGAATGCAAATCCGAAGATGAGAAGACACAGCGTAAGCATATATATAAGCTGTCCGTACCAGAAGGGCGACGAGCCTGAGAACCAGTTCGTTATATTCGTTGCCGCCGTGGAATTGGGCCAGAACAAGCTTATTATCATCTGAGGGAAGGAAATGAGCGCGAACGCAAAGATAAGAGGCATAACGCCTGCGCCCGATATCTTCATGGGGATATTGGACGACTGTCCGCCGTACATTCTTCTGCCCTTGACTTGTTTAGCGTACTGGACGGGTATTCTCCTTTCCGACAAGTCGATTGCAACAATCGCCGTGAATTCGAGCACCGTTAAAATAGCAAAGCCTAAAAGCTCCCACAGAACAGCGGGATTAGCGCTATTTTCGCCGATACCGAATACCTGACCGAACTTGCCCACAATCGTAAGACCTGCGGTGGAGATGATACCTATGAAGATTATCATGGATATACCGTTGGAAACGCCGTACTCGGTAATTCTTTCGCCTATCCACATAACGAGCATGGAACCCGCGGTATAAACTACCGTTAGGAATATACCGATAATCCAGTTTGCGCCTTCCTTGCTTACGCCGAGCGCAACGAACAGTCCGGTTTTGAAGGAACCGCTCTGCACGCCGAAGTTAACAACGATACCGACAGCCTGCGCAATTGCAAGCAGTATGGTTACGTAACGGGTTATCTGCGCGATTTTCTTTCTGCCCTCTTCGCCCTCTTTGGAAAGGCGTTCAAGCGCGGGAATACCCACGGTTAACAGCTGAATGATAATCGACGCGTTAATGTAGGGGCTTATACCGAGCGCGAACAGCGTGGCATTTGCCAGCGAACCGCCCGTTATATCCGAAAGTATTTCAAGGAAGGAGTAGTTTCCGCTGGTGATATAATCGCTGAACGTGGAAACGGTAATTCCCGGCACAGGGATATAGCAACCGAGCCTGAATATAAGAAGAAGTAAAAGGGTTATCCAGATCTTCTTTCTTATCTCCTTGACCTTAAAACAATTTTTTATTGTTTCAAACATTTTGTGACCTCTGAATGTTTTCTTGCGAAAACGTTAAATGCTCAAAGAGTATTTAACAGCGTTTACTTAACCGATTACTCAGTTACTTCCACTTTTCCGCCGGCTTTTTCAATTGCAGCTTTAGCTGTTTCCGAGAACTTAACTGCCTTTACGGTAAGGGCAACTTTAAGTTCGCCTGCGCCGAGCACTTTAAGTCCTGCGGAGTTTTTAACTTCTTTTGCAAGGTTGTTTGCAGCTACGTAATCGAAGTCTACAACAGTACCCTTGGGAAGTTTTTCAAGCTGGCTTAAATTGATAATCGTATAGTTTTTTGCCCACTTATTGTGGAAACCGCGCTTAGGTACGCGTCTTGCTATGGGCATCTGACCGCCTTCAAAGCCGGGACGTACGCCGCCGCCCGAACGCGCCCACTGTCCTTTATGTCCCTTACACGACGTCTTGCCGTGACCGGAACCTATACCTCTGCCTAACCTTTTTACGCGGGAGGTCGAGCCCTCTGCGGGCGATAAAGTATCTATTCTCATAATTACTTATTCTCCTACCTTTTCTGCTTTGAGAAGGTAACCAACCTTTTTGATCTGTCCCATCACTGCGGGGGTTTCTTCAAAGGTTTTTGTACTTCCTATTTTTCTAAGTCCCAACGCCTGAACGGTAGCTTTTACCGTCTTGGTTTCGTTGGAAACGCTTTTAACTAACGTTACCTTTATCATAACTACCTCCGTTAAAGTGACAATTCTTCCACATCAATTCCGCGCGCCTTAGCAACGTCCTCGGGGGACATAAGCTCGAACAAGCCGCAAACGGCTGCCTTGACGCAGTTGATGGGGTTGGACGTGCCGTGGGATTTGGTTCTTACGTCCTTAACTCCTGCGGCCTCCATAACGGCACGGACGGGACCGCCCGCGATAACGCCGGTACCTTCGGCTGCGGGCATCATAAGTACGGAGCCTCTGCCGAACACGCCTAATACGTTGTGGGGAATGGAAGTACCTTTCAGGCTAACCTTGCGCATACTCTTTTTAGCCTGCGCGGTTGCTTTTTCTATTGCCTCGGGGACTTCTTTGCTCTTGCCCATTCCGTAGCCTACAGAGCCGTTTCCGTCGCCTACGACTACAAGCGCCGCAAAACGCATATTTCTACCGCCTTTAACGGTCTTGGAAACTCTGTTTACCTGAATGAGCTTTTTGATTAAGCCGTCGTCCTCCTGCCTTCTTACGTTTCTTCTTGCAGGTCTTTCTTTCTTTTCTTCCATAATAAGCTCCTTAGAAATTAAGTCCGGCTTCTCTTGCGCCGTCTGCTACAGCCTGAACACGACCCGTGTAAAGATAACCGCCTCTGTCAAACACAGCCTCTTTAATACCCTTGGCGAGCGCCTTTTCTGCGGCAGCTTTGCCTACTACCTTGGCAGCCTCGGTCTTGGTCATATCCTTAATTTGCGCCTTGACTTCCTTTTCCATGGTGGAAGCCGAACAAACCGTTACGCCCTTATCGTCGTCGATAAGCTGTACGTAAATGTGGTTAAGACTCCTGTATACGCTGATACGGGGAGCTTCGGCAGTGCCTGAAACCTTTCTCACGCCGTTAACCTTTTTTCTTACTCTGGCGTGACGGCGCTGTCTTTCCTTGTTTTTATCAATTTTATTAATCATAATTTTACCTCAAGCAATTAACCGCAATTGCGGTATATCCTTCGCGTACCTTGTACGGAAATTATTTCTTGCCCTTGCCTCCCGTCTTGCCTTCCTTGCGCTCAATCACTTCATCGCTGTACGCAATGCCGTAACCGTGGTAAGGTTCGGGAGTTCTGAGTTTACGAATGTTGGCAGCCGTCTGTCCTACGAGAGTCTTATCAATGCCCGAAACAACAATTTCGGTAACCGAAGGACATTCAAGCTTAACGCCTGCGGGCTCAACAAAGTCTACGGGGTGTGAAAAACCGATGTTCAGAACAACTTTGTTGCCCTGTTTTGCGACCTTCCAGCCGACGCCGTTTACTTTCAAAGTCTTTTTATAGCCGTCCGTAACGCCAACTACCATATTGTGAAGGAGCGCGCGGTACAGTCCGTGCTTTGCGTTGGTATCGGCAGCGTTGCCCGTCGTTAAAACGTGAGCCTCCGCGCCTTCTACCTTAATATCGATTTCGCCTACAACTTTCTGAGTAAGCGTACCCTTAGCGCCTTTGACCGTCAAAAGTCCGTTCTCGAACGTTACGGTCACTCCTGCGGGGATTGCAACGGGTAATTTACCTATTCTTGACATACTTAAATTACCTCCTTACCAGATATAGCAAAGCACTTCGCCGCCAACGTTAGCCGCCTTTGCCTGCTTATCCGTCATTATTCCTTTATTCGTGGAAAGAACGGCAATACCCAGTCCGTTTAAAACCTTGGGCATGGTATCAACCGCCGCATAGGCGCGAAGTCCGGGCTTGGAAACTCTCTTGAGTCCGTTGATAACCGAACGTCCCTTTCCTACATATTTAAGGGTGAGAACAAGCTTACCGTTATAACCGTCTTCAACAAGCTTAACGTCGGAAACGTAACCTTCTTTAAGCATTATATCGGCGATAGCTTTCTTCATATTGGATGAAGGGATCTCAACCGTGTCTTTGTTAACCATAATCGCATTCCTGATGCGAGTGAGCATATCTGCTATAGGATCTGTCATAACTTAATTACCTCTCTCTTACCAACTCGATTTTCTGACGCCGGGAATTTGTCCCTTGTAAGCAAGGTTTCTGAAACAGATACGGCAAACTCCGTACTTTCTGAGAACCGCGTGGGGTCTTCCGCAGATGGAACATCTCGTATATGCTCTCGTGGAGTATTTAGCAGGTTTCTGCTGCTTATTAATCATTGCTTTCTTTGCCATAATCTTTCTCCTTACTTCTTAAAGGGCATACCCATAGCCCTTAAAAGCTCTCTGGCTTCTTCATCCGTCTTAGCGGTGGTAACGAAGCAGATATCCATACCTCTTATCTTCTCAACCTGGTCGTACTGGATTTCGGGGAAGATAAGCTGTTCTTTAATACCCATACAGTAGTTGCCCTTTCCGTCGAAACTGTTGGAGGGAACGCCTCTGAAGTCGCGCACGCGGGGAAGTGCAATGGATACGAACTTATCATAGAAATCATACATCATCTTGCCGCGGAGAGTAACTTTAAGACCGATTGTCATTCCTTCACGAACCTTGAAGTTCGCAACAGACTTTTTAGCCTTGCAGGTTACGGGCTGCTGACCTGTGATTTGCTTGAGTTCGTTCTGCGCCATCTGAATGGATTTTGCGTTGTCCTTTATATCGCCGAGTCCCGTGCTTATTACGATTTTAACAAGCTTGGGAACCTGCATAGGATTCTTATAATTGAATTTCTTGATGAGTGCGGGAACAACTTCTTTTTCGTAATTTTCAACAACTCTCGTCTTATATTCCTTAGCCATGTTGTTCCTCCTTACTCTGCCTTATCGGGCGTCTCGGCGGCGTCCTCTTTCTTGGCACGCTTTCTGACACGCTTTTTAGGCTCTTCCTTCTTAGCGGTCTTGCCTGCCTTGCCTGCGTAAGCCTTATCAAGCACTGCGCCGCACTTTGCGCATACTCTGTGCTTAACTTCGCCTTCCACATTGTACTTCACGCGGATTGCTTTTGAGCACGAAGGGCAGATAACCATTACGTTGGACGCGTCCAAAGGAGCCTCAATTTCAGCTATCTTGGAAACTTCGTTTGCCTTTCTTGCCTTCTGCGATTTCTTGTGAATGTTTACACCTTCTACAGTTACCGTTCCGTTCTTGGGAGACGTTGCAATTACCTTGCCCTGCTTGCCCGCATACTTACCGGTGATAACCAAAACATTATCATTCAATTTTACGTTCATAGCTTATCTCCTATTAAAGAACTTCGGGTGCGAGAGATATTATCTTCATATAGTTCTTCTCTCTGAGTTCTCTTGCAATCGGTCCAAAGATACGCGTTCCGCGGGGTTCCTGATTGTTACCGATTATTACTGCGGCGTTGTCATCGAATCTGATGTACGTGCCGTCGTCGCGTCTGATGCCTTTTGATGTACGCACGATTACCGCTTTTACTACTTCGCCTTTCTTAACGGCGCCGCCGGGGTTAGCCGTCTTGACGGAGCATACGATAACGTCGCCGATGTTCGCGGTCTTTCTGAACGAACCGCCGAGCACCTTAATACACATAAGCTCTTTTGCACCGCTGTTGTCTGCGGCCTTGAGCCTTGTCTGAGGTTGTATCATAAATTTACTCCTTTAAATTTGAACTTACAACATTGTTCGCAGAGGATTGCGCCGTACCCACATAAGCGAGGGGAGTATCCCGCTCTCCATTGGGCGCAGGAACACAATCGTGCCTATCCATATTTCTTGCTGTTTTACAGAAACTTTGAAGATACGAGCAGAACGAGGCGCGCGAGTATTCACGAGGGAGCGTACACGGAAGTACGTGACCGAGGGAACACGGAGCGCAACAAAGTTATGCGACGTATATGCAAAGTTTGCTATTACTTAGCTTTTTCGATAATTTCAGCTACGCGCCAGTTCTTGTCTTTGGACAACTTGCGCGTTTCAACTATTCTTACCGTATCGCCTTCGCCGCACTCGTTCTTTTCGTCGTGCGCCTTAAAGCGGGTTGTCTTTGTTATTGTCTTTTTATAGAGGGGGTGTTTGCGGTTTTCTCTGACTGCAACGACTACCGTCTTGTCCATTTTGTCGGAAATAACAATTCCCACTCTTTCTTTACGGAGATTTCTTTCTTCCATTTTGTTCTCCTTACGCCTTCTGCTGTCTTGCACGGATAACCGTGTTAACGCGGGCGATATCCTTTTTAACGAGGTTTATCGACAGGGGGTTCTCAAGCTGACCGCTTGCATGACGGAAACGAAGATTGAACAGCTCGGTTTTAAGCTCTTTGAGCTTTTTATCGAGTTCTTCGTCGCTTAAATTAACTATTTCCTTAGCCTTCATTAGCTTCACCGCCTTCTGCTTCTTTCTTTACAAACTTGCACTTAATGGGAAGTTTGTGACTTGCAAGACGCATAGCCTCCCTTGCAACGTCCTCGGCAACGCCCGCCATTTCAAACATTACTCTGCCGGGTTTAACTACCGCTACCCAGTACTCAACCGAGCCTTTACCTGAACCCATACGGGTTTCGGCGGGCTTTTTGGTGATGGGTTTATGAGGGAAAATATCTATCCAGACTTTACCGCCACGCTTGATGAATCTCGTCATCGCGATACGCGCAGCCTCTATCTGGTTGGATGTTATCCATGCGCACTCTTCGGCAACGAGTCCGTACTCGCCGTAAGCAATCTTATTGCCCTTCTGAGCCGTACCCTTCATTCTGCCGCGGTGCTGTCTTCTTCTTTTTACTCTCTTAGGGATTAACATATTATTCTTCGCCTCCGTCCGAGATTATCAGCTTTTTGCCGCCGGTAAGGACTTCACCCTTATAAATCCAGCACTTGATGCCCAGAACGCCGAACGTTGTATGAGCCTCTGCAAAGCCGTAATCTATATCTGCACGTATCGTTTGAAGGGGAATGGAACCGTCATGATAGCTTTCGCTGCCTGCGATTTCTCTTCCGTCAAGTCTGCCGCCGACGGTGATTTTAACACCTTTTACGCCCGTCTTGGAAACTTTTGCAATCTGCTGTTTAACAGCCCTTCTGTAAGATACACGCTTTTCAAGCTGGGATGCTACCGCCTCCGCAACCAACTGCGCGTCCTGATCGATTTTGTCAACCTTTCTGACGTTTATGATTATTGCCTTACCCTTTGTGAGTTTGGCAAGATCCTTCTTTATAACTTCAATCTCAGCGCCTGCCTTACCGATAAGCACGCCGGGTCTGCCGGTATAGATACCTATTTCGACCTTGTTAGCCGCTCTTATAATGGTAATTTTGCTGATAGCCGCGTCGTAATACTTCTTCTTGATGAAGGTACGGATTTCATTGTCTTCTTTGAGGTTGGCGCCGAAAGACTTCTTGTCGGCATACCACTGGGTATCCCAAGGCTTTATAACGCCTACTCTTAAACCATGAGGATTAACTTTCTGTCCCATATTCTTCTCCTTAAACCTTCTTTGCGTCGAGTATTACGGTAATGTGGCTCGTTCTCTTCAGGATTGCATGACCGCGGCCTTTGGAAACGGGCTGCATTCTCTTCAAATGAGGACCGCCGTCCGCGAACGCTTCGGCAACGATGAGGTCGCCTCTGTCCATACCGTTGTTATGTTCTGCATTTGCCGCAGCGGAAAGAAGTACTTTCTTAACTTCCAGACTTCCGCCCTTGTTGCAATAGGTGAGAATAGCCTCCGCCTCTTCAACCGACTTTCCGCGGATAAGAGCGAGAACCGTTCTTACCTTGTAAGGGGAAAGTCTTAAATACTTTGCCGTTGCGTAAGGACGCTTATCCTTGGTGGCGGCAATTCTTTCAATTTTCTTATTCATATTGCTTGCCATAATCAAACTCCTTACTTCTTGGCGGTTTTAGCCGCGTGTCCCTTGAATGTTCTGGTGGGAGCGAACTCGCCGAGCTTGCAGCCAACCATATCTTCGGTTACGTATACGGGAACGTGCTTTCTTCCGTCGTAAACCGCAATTGTGTGTCCTACCATCTGGGGGAATATCGTTGTCGCGCGCGACCAGGTCTTAACGACTTTCTTCTCGCCGGCAGCGTTCATCGCCTCAATTCTTGCCATAAGTCTTTCTTCGGCATAAGGGCCTTTCTTAACGCTTCTTGACATTTTCTATTCCTCCTTAATTAATTCTCTTCAAGATAAACTTGGAAGTAGGATTCTTCTTCTTTCTCGTCTTGTAGCCGAGCGCAGGCTTGCCCCAAGGGGTCATAGGACCTGCATGTCCGACAGGGCTCTTACCTTCACCACCGCCGTGAGGGTGATCGCAAGGGTTCATGACGGAACCTCTTACCGTAGGCTTAACGCCGAGATATCTCGTCTTGCCGGCCTTGCCGAGGTGGATAATTTCGTGTTCGACGTTGCCCACCTGACCGATAGTAGCCTTGCACTTTAACGAAACGAGTCTCATTTCGCCCGAAGGCATTCTGAGCGTTGCGTAAGCACCTTCCTTAGCCATTATCTGAGCGGAAATACCCGCAGCCCTTGCTATCTGGGCGCCCCTGCCGGGCTGAAGCTCAATCGCGTGAACGATTGTACCTACGGGAATGTCCGCAAGCGCGAGGCAGTTGCCCGCCTTGATATCAGCGCCGGTACCCGAAAGAACCTTGTCGCCGACCGTAAGACCTACGGGTGCGAGAATGTACTTCTTTTCGCCGTCCGCATACGCTAAGAGTGCGATGTGCGCCGACCTGTTGGGATCGTACTGAATACTCTTGACCGTTGCGGGGATACCGTCCTTATTGCGCTTGAAGTCGATAATTCTGTATTTTGTTCTGTTTCCGCCGCCGATGTGACGTACGGTTATTTTGCCCTGATTGTTTCTGCCGCCCGTCTTGCGCTTATCGTGGAGCAAGCTTCTTTCGGGCTTGTCGCCCGTCAGCTCCGTATATGCGCTTACCGTCATAAAACGGCGCGCCGGCGAAGTGGGTCTATACCTTTTTACTGCCATTTTCTTTTCTCCTTACGATAACGAGTTGAAGAACTCAATCGCCTTAGAGTCAGCCGTAAGCTGAACGATTGCCTTCTTGTAGTCGGGTGTGTAACCTTCGTTTCTACCCATTCTTTTGAGCTTGCCGTGGCAGTTAACGGTGTTGACGCTCTTTACGTCTACCCCGAAAAGCTTTTCAACCGCAAGCTTAATCTGAGTCTTGTTTGCCGATTTAGCTACTACGAAAGTGTACTTTTTATCGGCTATTCCGTCATATCCCTTTTCAGTGAGAAGGGGTCTTATGATAATATCTTCCGCTACCATTACTCTCCGTAGACCTCCTCTATTTTCTCAACCGCCGCCTTGGTGAGAACCACTTTGGCATTGGCAACCACTTCGTATGTGGATATCTGCTGTACGGGCAGTGTGGAAAGCTTTTGAATGTTGCTTGCCGCACGGATTACCTTTATATCGTCGTTATCCATAACAACAACAGCCGTCTTGTCAAGCTTTAAAGCTTTCTGGAAAGCTACCATTTCCTTGGTCTTGCCTTCCTTTACGGAAAGGCTGTCGATTACTACAAGCTCGCCGTCGGCAACTTTCTTGGAAAGTGCGGACACAAGCGCCGCAGCCTTGGCTTTCTTGTTCATATCCTTGGAGAAGTCGCGGCTCTTGGGTGCGAATACTACGCCGCCCTTAATCCACTGGGGAGCTCTTATAGATCCCTGACGGGCATTACCTGTTCCCTTCTGTCTCCAGGGCTTTCTGCCGCCGCCCCTTACTTCCGTACGGGTGAGGGTTGATTTCGTACCCTGTCTTTCGTTGGCAAGTCTTGTTACTATCGCCTGATGAATGAGCGGTTCGTTGTATTCTGCACCGAATACCTTCTCACTCAGCTCCATCGTTCCGGCTTCTTTGCCGTCCATTTTGTAAACTGTAATTTTAGGCATCTCTCTACTCCTTATTTAACGGTGTCGTTAATCGTAACGACGCTTCCGTTCGGGCCGGGAACCGAGCCTTTGATAAGCAGGCAGTTTCTTTCAACGTCAACTTTGACAATCTCGAGATTCTGAATAGTTACGTTTTCAACACCGTACTGTCCTGCTAAGTGTTTGTTCTTGAATACTCTCGAAGGCGAGCTGTTTGCACCCATTGAACCGGGTTCTCTGTGTACGGGGCCAACGCCGTGCGTTTCCTTGAGTCTGTGCTGGTTCCAGCGCTTGATAACGCCCGAATAGCCGTGACCTTTTGTGACGCCGTGAACGTCTACCTTGTCGCCTGCGGCGAACACGTCCGCCTTAACCTCTTTGCCTACCTCATAGGAAGAAAGGTCTGCAAGTCTGAATTCTTTCATTACTTTGCAGGGTTTAACGCCTGCTTTCTTGTACTGACCGAGTTCAGGCTTTGAAAGCGCCTTTTCCTTTGCCTCGTCAAAACCGAGTTTCAAAGCGGCATAGCCGTCTTTTTCAACAGTTTTGATTTGCACCACGGGGCAGGGACCCGCCTCGATGACGGTTACGGGAATGACTTTCCCTTCCGGAGTAAAAATCTGAGTCATCCCAGCTTTACGTCCGATGATTGCTTTATTCATTGATAAAGTTCCTCCAAAATATTTTTCTCAGATATCGCGTCTTGCCGTTGCGCCGTCCTGCCGTCGTCGTAAGCCGTAGAATATCTATATATTAATAATGTTATAGTGCCTTGCCTGATCAAAGCTTGATTTTGATATCAACGCCTGCGGGAAGGTGAACGGTGTCCAAAAGCTTTGCATTGGGCGTGTAGATATCGATAATTCTCTTATAAGTTCTCTGCTCGAACTGTTCGCGGCTGTCCTTGTATTTGTGGGGCGAGCGGAGAATTGTAACTATCTCTCTTTCTGTGGGAAGGGGAATGGGTCCCGAAATTTTCGCACCGCTCTTTTTCATCGTGTCGACAATGCGCGCCGCTGCGAGGTCTACGAGTTCGTGGTCGTATGCCGCAAGCTTAATTCTGATTTTCTGTCCTGCCATTTTGTTACTCCTTTTTATACTAACAATTTTGTATTCGTATCAACTTAACCGTGTGTATCGCAACTTTACTCATAAAAAAACAGCTGCGGTTAGTCGCAGGGATCATGCCCTACATTTGTCAGCGTAAATTATCTGTTCCGCCAGCTTTGCGGATTTTGCAGTAACTTCACGCGTCGTCCCTATAAACATGGTCAACAGGCACACTGCCCTTATATGACACGCTAATTTATTATAAAGGCTTGTCAATATAAAGTCAACGAAATTAACGCCCTTTTTTACAATTTTTTACCATAATTTTTGACATTATTTTATTAATATAAACTACCGCCCGACGTGAAATCACATCGGGCGGTATACTATTTAATTTTCTACTGTAATTTCGCGCTCGAAAGTTTTTCCTCCGTCCCTCGTCTTCCACCAATCACCGTTTTGATCACGGTAGTCGTCGCTCCATTCACTGCTTTGCGTTAAAATAAATACGTTTCCCTCTTCATCCTTTGCCGTTAAAGATTTCTGCTTTTTCCCTCCAAAGTAATACATTACGCAAAACATAATGATACCGAACGGACCGATAAGTATAATTAGAGACACTATAAGCAACACGGTACTTAATGCGCCAGATTTTATACTGTTTTTGCGGTATGACATATTTAAAAAAATCGAAATAAACAATAATATAAAATAACAAATTGCCATTATTACAGTCGCAGTAATATTTATTTTGTCAGAACCTCCAAACAAATAGGAAAACAAATAATATACTGCAATTACCCAAAGAACCACTGAAATAAGAAATAAAATTAAGCTTGCTGCTAATTTTTTCTTACACGTATTTTTTATCACTTTCATTTCCATATCTCCTTGTAAAAATATACTGTCTGTATTATATCCTGTAATTGTATAAATTTGTATAGTTTCCTACAATGTGTAGGAAATAAACAAAATGTAGGAAATTACATTTAAAATTTTATCAATGACCAACAATTACGCAGGAAAAATAATTAAAGAACTAAGGCTTGAAGAGGGTATTTCGCAACGCGAGCTCGGCAACCGCCTTAATGTTTGCAATCAGACGGTAAGCTTTTGGGAAAGCGGACAGAGAGAACCCGACCTGGATACGCTTTTGAAAATAGCGAAATATTTTCAGGTTTCGACAGACTTCCTGCTCGGCAACGAATAACCCGCCCCAGTGCAACAGTGCGCTAAGGCGGGTTCTAATTATAGTTATGCAATAATTTTTCTTTTCCCTCTTGAAATTGCGAAATTTTATAGTATAATTGTATTAATAACCGTTTTAACGGGATAAGGGGACAATATATTATGAATTTTACGGCTAAGGAAATAAAGAACGTCGCCGTCATAGGACACAGCGGCGAGGGTAAAACAACGCTTTGCGAGGCTATGCTTTTCAACGGCGGAGTTATCGACAGAATGGGCAAGACCGAAGACGGCACTACCGTTATGGACTATGACGAGCTTGAAAAGGCAAAAAAGCTTTCAATCTACACTTCGGTTTCATACCTTTTATGGAAGGGTTACAAAATTAACCTTCTTGATTTACCAGGCTTTTACGACTTCGAGGGCGAGCGCCATGAAGGACTTGCAGCCTGTGCGGGCGCAATTCTAGTAATAGGCGCCAACGGCGTACTTCCTATCGGTGCGGAAAGCGTAGTCGAATACTGTCTGCGCCTCGGCAAACCGCTTATCATATTCATTAACGGAATGGATAAAGCCAACGCGGACTACACCGGCACACTTCACGCGCTCAATGAAAAGTACGCGGGCAAGCTTGCGCCCATACAACTTCCCGTTATGGCTGAAGGCAAGATGACGGGCTACGTCAACGTAATTCAGGAAAGGTGCTACAAATTCTCCACGCAGGGACCTCAGGAAGTGCCCGTGCCCAAAAACCTTGTAGACGCCATGAACGAAATGCAGGCAAGCCTTATGGAAACGGCGGCTGAAAACGACGAAATTCTTCTGGATAAATACTTCAACGACGGCAAACTTTCCAAAGAGGACGCCGTTCACGGAATAAGAAAAGGTATTGCAACAGGCAACGTAATACCCGTAATGGCGGGCAGCGCACTTCAGAACAGGGGCGTTATAAACCTTCTGGACGAAATTATAAGATATATGCCCGCCGCCAACGAAAGAAAGAACACGCTTGCGACCGACCTTCTCGCTGACGACGTTGTAAACGTTGTGCGCGACCCCGACGGCGCGTTTGCCGCACAGGTATTCAAGACCGTTTACGACCCCTATTCGGGCAAGCTCAACTATATCAAAGTTTTCCGCGGAACGCTCAAATCTGGAATGACCGTTTACAATTCCAACACCGACACCGAGGAGCGCATAGGACAGATATTTATGCTCCGCGGTAAAAAGTGCGAGCTTGTAACCGAACTTGTTGCGGGAGATATAGGCGCAATCAATAAGCTTTCGGCAACCGACACAGGCAACACTCTTTGCGCCGTCGGCACCAATCTGCGGTTCGACCCCATTCACTTCCCCAAGCCCTCTTTATCTCTTGCCGTTAACGCGGTAAACAAGGGCGAAGAGGACAAAATGTTCTCTGGCTTTAACAAGATGACCGAGGAAGATTACACATTCTCGATAGAAAAGCGCGCGGAAACGGGCGAACTTGTATTGAGCGGACAGGGCGAAGTTCATCTTGAAGTACTCGCCAAAAAGCTTAAGGCGCGCTACGGCATAGAAGTTAAACTTACCGAACCGCGTATTCCCTACCGCGAGACTATACGCGCCGTTGCAAGCGCCGAAGGCAAGCACAAAAAGCAGTCGGGCGGACACGGACAGTACGGACACTGCAAAGTGCGTTTCGAGCCGTGCGAGGAAGAATTCGTATTCGGCGACGAAGTCGTGGGCGGAGCAGTTCCCAAGCAGTATATACCCGCGGTTGAAAAGGGCTTAAAGGAATGTATGTCGCGCGGCGTGCTTGCAGATTACCCCGTGACGGGCGTTAAGGCTGTTTTATACGACGGCAGTTACCACGACGTGGACTCTTCGGAAATGGCGTTCAAGGCGGCGGCTGCGCTCGCGTTCAAAGAGGGAATCAAGAACGCAAAGCCCGTGCTTTTGGAGCCTGTCGTAAAACTCAAAGTAGCCGTCAAGGGCGAATACCTCGGCGGAGTTATGGGCGACATATCCAAGAGGCGCGGAAGAATTTCGGACAGTCACACGGAGGGCGAAATCACTACGGTTATAGCCGAAGTTCCCCTTTCGGAAATTGCCAAGTACTCGACCGATTTAAGGGGTCTCACCCGCGGACAGGGCAAGTTCACTTCTGAATTTTTGCGCTACGAGGAAGTCCCTCCCCAGCTCGCCGAAAAGATAATAACTAAAAACTAAAACACATTATAAAAGCCTTCCTTTATAGGAAGGCTTTATTTTATTTATTTATATATCCCTTAACGCCCCTTTCAAACCTTTCAAGTCCGTCTAAAAGCCGCGCCCGCGGACAGGCGAGATTTATCCTGACGAAGGTTTTGCCGTTGCCGCGGTACTGGTTGCCCGCCGTAACGTAAAGCCCCGTCGTCTTTCTTATATACGAACACAGCTCCTCCGCGTCCGAACATATAGCCGAGCAGTCCAGCCATAAAAGATAAGTTGCGCTGCGTTTTACTACGGTAATTTTTGAAAGTTTTTTATTGATAAATTCAACCGCCGTTTTTGCGTTTGCGGAAATATATTCCCTCAGCTCGTCAAGCCACTGTCCGCCCTGAGTGAACGCCGCAACCGTTCCTTCAATCGCAAAGGCGTTTGGTTCGGCGACCTCGTCGCTGTTCAAGCCCCTCACTATTTTGTCGCGCAAAAATTCGTCGGGAACAATTACCGCCGCGCCTTGCAGCCCCGCAAGGTTGAAAGACTTGCTTGCCGAAACGCAGGTTACGCTCATTTTGGCGCAGTCTTCGTTTACGTTTGCAAAGGGTACGTAACTTATATCAGGTTCGGTAAGATCGCAGTGAATTTCGTCCGACAGAACGGTTACGCCGTACTTTTTACACAGCGCCCCAATCCTTTCAAGCTCTTCCCTCTTCCACACTCTGCCCGCGGGATTGTGCGGGTTGCAAAGTATCATCATCGTGGTAAGCGGGTCGGAAAGCTTTTGTTCGAGGTCGACAAAGTCCATAGAGTATTCGCCGTTTGAATATGCAAGCCTGTTTTCAAGCACGTGCCTGCCGGTGTTTTCTACCGAATGGAAAAATATATCGTATACGGGCGTCTGAATTACAACATTGTCGCCCGCGTTGGTTATTCTTTTAACCGCGCTCGTTATCGCGGGAATTACGCCCGTGCAAAAGCACAGCCACTCTTCTTTAATGTAAAGTCCGTGCCTTTTCTTCCACCAGTTTGCAACGGCTTTGTACCAGGCGTCGGGAACAATCTGATACCCGAACACCCCAGTATCGAGTTTTTTCCGAAGGGCGGATATAACCTCGGGCGCCGCCTTGAAATCCATATCGGCAACCCACATGGGAAGTTCGCCGTCATCAACGTCCCACTTTAAAGAATTAGTGCCCCGTCTTTCGACAAGCTCGTCGAAGTCGTACTTCATGCAACCTCCTTACAGATGATGACCGTCTTTGTAGGGTCTACTTTATCGGGTTCTATAATAAGCTCGTCAATGTGGTCTGCGCGGATAGTTCCGCCCGAAGGGTTTAAAACGCTGTCAACCTTGCCGCGGATATCCGCCTCCACCGTCGAATACTCGAATGCAAGCGTGGTGTTTATAAGACGGCAGTTGACAAGCTTTAAATTCCTGATATAGCATAAGCCCTGCAAGCTTTCAATGGTGCAGTTTATAAGCGTTAAATTTTGTGCGTTCCAGCCGAGGTATTCGCCCGAAATAAAGGAATCGTACACAGTAACGTTTTTACTGTTCCAGAAACTGTCCTTGGAAAGAAGTTTGGAATTTCTTATGGTAACATTCTCCGCACCGTCAAAGCAGTAGTCGCCAGTAAGCGTGAAGTTATCGCACGCCACGCCCTTGCAGTTCATAGCAAAATAGGGTCCGTGCGCCGTAACGTTTTTAAGGGTGATATCCTCGCAGTTCCAGAACGTTTCCAAAGCGTTGGGCATGTTGACGTTTTCAAGCCTTATCCCGCTTGAACGGCGGAAAGTCTTGGGCGCCTCGATAACGCCGTTTGTGAAGGTTATGTTGTGCGTGTACCAGATACCCGCGCGCGCCGTATCAAACAGCGTGCAGTCCTTCGCCGTTATATTCTCCGAATACCATAAGGGGTACTTCCACCTGAATATGCTGTTTTCAAGCTGAATGTTTTTACTCTCTTTAAGGGGGGATTCGCCGTCCGCGAACGTGCCCTCCACTATATACAAATCACGTGCGTGAAACAGAGCGCGTTCACCCGTGTAATATCCTCTTATAAGTTTTTCCATTTAAAGCTCCTTTGCGTAGACCCTCGTAATTTTCGTATAGCCGTTTTTCATAAGTTCGTCTATCTGGAATTTAAGATTTTTCTTCATAGGCTGAACGGTCGTCACAACGCCCGTCTCGCGTAAAAGCTGCGCCTGACGGAATACCTCAATCTTCTTCTCCGCGCTTACGCCCTTTTCAATCAGATAGGCAACGCCGTCTTCGGTAAGCTTAAGTTCGCCCTTGCCGATATCATTTAAAATTGTGACTATTCTTTCAAACCCGATGGAAAAGCCCACGGCGCTTGTTTTAACGCCCGAGAACTTTTCAATCATTTCGTCGTAGCGCCCTCCGCCAGCAACGGACGAAGAAAAGCCGTCGACCGAAACTTCAAATATAGGTCCCGTATAGTACCCCATTCCGCGGACAAGCGCGGGGTCGAATACGATATGCGCCTTATTGCGCGTAGTCACCGTGCAGCAGTCTATAATTTCGGCAAGTCCCGAAACGACTTCATTATCTACACATCCGACGCTGTTGCAGAAGTCGGTACAGCTTATCCCTTCCGCGCTGTTCTTATAAATTCCGAGGTAGCCCTTTACAACGTTTTGGGAATAACCCTTTGCGACAAGCTCGTTTCCCACGCCTTCGTAGCCTATTTTATCGAGCTTGTCCAAAGAAATTAAAACGGAAGGAACGTCTTCAGCCGTAAAGCCTGCCTTTAAAGCCGCAGCCGTTAAAATGCGCCTGTCGTTTATGTGAACGGTGATGTTCGGGTTATCGCATTGTGAAAATATTTGCGCAAGCATATCGGTGGTTGCGGTAATAAGTTCTATTTCGGCAAAGTTTGTGTTATCGCCAAGAATATCTATATCGCACTGCACGAACTGGCGGAAACGCCCCTTCTGCGGGTTGTCCGCGCGCCACACACTGCCTATCTGCATTGCCTTGAATGGCGATAAAAGCTTTGCGCCGTTGTTTGCGTAAAACCTTGCAAGGGGCACGGTCAAATCGTAACGCATACCGCAGTCGGCAAGCTCCTTGCCCGAAACCTTGGCGCGCTCAAGCTCCGCCCCCCTCTTCATTACTTTGAAAATGAGTTTCTCGTTCTCTCCGCCCTGCTTGGAGGTGAGATTTTCTATATGCTCCATAACGGGCGTTTCAATCTCTTCAAAACCGTATTTTGAATATGCCTGCCTGATTTCGGTAAGCAGCTTTTGCCTAAGCCTCATTTCCGAAGGCGTAATATCGCACATTCCCTTGACGGGTATCTTTACAAAGCCCATAATCTGCTCCTCTTTAATTTACATTCGTTAGCATTATATCACAATGAAAAATAAACTTCAATTAAAATTAATATAAAAAAATTACCACGCGGCTTACCCGCGCGGCTGGCATAAGGTATTTAATTAAGCACTCGATAAAATTTCACATTGTTTATCTTGCCATATCAAGCCATCTTTTTGTAGTTTAGTGCGATATATAGTCTTTGTTATATATACTTTATTTTCATTACATAGTTGATGTCATTTTCACGGTATCAAATCGATTGCTTTTAAACAAAAAATATGGTACAGTATCTTTGCGACACATTTGAATAGTCCTAATGTTAAGGAGTGGCATAGGTAAAAATGTACACTCTCGCCTTAATATTAGGAAATGTGTCGCAACATTGAGGGGTGCGTTTTTCGGCGTGTTTCTCAATGGAACACGTCTTTTTTATTGGAGTTATTATGTTATATGAAAAGAAAAGAATAATAACACATAGGTCAATTTGGCTTATACTATTGTTGTTAGGAATTATTATACCGACTATTATTGCATATGCACCGCCCAAAGATGTAGAAATTATAGACGATAACGGCTACATCATTAACTATTACGAATCACTTAATGAAACAAATTGCGAAATTGAAGTTATATTCAATACTAATGTTGACTCCGGATATATTACGGTTGCTTTTTATGACGATAACGACAAATTACTTTCAAAAGAAGAAAAACATTTTTACGGTTACGGTAACACTCTTTCGTCAACCTTCTTTATAGACGGAAAAGTTGACAGTTATGAAATCTTGGATTACAACAATATCAGTGTTTCAAATGATGCAGAATTTATTGCGATACAACTTTTTATCTATGCCGATATATTCATTTTTTCGTTTTTTATTGCATCGTTATTATTGTCTTATAAAACATACAAATACAACGATTTCGATATAATTATATATGCGGGCTGGTATCATCATTATTTAAAAGTAAACGGAACAAAAATGGACGAACATAACACCTTAATATCTTTTACAGCAATTCCATTATCGTGCACATTAGATGACGGAACTGAACTTAACGCTACAATCACAAAGTCAAATAGAATTTCATTAAAAATAAACAATCAACTATATACATAAAAGGTAATATAATTATGGACGATAAATATTTTACTATAAAAGAATATCCCGAAGATGTCTATTGTGCCGTTGGACAGATTATTCAACATTCACAAGAATGGGAACAGGAATATAAGCGACTTGCTTTAATGTGCAATATTCCTGTAAAAAAAGTAACTAAATCCTCACTCAACAAATTAAATGATGCGTTAAAAAAGCTTAATTATATCAGCCAAGAGGACTACAAAAAATTAAAAACAGTTATTGATATAAGAAACTATATAAATCACAGCTTTTACTTAATAGATTTTCAAAAATCGTACGATAGCTATGAACAAAGGCTTAAAACATTAGAATATAAATTAAACTCTGCACAGTTTTTAATTTTTGAGGCTACTGATTTTATCGACAATATTATAGATAAATTACAAGGTAGCAGTATTATGCGTCCAAATATTTTAGACAAAACTTAATTAAAACAAAATCTCTCGGATAGCTGATCCGAGAGATTTTACATTTATTTAATAATCGTCGGTAAAGCGGTGTCTTACGTCGTCCTTGTCCTTGTAGGCTATGACCGTCTTGAGGCTGACGTTTTCAACGCTCCTGAAAATATTCTGCTCGATACCCGCGTCCTCGCTTTCAAGCTTTCTTATAAGTTCTTTAACTTTAAGCCGTTTGCCCGCGTCCCCCTTCGCCTGATGCTCGGTAAACTTGCAAGCGCACTGCAAAAATTTAAGTCCGCAATAGTCACGCCACGCTTTTACGTGCTCTTCGCGTATTAAATACATGGGGCGGATAAGTTCCATCCCCTCGAAGTTTGCGCTTTTAAGCTTGGGCATCATGGTCTGCATCTGCCCGCCGTACAGCATGCCCATAACTATGGTTTCGATAACGTCGTCATAGTGGTGCCCGAGCGCGATTTTATTACAGCCCAAGTCCTTTGCCCTGTGGTAAAGATGTCCGCGTCTCATTCGCGCGCAGATATAGCAGGGCGACTTTTCAATGTTTAAAACGCTGTCGAAAATATCCGTCTCGAAAATTTCAACAGGTATATTCAGCGCTTTTGCATTGCTTTCGATAAGTTGCCTGTTTTCCTCTTTATAGCCGGGGTCCATTACGAGAAATATAATCTCGAAGGGAATTTTAT
Organism: Clostridia bacterium; assembly: GCA_029061155.1. GTDB lineage: Bacteria > Bacillota > Clostridia > Christensenellales > Borkfalkiaceae > Coproplasma. The sequence continues at coordinate 23,608 of JAIDSQ010000151.1, forward strand.
TGTGGCGCTTTAGTTCCTGAAAGAGTTTCGCCATTAAAAAGGAATCCTTTCCGCCCGAAATACACACGGCAATTTTGTCGTTGGGCTGAATAAGCTCGTACTCCTTTATCGCCTTGGTAAACCGCGAAAACAGCTTTTTATGGAACTTTTTTTTAATGCTGTCCTCGGCGCGCTTTGCTATATCGACTATCTCGTAATTCTCTTCCATTTCAATCTTCCGTATAACTATATTTAGTTAATTGCTTTATAACTTCGCCCGCCATAATAAGTCCGACTACGGGCGGAACAAATGGCGTACTGCCCGTAATATCCGCCGCTGATTTTTTGGGCTGTTCCCTGGAATAGACGACTTTTACGCCGCTTATGCCGCGTTTACCAAGTTCCCTGCGCATAACCCTTGCAAGCGGGCAGACCGAAGTTTTGCTTATATCTGCAACTTCAAAGGCGGTCGGGTCAACCTTGTTGCCCGCTCCCATTGCGCTGATTACAGGCACGCCGCTTTTCTTTGCTTTTTCGATTATGGCGATTTTACCCGCAACGGTGTCAATCGCGTCTACAACGTAGTCGTAAAGAGTAAAGTCGAACTCTTCCGCCGTCTCGGGCAGAAAGAAAGTTTTATGCGCGGTAACTTTGCACTGCGGGTTAATGTCGGCAATGCGCTCGGCGGCAACGTCCACCTTATCCCTGCCAACCGTGGAACGTGTAGCTATTATCTGACGGTTGATGTTGGAAAGGCAAACCTTGTCTTTGTCGATTACATCTATTGCACCCACGCCCGCGCGGGCAAGCGCCTCCACGACGTAACCGCCGACTCCGCCGACGCCGAACACCGCAACGCGGCTTTTTGAAAGGCGCTCTACGCTGTCTTTACCGAAAACAAGTTCCGTCCTTGAAAATTGAGTTTCCATATATATTTACCAAATAAAGTTAGCTTTCGCCTGTTCGCCGTTGTCTATCAGAATGTCCTGCGCAGTCATTGACTTGTTTATGACGGTCACAAAATACGCCCACTCCGCAATCTCTTCGGGCTGCGCCCACTTGGGGATAAGCGTTTCAGCCATAATTTGTTGCCACAAAGAAGGGTCGTTCATAACATGTTCGTTAAGCTCGGTACGCACCCCGCCGGGGGAAAGGCTGTTTGCCGTCGCGCCGTACTTTGCTATGCGCAGAGCTACGTTTTTCATATATGCAATAAGTCCGCCCTTGCTTGCCGAATATTCGGGAAATTCCGCGCCTGTGTGCGCGCTTGCCGAGGCAATGAAAAGGACGCTCTTTATATTTTTACTGAAGGCATATTTTTCGGTGACACGCATACTGCCTTTCAGATTGACGTCAATATCCCTGCCCGAATTCTGCACGCCCGCGTTGTTTATAACAATATCAAAGCCCGAAATATCGGGAAGTTCGTCCGAAAAAACGTCGGCTATGTAATGAGTATAGTTTTTCTCGTCTATGGACGAAGGCAGAATATCGATACCCGCAACTTCGTGACCGCAAGCCAAAAATTTTTGTGCAATCGCCCTGCCTATCCCCTTACTCGTTCCCGTTATCAGAACTTTCATTTTGAGTTCTCCTTAACATTAAATACTGCCCGCCTACGCCGTTTTTCTTCCACCTTCTTGTAATCACAAAACCGGGATAGAAGAACAGCCCCTCGCATAAAAGTTCGACAAGCATACCGGTGGCGGCGCATGTTAAGCATTGCACTATCGTCCAGCCGAAGAAAAAATGACTTACCAAAAGCGCAAATATCAGGTTGTCCGCAAACTGCCCGACCGCCGTCGAAACGTAAGCGCGCATAACGTAAGCGCAAAGTCCGTCGGGGTTTTTCTTAAACAGCTTGCCTATGCCGAAGTTTGAAAGATTGTTTATTATTGCCGACGCCAGAAACGCAACGGTACTTCCCAAAACGACGTACCAAGTTCCGCCGAATGTAGCGTTCAGCGCGCCGTTTATTATCTCCTCGCTGCCCTCAACATAACTTTCGCCCCACTCTCCGGGGATAAGACTTCCCAAAAACAGCAACAGGCAGAAAAAGAGGTTAACGGCAATTGCAAGCACGGTTATCTCGGTTGCCGCCTTGGGGCCGAAATGCTTGGTCAGAATATCCATTGTAAAGAACGCGAACCAGGAAACAATTATTCCGCAGTCGAGCGCAAGCCAGTCGACCGATATCAATATACTTTTATTGGCTAAGAGGTTCATGCTGAACACCGACAGTATGAACAGCGCCAAAACATACGAAGGAACGCATTTTAAAAGCGTGCAAAATTCACTGAATTCTTTTTTGATCTTTTGTTTCAAAATTAATTGCCCCCGCAATATTACGTGGCGAAAGACAAAAAAGGGCGCAAAGCGCCCATCCTTTCCATAGTTTTTTTTATAGACAGGATGGTTACGAACTGTCTTTCGTTTATCTGAATATACCATTAATTTAAGTCAATGTCAAACTAAAAAGGTGTGAAAAACAAAATACGCAATATGCAATAAGTTTTTTCATTGGTAATCCCCTTCTATTTGAGCGAGTCGCTGAATTCTTTCAACGACTCGCTTAAATAGGTCTTAAATTTTTATTAAGCCTGTCCACTATCCAGGCAAGCCGCTTTTGCTTGCCCGCATCCGTCTTTGCATCAAAGTATGCGCGGGCGTAGGTTTTCTTTACCGATAACGGCATAGCCTGAAAATTAGTGTTCGCAGGCTCATATTCCTGAAGCAATGATGAAAGAACGGCGATTGCTTCCTCGCCGAGAGACATTAAATCGGGTGCGTCCCACTGACCGTTCTTCTTGGCTTCCTCTATCTTTTCTCTGCCGAAATCGGTCATAAGTCCGCGCTCTTCGAGACTCTTGACTATCGCCTTGTTTTTATCCGACCACTTACTTTTCGCCCTGCGCTCGGCAAAATATTTCTTATAAGCTTTATCGTCAACGCTCTGCACCTGTCCGTCGATCCAGCCGAAGCACAGAGCTTCTTCAAGCGCCTCTTCCGCCTTTATAGTTTTCGGACCGCCGCTCTTCCCAAATAACAACCAAACGCCATCGCTTGACTTACTGTTTTCTGAAAGCCACTTTCTGAATTCTTCTCTGTCGACAAACGTAAGTATTTCGCTCATATCAAACATTCCCAACGTCTATGTATTTTTCTGTTTTGCTCTGCTCGTAAACTTGCTTGCCGATAATCGTTATCGCCTTTTGCGGGCAGTTGGAAAAGCAGCGGTAACACATCGTACACTTGCCATTGAATATAACCTTACCGCCCTCAATTCGGATATTTTTCATAGGGCAGACAGAGGCGCACAGACCGCAGGCAACGCACTTATCTCCGTCCGCCTTTACTCCGTCATAATACTTTTTGGTTTTATTTGGAAAATACAATCTCTGTCCGAACAGCCCCGCAACATGATAGAAAAAGCCCAACCCCTCTTTCGGGTATTTTCCGCTTTTGATATTATCTGCGGCTTTAACGATTTTTTCCTCCGCTTGTTTAATCAGTTCACGGTTTTTATCAAGCGGCTTTTTAAGCAACTTGGAGTCGCCTATGCAGTCGGGCATTTTCAAATGCAGACCGCCGATAACCTTTGCCCCGTATTTTTTAAACAGCCTCGCCGAACAGCCCGCGCCGTCACCGCTGAATAAGCCCATAGTTGCAATTATAAAAATGCGTTTACCCCGCCATATGCCGCGGTTAAGCTTTATAAAGTCTCTTACGATTTTCGGCAAGTTCGAATATTGAACGGGATAGGCAAACACTATTTCGTCCGTATTTTTGACCGCGTCCGTTGCCGCAGGGTCTTCTATCGGCAGCGCCCGCGCACTCCCTTCAAAAGCTTTTAAAAACTTTTCTATACAATACTTCGTATTGCCCGTTCCGCTGAAATATACTCCGACCATTTTACTTCTCCCGCTGTTATTCCGCTTTTTCTATCTCGATGCCGAGCACGCCGTATTTTTGTTCCTGTTCTATTGAATAGTATTTGTACATGCTTTTCACTGCCTCGTCGACAGTCATATTCCCGCTTCCCGTTTTATCGAACAAATGCGAAGAGAACAGAGCTTTAAAACTGTCAAAATGGTGAAGGGCGGTGACTATGGCATAGATAAATTCGGTATTGTCCTGTCCACGGAAGAAAAATATCGTATCTCCCACGTTTATCTTTTTGCGTTTTTCGTCGTAAAGGCGTATTTCAACAGTCTTTTGCCCGCTCCTGATATTTTCAAACGGCTCGTCCGCAAGGTGCATTACGGTTAAGCCTTCAAGCTCCAAATCGTTTTCCGCAACAAACTTTGCAAAATCTTCGACAAGTTCCTGATTATCCCCGGTTATCATTCCGTAAGCTTTAAGATAAATGTTATAGTCCTCCTCGCCGAAACAGCAAAATTCGACCGTGATATTGTAAACGGGATTTTCCGCCATCCACCCCAAAACGTTATTAAGCGCGATAAACGCGGCTTTCATTTTAGGAAAACCGTATGCGCCCGTAGATATTGCGGGGAATGAAATGCTGCGGATACCCTTCGCTTTTGCAAGCTCTAAAGAATTAATGTAGCAATTACGTAAAAAGTCCGTATCCGTTTCAATGCCCTGATATACAGGCCCCACAGTATGAATTATATAGCGTGCTTTAAGATTATAGCCTTTGGTAATTTTAGCCTCGCCCGTTTCGCAACCGCCGAGAGTTTTACACTCGTTATACAGTTCTCTTCCCGCGGCGCGGTGAATTGCTCCGTCAACTCCGCCTCCGCCGAGCAAAGACTTGTTTGCCGCGTTAACTATGCACTCGCAGTCCGACTTTGTAATATCTCCCAATACTATTTTTATACCGCTCATATTTCATTCCCCTGATTTATACGATTTAGTTTATTTAATTATAAAATATATATTAATTTCCGTCAAGACTATCAGGCGCTTTCTTTTATTTGTAACGTTACAGATATTATGAAGACGCAATTGCTTTTTTGGCACTATTTTGGCATAATAAGATTATAATCTTTAATGGTTTTTACTATGGCAGACAATTCACGGAAAATATTTAACAAAAAGGCGGCAAAGATAATTTTATGCGCCGCATTATATATCGCGCTTATACTTTTCACGGGCAGTCTTTTCCTTTTAAGCGCGAATTACCAAAATGTCTATGAAAGCCCTACGGTTAGCGGAGGAAAAGCTGATTTTAAAGGAATAGAGATTTCTTCGCGCAGCGTTCCGTGCACTCTGACAGGCGAATGGGAATTTTTTTACAACCGCTGGATTGTTACCGACGGAGACGACGGACAAGCCGACGGAATGATAAACCTGCCCGCACTGTGGACGGGCCGCGACTTCGGAAACGGAAAACTTCCCAAATACGGTTACGCCTCCTACCGTCTTGTTTTGGAAAACGTTCAACCCGATATCTATATAACCGTTTTCAGACACAATTCCGACGTTGCCTATCGGGTTTTTATTAACGGTCAACTCAACGTGCGCAGCGGTACCGTATCAAAAGATATCCGCGAGACAAAAGTTTCGGGCAGATACGACCAGAAAATTGCCTTTCACACTGACGGAAACCCGATAGAAATTGTAATCGAGCTGTCCGCCTGCACAAACGGCGGCTTTAACGTTTCACCCTGGCTGAACTACGACTGGAGCGGTGAAGTCACCTACGGGTCGCGCCTACGTTCCTTCACGCTTATTGCACTGGGTATTTCCTCCGCCGCCGTCGGCGTAAGTATTCTGACATACCTGTTTTTTAAGTATAAACGTGATATCACCGTCCCCGCGCTAATACTTACGCTGTTTATCCATTTTATCTGCAGTAAAGATATTATGTATGTATTCGCCCTGCCCTTTACTTTGACGAGAATTGTCGCGTTTTTCTCCGCCGCGGCAACGTTTATTGTATTTATCCTGCATATGCGGCGGAACGGAATTGTCTACAATAAAACGGAATTATTAATTACAGGTATCTCGGCGGCGGTATTCACGGTTTTGCTTTTTACCCTATACGGTACTCCGTATGCGCCCATTGCCGCGCTCCTTCTCATTATTACAGGTAGCCTGCACTTAATTCCCCTATCGTGCGCAAACAAACTGACTAATGCACAGCGCGTACTATACAGCGTGTTTTTAACGTTGATTTTAATAATACTCATTGCCGAGCTTTGCGACGGACTTGGGCTGATAGTGTTCGGCATAGAGTTCTATTTTTCGATAGTGTTAATGTTTATTATCGCTTGCTTTACTATACTCTGGCTTTGGAAAATAGCAACCGCCGCGCGTACGGCAGTCCGCGTAAGCGAGTTGGAATGCGAACTCTTTTCAGCAAGAAACAAAGCGCTTAAAGCTCAGATAAAACCGCATTTCGTTTTCAACTCTTTAACGGCTATTCAGGCGCGTTACCGCAAAGGACTTACCGATGGCGATAAAGCAATCGAACAGTTTGCAAGGCATATGCGACTTATTACCGACAGCGACAGCAAGGAAACGATAACCTTCGACGAAGAAGTGCGCAACGTTTTAAACTACTTCGAGCTTGAAAATCTGCGTGCAGGCGGAAAGCTGAAACTTTTACTTGATTTAGACTTTAACGACTTTTCAATTCCCGTACTTTCCCTTCAACCCCTCGTCGAAAACGCCGTACGGCACGGCAACCTCAATGCTGTCGACGGTTTTATTCAGCTTTCGTCTGTAAAGAAAAACAATACGGCGGTGGTTACGGTAAGCGACAACGGACAGGGCTTTGACACCGCGTCCGTACACGAGGGCGTCGGGCTTGAAAATACGCGCAAACGGCTTGAACTTATAGGCGGCAAAATGAACGTAATAAGCTCGCCCGACTGCGGCACGCAGGTTATTATAGAAATTCCTTTGGAGTAAAAAATGAAAATTATCGTAGTGGACGACGAGTTATCGGCTCTGAATACGTTTTTACCGAACGTCGTCGACAGTTTAAACGTGGAATGTAAGATGTTTATGAACGCTCCGCGCTCGGCGCTCGAATACGTGCGGATAAATAAGGTGGACGCCGCTTTTCTGGACATTAAAATGCCGGAAATCGACGGTATCGACCTTGCCGAAAGAATGCTTGATTTAAATCCCGAAATCAAAATCGTCTTTATAAGCGCGTACGCGAAGGACGAAGAACAAATCAGAAAAAAGCTCAACGGACGAGTTGCGGGCTTTTGCCATAAACCCTACCGCAAAGAAACGCTTTCGGCATTGATTGCGGGATTCGGGCAAAAAGACAAGCCCGAAATCTTTTTGAAAACTTTCGACGCGTTCGATTTGTTTATAAACGGAGTGGCGGTTGATTTCTCCTCGCGCAAAGCCAAAGAACTGCTTGCCCTTCTGACCGACGCGCGCGGCTCGTACGTTTCTATGGATACGGCAATAGGCAACCTTTGGGCGGATAAGCCCGCAGACTTAGGCAAAAGACTTTACCGCGACGCCGTTTGCAGGCTAAGGCTTACGCTTAAAGAAAAGGGTGCTGAAGAGCTTGTAACCTTTGAGCGGGCGCGTACGGTTATCAATACAGGCGCGGCAACCTGCGATATGTGGGACTTTATAAAAAACGGCGGAATATTTTCAGGCAGATATATGCCGCAATACGATTGGTCGATAATAACCGAATCCATGCTCGAACAACTGAAAAATAAAAAGTAAAAAAAATTATAAAGCGGCGGACAAAACTGTCCGCCGCTTTTTCATTATCTGTAAGTGTTCAGATGAGGTATTTTACAGTATAATTGTCGGTATCCGTGTCCCAGCCATAGCCTTTTTGTATATTGTTCCAGCTGCTTGCCGACCCGTGATAACTTATTTCCGTCAAGCTGCTGCAACCGTTGAAACAATTATTACCGATAATAGTTAACGTGCTTTGAATTACAATTTTCGTCAACCCAACACAATCCCTGAACGCACCGTTACCTATTGTCAGTTGGCTTAACGGGAAGGTTATGTTCGTCAGTTTTTTGCAGTTTCTGAACGCATAAAGTCCTATATCCGTAATGCTATCGGGCAAATTAATGCTTGTAAGATTAATGCAGTTATCGAAAGCACTCTCCCCTATACTTGTTATGCCGTCGGGAAGAGTTACGTTTTTCAAAGCGGAAAAATCCGCAAATGCATTGTCGAAAATACTGTCCCCACTCGTAATTTCAACCGTTTCCAACGTAGATTTAGGCATAAAGCTTATTGCGTTTGCGGGAATAGTTGCATTTTTAATGGCACAGCCCTCAAACGCAGCCACTCCTATCATAATCACGCTGTCGGGGATAGTTATACCCTCTAACTTCGTGCGATATGCAAAAACGCTGTCCGCGATGCCTACTGTATCACTTCTTAATGAAAGAGTTATCTTAGAATTATCATAATATACCGCCCACTTATCGGCATACATCACTCCGTTTTCTTTGGGCAAGGCGCTGCCCGTGAACGCGTTTTCGCCTATATACATTACGCTGTCGGGTACGGTTATGCCGGTTAATTTATTGAAGTCGGCGAACGCCGAACCCGCAATACCTTTAGTGCCGTTTCTTAAAGAAACGCTTGTTACGGAAATACTTCCGCCCACAGCCCAATTGCCTACGTATCTGACTCCGTTTTCAACCTGTATTACTTCGTTGCAATTGCGGAATGCGCCGCTGCCTATACTCGTAACACTGTCGGGAATATTTATGCTTGCCAAGGAAGTGCAGCCGTTGAACGCGCTGCTGCCTATACTTGTAACGCCGTCGGGAAGAACCACGTTTGTCAAGGAAGTGCAACCGTAGAACGCGTTGTTGCCTATGCCCGTAACTCCGTCCTGAATAATCACTTCCGTCAGAGTATTGCAACCGTAGAACGCACCGCTGCCGATACCTGTTATCTGATTGCCTCCGTAAGTAGTCGGAATAAGTATTTGAGTATCCGTACACGTACCTATTCCCGTAACTGTCGAACCCGAGTATGTCAAGCCCTGTGAAGACTGTTGAGCCGCGCCGCACTGCGTACAGGCTCTGTTGCTGAAAGTATGGGGAAGGGTGTCACCGTACTCGAATGTCGCCATTCCCATTTCGCCGCAGTAGACGCAGGATTTATAATAAAGTGCTTTTGTCGCGCATGTCGCCGCCGTTTTGAAATATTCGTCCTCGGCTTTTTCCTGCGTGAAGGAATGTCCAGTCCTTGTGTGGTTTTCGTCGGCTATAGTATTCGTTTGGGTACAGTTGTCGCAAGTCGCGGTTTTCGTGCCGTCCATTGTACAAGTCGCGTCGTTGTTGTAATTGTAATGAGTGAAACTGTGTCCGTTTGCCTCGCCGTACTCAAAGGTTGCCGCGGTATCCGCCTTACCGCATCCCGAGCAGGATTTATAATATACGGCTTTTTGCGTACACGTCGCCGCCGTTTTTAAGTAGTCCGTTTCAGCTTTTTCCTGCGTATAGGAATGTTCCGTCATTGTGTGGTCTTTATCGGCTATAGTATCCGTTTGGGTGCAGTTGTCGCAAGTTGCGGTTTTCGTGCCGTCCGCCGTACAGGTTGCGTCGTTATTGTAAACGTAATGAATAAAACTGTGTCCGTTCGCCTCGCCGTATTTAAAAGTTATTGTATCCGCCTCACCGCACCACAAGCAGGAATAGTAATATTCGGCTTTTACAGTGCAGGTCGCCGCCGTTTTTAAATATCTGTCCTCGGCTACTTTCTCTGTAAATCTGTGTCCTTTGGCAACGCCGTATTCAAAAGTATCGTTTCCCTTTTCACGGCACTCCCCGCAGGACACGTAATAAACGGCTTTATCCGTACACGTTGCGGCGCTTTTAAGATATTCGTCGTTGGTTGATTTAAGAGTATAAGAATGACCTTTCGCTACGCCGTACTCAAAAGTCGCCGTTCCCTTTTCGCCGCATTCCGAGCAGGATTTATAATAAACGGCTTTTTCTGTACACGTCGCCGCCGTTTTTAAGTAGTCCGTTTCGGCTTTTTCCTGCGTGAATGTGTGCGCCGTCATTTTATGGGTCTCGTCGGCTATAGTGTCCTTTTGGGTACAGTTTTCGCAGGTCGCGGTCTTCGTGCCGTTTGCCGTACAGGACGCGTCGTTATTGTAAACGTAATGAATAAAACTGTGCTCGGCAGTATCTCCGTACTCAAAGGTTGCCGTACCTGTTTCACCGCATTCCGAACAGGACTTGTAATAAACGGCTTTCTTCGTACACGTTGCGGCGGATTTCAGATATTTTTCCTGTGCGCTTTCCTGAACATAGGAGTGTGCGGCAGTTTCTCCGTACTCAAAAGTTTCCGTACCCGTTTCACCGCATTTCGAGCAGGACTTGTAATATACTGCTTTTGTGGTGCAGGTTGCCTCCGTCTTTAAATATTTTTCATCCGTAACTTCAATATAATTATGCGTATGCGAATCATCGTTCGGTTTATCCGGTTTCTCTACATTATTGGGAATATCCGGCCCGTCGCCGCCGTCAGGGGTTGAATCGCACGCGGCGAATAAGCTTAAGCACACCGCCGCACAAATCAGCAAAATTGTGCCAAATAATAATTTCAGTTTCTTTTTCATAGAAATCTCCCGATTTTCGGCATAAGCCGTTTATGTCAGAAAATTCTATCACCCGCCGCGCCAAAATTCCGCCAAACCCAAACGTTCGTTACAAAATATTTGATACTTTAATGCTGCCGACGCTCCTTGAATTTAATTGATTATTCTCCGTATTTTATTGACAGCATAGCCTCGGTATCGACCGCCCACTCGTATTGCGGCAGATATCTTGCGGCAAAAATTCCGCCGCTTTTTAAAATATCCCAATAGTCGCACTCGGCGCGTTCGACGTCGATAATCGCCCGCGCGCGTTCAAAGCGCACAAGCCGCTCTATACCGTTTTGCTGCAACGTAAGGCGCAGTCTGCACACCGCGTCGCGGTAAAGCACTTTTCCGTGGTCATAGTCCTTATCCGCCCAAAGACAGTCGACGGCGGTTTCCATCTGAACGTAAGAACCGTTTGCGTCAGTCAAAAGCGCCAAAAGCTCTTTTGCTTTTGAAGAACTGAATTGCACCGCTTTTCCGTTAACGAATAAATCAAAGGCGTTAAAGGTTTTTATAAAGATTTTCGGCTTTATGTTAACTGAACTTATAATTTCGTTGAAATTTGCGCTGTCAAAAGGCTTATCCAGAAAACCTGCAAGATTGCCTCCCAAATGCTTTTTAATTTGTTCTTTGTCCTGCCTGTATCCCGAAACGATAATTATTTTAATGTTTCCGTCTGCCTCAATCATTTTTTTGGCTAAAGTTATACCGTCGACTTTAGGCATTTTTACGTCAAGTACGGCAATATCGACTTTTTCTTTTCTTACGTAGTCAAGTGCGGCAAACGGGTCATCCTTAAACATTTTATACTCAATTTCACTATCAAGAACAATCGGCAGGAAAGTGTTCAGCGCCGCCAATTCATCATCGAGTACGATTATTTTCAACTGTTGTCCTCCTTAACGGGAATAACGACGGTTACGCGCGTTCCCTTGCCCTTATTACTTTGTATTTCAACTTCCGCACCAAGAAGTTGTTTAAACCTCTCGCACGAATTTTTTATCCCCACTCCGCTTTGCGGCTGCCCGACATCAAAACCTATACCGTTGTCCGCAATTTCTACTTTTACCGCGTTTTCGATACGCTCGCTCGAAATTTTTATATGGCCGCCCTTTACAGACTGCGTGTCCGCATATTTTACCGCGTTTTCCACAAAAGGCTGCAGGGAAAGCGACGGTACGGAAAAATTCCTTTCGTTTAGGTCTAACAGCAAATTCAACGCTCCGTCCGCACGCAGATTTTCAAGGTCGAAATAATTGAGCACGTTTTGTATTTCCGCATTAAATGCAATCAAGTCCCCGCCCTCCGACGCGTCAATATTTGAACGCAGATGCCGTGCAAAATTCTGCAGCGCTACGTCGCCCTCTCCCAAATCCTTATGATACCGTGATTGAATTGCGGTAAGCGAATTGAAAATGAAATGCGGTTTTATCTGTGCCGCAAGCGTGCGCAGCTTTGTCCGTTCGACTTCGCGTTCAAGCTCGTTCATACGGATAAGCTTTCTTGCAAGATTGTATAGCCGTAAAAACGCCACTACGCTTTGGGCAAAGATAACGAGAGCAAGCAAGCCCGCAAAGATATATTCCATACCGAACGCAAGCAGTCCCGCGCCGTCTATGATTTCAAAAGTCAAAATGCAGATTGTAAGAAGATATATCAACAAATAAACAGTTTTGAATTTGGGCTGAATTTTCTTGCTTGCCGCCAGATTATACAGCGGAAACAGAGAAACAAACAGAAATATTATTGCGGGAATAACGGTATAAACCGTTCCGTACAGTGCGCCGTATGCAATTGCCGACACCCCGCCTGCCGCCGCATAGGCAATCAAAAAATTTTTATTAAGACCGTCGCTCAGCTTTAATATATGTACGACAAATACCGCCGCGGTGAGTATGCCCGTAATCAGCGCGGGAATACATACCGCGCCGTAGCCGTAAAGCCCTATGGCTTTGGTCACGTCCTTACTGAAAAAGAAATGCAGGCACAGCGTTCCTATAAGAACGGGCAGGGTAAAATCTCTGTCGTAACGCATAAAGCCGAGCGTCATTATAAGAGCCGCGAAGAAAGTACCGGCAACAAGTCCGAGCATAACGACTACGAACCTTTCTATAAAAACCCAGTATGCCGACGGAGTCATTCTCTGACTGAGGCTCGGCGCGTGCGTAAGCCCTCCCGTTGCCGTATAGCCCGTCTCTATTACTATCGTTATGTCGCCGCCGTCCGAAATGCAATAGTCCACCCTCTCGGCGTTGCCCGAAGAAGTTTCACTGCCGTCCTTTGAAACGGTGCCGCTGACCGAACAGAGTTTACCGTTTACGAACATACGCAGTGCGACAACGGAGTTATCGGCAAAGCACGTAACGACTTCACCCGCAGGAAAATTTTTAACCGTCAGCCGGTATGAGGCAAAACCCGAGCGCGGAAGTTTTTCCCCGCCGACGGTTAACCCCGTCCACCTGCCGGGTACGGAAAGATATCCGTCGTTTTCCCCTTCGCCGCCGTCGGTTATTATCCAACGGTTGTAAAAAAATTCCCACTCGCCCGAAAGCGTGCGCGCGGTAAGTCTGCGGCTGCGGTTCAAATCTATTCCGCCGTAATCGACTGCGCCTTGAAAAACGCGCGGGGTATCATAAATTTCCTGATAAAACACATTGAACGTGAAGATTGCGGCGACGAAAACGCAATAAAAGATGACTAACGAAAGAAATACGGAAAATGATTTAACCGAAATTTTATCTTTAAAAAGCCTTGCCGCCATAATCTTCACCGTTCGTAGAAACTATTTGTATTTTATCATTTTCACCTCTTTATTTCAAGCAAAAGAATATTCCCGTCGACCATTAATCTTTTGGCAAAACCTTCCGTTTTAACGCTTTTTTTACGGTGCCTTTGTTATAATGCAGAAAATTGTTATTACAAAAAGGAGATTTTATGAAAGGCAAGTTTTTTTTAAGTTTAGTATGTGCTGCTGCCGTTTGCTTTACTGCGGCAGGCTTGGCGGGCTGTGCAGGTAACAACGACAGCGACAACACGGCGGAACCTCCCACCGAAGGCTTGGAATACACCCTCAACGACGACGGCAAAAGCTACAGCGTGACAGGCATAGGTTCGGCAACCGATACAAAAATCGTTATTTCTGCAGAGTACGAAGGAAAGCCCGTAACGGATATCGGCAAGTCGGCATTTGCGGAAAATCAAAGCATTACCAGCGTTACCGTCCCCGACAGCGTAACGGTTATAAAAACCAGCGCTTTTGCGGACTGCTCTTCTTTGAAAGAAGTTAAACTTTCCTACGGGCTTGAGGAACTGTGGCAGAGCGTTTTCTATAATTGCAGTGCGCTTGAGAACGTAGTTTTACCGGACAGCCTTATGTCTGTCGGCGCAGGCTGTTTCTCCGACTCCGACGGCAGCAAACTGAAAAACTTCCGTTACACCGAGCAGGAAGGCGTACTGTACGTGGGTACGGCGCGCAACCCCTATCACGCTCTCGTTGGTATGGCGACTAAGGGCGCCACGACCGCTTTCACCGTACATAAGGACACTAAAGTTATTGCCACCGGCGCGTTCGAAAACAATCGCAATACTTTGCAGAATATTTTTTTCCCGCAGGAACTGACCGGAATAAACGTGCCCCGCTCTTTATTCAACAATCTGTTAAGAACAGGCAAATTCAATGTTAATTCGGCGAACGGCTATTATTTGGGCACTGCGCCCCAATCGGGCAACAAAGGCAATCCGTACGTAGCGCTTATCGACGCCGCTTCTGCCGGGTTTGCACTTAAAGACGGAGTAAAAATCATCGCCGGCGACGGACTTAGAGCTAATACACAAAACAGCTTTGCCACGCAAACCGAAATAGTTATTCCCGACGGCATTGACAGTATCGGCGAATACGCCTTTTTAGGATTTGACAAGCTTGAAAAAATTACTCTCCCGTCAAGCCTCACCATTCTGTCCCGCCACTTATTCGACAAGTGCTCCGCGCTTACGGATATTACATTTAAAGGCACGAAAGCGCAGTGGAACGCAATTAAAAAATCGTCAAATTGGGACGTGAATACTGCCGACTACACAATTCACTGCACCGACGGCGATATCGCAAAAGCATAAATTTTAATTACGCCGCCACATATACTAACTAATAAAGCCGCAGTTTGTAAAACTGCGGCTTTATTATCATCACTTATCTAATTTAGAATATTGCTCGTCCGATACAGGCTCCAACCATTCGTTAGAAGTGTTTACGCCGGGGCACTCTACGGCAATGTGAGTAAACCAGCTGTCCGCCGCCGCGCCGTGCCAATGCTTTACGCCGACAGAGATATATACAACGTCGCCAGGTTTTAACGCCTGCGCGGGTTTCCCCCATTCCTGATACCAGCCGCATCCGTCGGTACACAAAAGAATTTGCCCGCCTCCTTTCTCGGCTTTATGAATATGCCAGTTGTTGCGGCACTTAGGCTCGAAAGTTACGTTTGCCATAAACACCGTTTCTTTGGGATTCGTAAGCGGTTTTAAGTAAGAGTTGCCGATAAAATATTTTGCATACGCCGTGTTGGGTTCACCGAGTCCGAACAGTCCGCCGAACTTACCGTCGTCGTCTTTATAAACTTCTTTCGCCATACGGAAGGCAGCCCAGGCATTGGGCCACCCCGCGTAAAATGCAACGTGGGTTAAACGCTCCGCCATTTCCGTTTTGGTTACGCCGTTTGCCTTTGCCGTTTGCAAATGATATTGAAAAGAACTGTCTATAAGCCCTTTCGACACAAGTGTTGTTACCGTAAGCATAGAGCGGGTTTTAAGAGAAAGCGCGTCGCCCGACCAGACCTCTCCGAATAATACGTCGTCGTTAAGCTGTGCAAATTTAGGGGCAAATTCCCCGAGAGAATCGCGTCCTGCCGTCTGTTTGATTTTCATAAATTACTCCTTATTTTCTTATAAATTTTCTATCGCGTTCGGGCGCGCTGTCGTCCGAAACGTATCTTTCGACCTTCATGTGCAAATCGTACTTTTCGCGCAATGCAACGATTTGCTTCATTAACGGTAAACCGTGATGAACGTCGAGAGCGTTCTGGTCTTGCCAACTGTCTATCAAAAGCACACTTTCGCTATCGTCAATTGGCAGAAAATACTCGTACCGCAGATTGCCATTCTCGTTTCGGATAGCCTGCACTAATCCCGACGAAATCATTTCCTTTGCAAATTTAACCGCATTGCCGTTCTGACCGCCGTAATAAATATTGACCGTAATTGCCATAATCGTTTACCTAATTCATTTGTCCGATAAGAGTGCCGACGTTATTACCGCTTATACGCTCACCAGATTTCCAATTTGCCGTAGGGGCTAAGCTATGCAAGTTGGTTGCACTCGAGCCCATAGGACTGCTTGCCGAAGTGCAGAACGGAATTATCGTCTTGCCCGAAAAATCGTAACTTTCAAGGAACGTATAAATAATTTTGGGCGCTTGACCGTGCCATATAGGGTAACCTATAAATATGACGTCGTACTGTTCTATGTTATAAACGCTTCCGCTGATTTCGGGGCGGGCGGAACTGTCCGCCTGTTCTCTGTCGGCTCTGCAATTTGTATAATATTTTAAGTCGTCTGCGGTGTACGGAACGGCAGGCGTTATCCTGTAAAGGAACGAATTGCTTACCTGACTTTGTACTGATTCCGCAACGCCTTTCGTCGTATCCGTACACGAGAAATATGCAATCAGAACTTTTGTATCGTCGGGCGTTGCGGACGTACCCGCATACACAAGCTGCACATCTCGGTTGCCGTAATTCCACATAGACGAGCTTTTTTCGATAGCGTTCCATTCCATTTCCATCCCCGCGTAGTTAATCTTCGTAATCGTGCTTTCGTTAATAAATGAAATGCCGATTTTCGTAACCGACTTCGGTATATTTAATTCGGTTATTCCTCTCGTTCTCTGGAAGGAACGCGCTTCCAGTACCTTTACCCCGTCGGGAATGTTAGGATTGCTTGCACCGCGCACGAGCGTTTGCGTTGCACTTTCTATCAGGTGTCCGTTTTCGCTGCGGTAAGTAGTATTGCCGCTTGCAACCGTAAAGCTTATAACCGAGCAGTTATTGAACGCACTGTTGCCGATAGCCGTCACTCCCTTTGGAATAGTGATATTTTTAAGCGCCGAGCAAGCAGAGAACGCGTTGTTTCCGATAGTTGTTAAAGCGCTGTTAGCCCCGACATATACCACACCCAATTGTCTGCAACCGTAAAAAGTATTCTGTCCTATTTCCGTAATTGTATCGGGAATTGTAACAGAAGTAAAGGCTTTTTGAGCAAAAGCGCCCGTACCGTGATGACCCTGAATTTTTGTTACGGGCAACCCTTCGTGTTCGGCGGGAATAACGACAATAGTTTCTTCTCCCACGTCCGTAACCGTATAGGTATTGCCCTCTTTTTCAAACGTAAGACTTGCCGTGCTGTCTGGCAACTGGGCTTCCGCTTCCCACCCCGCATAAAGCGTAATATTGTCATTTACCCTGTCGGTATCGAAGTTCCACTCGGTATCGTTCTCTTTAAACCAACCCGTAAGATAGTATCCTTCTTTTATAGGCGTTTGAGGACGGACCGCTGGATTGCCTTCGCGTATCCTTTGGCTTTCAACCGCACTGCCGCCGCGGCTGTCGAAAGTTACGGTATAGTATGTTCCCTTATCTTCACCGCCCCCGCCATTGGCGTCCGTATTGCCGTTGCAGCCGGTAAATGCAAAGAGCAAACACATTATGCTGGCAATAAGAATGTAAAATATATTTTTACTTTTCATAATGCTTCTCCTGAATGTTTTTTACTTCTTTCCGAACGACATACATTTACCGATTACCGCACCCGTTTTCAGATACTGATAAGTAGGCATTTCAAACAACACAGGTTTCAGTTTGTCGTAGTCAATTTTTCCGTCATCACGCAAAATCTCTTCATTCGCATAGGTGTTTGATATTGTCAAGATGAAGTTATCAAAACCTTTCGTTTCGTAATTATCCTCGACAACACACTCCATAGAAAGCGGCGACTTTGCGATAATAGGTGCACCCTTTACCCCCGTTTCAAAACCGAAAACGTCCGACTTATCAACCTTCATTCCGCTTACGCAACCGACGTAATCTGCTTTATCCAAAAGTGCTTCGTCTACGATATTTACCGAAAGCACTTTGTTTTGCTTGATTCCCGCATTGATGTAATGGGGCTTTGCAAGGCTGACCATAATATGGTCGTGTCCCATAATTCCCAAGTGCCCTACGAGCGTCCAAGTGGGTTTACCGTCCCAGAACGTGCCGACAACGACAAGCGGCGTGGGATACAGCGCCAGAACCGAGCCCAAATTTTTCATATATTACTCCTTAATTCTTTTTAATTTCGTGTATCAGGTAATCAATTTGCTGTATTGATTTTTCCTGTTCGTGAACGGCGTCCAATATGCGATATCTGCTCTTTTTCAGAACGTCAATTTGCCTTTCTATGTTTCCGCCGCTCGCATTAAATTTTATTACTTCGCTTTCCGTCAGGCCTATTTCAGTCAAGTATTGTGTTAAACTTTCTCCGTATTGCATAGTACACCCTTCTTCTTTTTTGATAAAATTTGTAAGCCTTTGTTTGAGTAATAGCCTAATGCCCCGAACAGGCAAATCACGCAAACGTAGTCGAACAAAAACTTCATTACGGATTCGCCGTATTGCAGGAATTTGAAATGTGTAGTTAAGAACATTTCTTCCCACATCGCTCTCTGCACGAATACCACAATTCCGTAAACGGCAAGCCCCAAAAACACCGCTCTCAAAATCCACTTAACTGCAATTCCCGCTTTATCAGACAACTTTATTCTTTTCGCCAAGCCGATAAATAATGAGAAATGAAGTCCCAGATGCAGAGACATAAATATGAAAGTCCACATCGTCGCAAACAAGTGTAGCTGTCTGCCCGTCATTATGTCGCCGTTTATATTCAGCGGCAAAAAGATTTCGGCGGATATGAGCATTGCACTTGCAATATTACAAGCCATTAATACCCATAAAAGGATATTGACAACGAGCTTATAAATTCGGGTAGCCGTGTACTTGCCTTTGAACAAATTTTTATACCAACGCAAATTCAAGCTGTTATGAATAAGAAAAAGTACTAATACGCTGATACCCATCCACTCATGCTGCGTTTCACCGAACAGGTGATACCCCATTAAACATATCAGCAAAGCGGTCATAGCCAAGTCAATTAAAATCTTGACTGCAAGTAATGTCTTTTTCATTGCGTTACACCGTTTCGGGCAAGCCAGCCGGCTACGTCAGAAGAAAGCGAACTCCCGCCCGAATAATGAATAGATAAACCTTCTGTGAGCGGCGAATTGGGTGCGAGCTTTGCAATAGCCGTAAGGCTCTGTCCGAATCTGCCGCCGCCGTGCGAACAGAACGGCATAATGGTTTTGCCCGATAAATCGTATTCTTCCAGAAAAGATGCTATAGGCATAGGGATTGACGCCCACCAATTCGGATAACCTAAAATTACCGTATCGTATTCTTCGATGTTATCTATCTTATTTTTGATTTCAGGTCTTGCCTGCGCCTTTTGGTCGCGCTGTGCCTGATCAAGTACGGTATTGTAATTTGTCGAATAAGGCTTGACAAGCTCTATTTCAAAGAGATATGCGCCAGTTTGTCTTTGAATTTCTCTTGCAACTCCGCGTGTATTTCCACCCCAGGAGAAGTATACAATAAGTATCTTTCCGCCCGTTGCGGCGTGGAGTCCTCCGCCCGTTACTACGTTTCCGACAACCGCACTGCCGTTTCTTACAAGGCGAAGCCCTACGGCAAAACTAACGCTCGTTGCGGCAAGCGACGCCCTGTATGCGCTTCTCGTATGCTTGCCGAAGTCGTTCCAACCGCCGCCGCGATTGACGCGCAAAGTACCCGTACTTGCGCCCGTCGGATCGGTCTGCTCTTCCGTCGAATACTCGCCGTAATAATCCCAACACCACTCTCCGACGTTACCATGCATATTGTATAAGCCCCATTTATTGGGCGAAAAACTGTTTACCGCAACGGTAGTTTGACGGTATAAGCCCGGCTTTGTTTCGAGCGCACCCTGATTGAAGTAGTTATCTTCGATGCCGTAAGGGTAATGGCCGTAAAAGTTGCAAGTATCAGCGCCAGGCACTTTCTCGGTATTGAACGGCGTGTACGTTCCCGCACGGCACGCAAATTCCCATTCGGCTTCGGTAGGTAATCTGTATCCGTCCGCTTGCCTGTTCCAAGTTACGTTTTCGCCTTCTATCGTATAAACGGGGGTAATATTTTCCGCTTCACTTCTTGCATTGCAGTAACGCAAAGCGTCGTACCACGAAATGTTTTCTACAGGTAAATTTTCTCCTTTGAAATTGCTCGGATTGCTGTTCATGACCGAAGTATATTCCGCTTGCGAAACCTCATAGGGACTGATATAAAAATCGCTTACCGTTACGGTGTGCTTTGTTTCGTCATCTCCGCGCCATTCTTCACTCTCGGAACTTCCCATAGAAAAGGTCCCGCCGTTGATTTTAACCATACCCTGAGCATTTGTTACAGGCGGCGCATCTCCGTCGCCGTTACCGCCTATCCACTCGTCAGGCGCATTTTGACCGCAACCCGCAAAACACAATATACACAATATTAATGTTAAAAATATACCGAATATTTTTTTCACCGGTTTACTCCTTGTTAAACCCAAGTCCCGCAACATAGCTGTCTATAGAGCTTTGAGATGCACTGCCCGAAAGTTTTGTACCGTCTAGCCAAGTGGCTTTGCTTGCCGAACCGTGCAAATTTTTTGCGCTGTTGCCAACGCCGCTTCCGCCCGAAGTACAGAACGGAATTATCGTCTTGCCCTCAAAGTCATAGCTTTCAAGGAAGGTATAAATAATCTTCGGCGCTTCCGCCCACCAAATGGGATAACCGAGAAATACTATATCGTACCCGTCCATATTTTGCACGCTGCCGCTGATTTCAGGACGCGCCGAGCTGTCGTTTTGTTCTTTGGTCGAGCGGCTGTCTCTATTGCCGTAATTTAAGTCCGCCGAAGTATAAGGCTGTGCAGGCGTAATTGCGTACAGTGTACCGCCAGTAGACACCGCTATTTTTTCGGCAACGCCCTTTGTTGTGTTCGTGCAAGAAAAGTATGCAACAAGCACTTTACCATCCGTGCCTTCGGGTATTTTATCCGTATTTCCGTCTTCTGTGCAACCGACAAAACCAAAACATATACAAAGTATTGTGGCAATTCCTAAAAGTACTGAAATGAAGGTTTTCTTATTTCTCATGCAAAACTCCTTTTACAAAAAAACAGTGCGCAAAAACCTTTTCGGTTCTTACACACTAATTATACTTGATTTGCATTATTATGTAAAATACTTATTTTTTATCGTTTATCATAACTGATTTGCATTTTATAAAATCTATAAACTTTAACACGCAAGCTGACACGATTTGATTTTTCTTCCATACAAGCACGCTCGTCTGTTCTATTTTCGGATAGAGCGGACGGAAATTTAATTCAGGATGATTGTAAAGTTGTACCGCACCGTCTATCGTTACTGCACAGCCCATTCCTTTGGATACGAGCATAGCCGCATTGTACAAAAGGTTTACCGTAAGATAGATATTCTTTTCGTTATAATACTCTCCGAACCAGGACGAAAACATCGATTGGTTAACGGCGCGGTTGCTTATGAAAATTTTTCGGTCTTTCAGATCTTCCGCCGTAACGTATTGTTTTTTGCACAGGGGGCATTTCGACGGAACTATAACTCCCCAGGTATCTTTTACGGGCAGGCGGATAAATTCATATTTTGAAAAGTCTGTAGGTTCAAGCAAAATTCCTATATCGAGCAATCCCTTATCAAGCTGTTCTTTCGTCCCGTCCGCATTGCCTGAAATTATTTCAAACCGCACGTCGGGATAGTCTTCGCGGAACTCGTTTATAAGATCGGCTAAATACGAGCTCGCCGCCGTTTCGCCCATACCGATTGAGATTACGCCGCTTAAAGAAGTAAGCCCGTTTGCAAATTCCTGTTCTGTCTTTTCGGTTAACTCGATAATTTCCTGCGCCTTTTGGCGAAGATATAAACCCTCGTCCGTAAGCGTTATATTGCGTTTACCGCGAATAAAGAGTTTTGCACCAAGCTCCTCTTCAAGTTGCATAAGCTGACGGGAAAGAGCGGGTTGAGATATATGCAATATTTCCGCCGCTTTGGTGATGTTTTCTTCCCTTGCAACAATGAGAAAGTATTTCAATACTCTGTTTTCCATAAATACCCCTTTTGTATGATGCTGCCGTTATTATGCATATAGATTATAACATAAACATCACGGTGTTGCAACGGACTATTTGCTTTTTTATTTTTTATTGCCCTGCATCTCAGTCTTTTCCTGTTTTTCGCGTTCTTCGTTTTTTTGGATAAGCCGTTGAATAAATAACTTGTCCTCTTCGGTAAGAAGGGTTTTAACGTCTTTTTCTGCCTGTTTCCGTAAATATTTTTTTATATTCATTTGCAAATATCCCAACCTTCAGTCGCACTTATGATTGACTTTTTTCTTTTGTAAGAATGTGGTTGCAACCCCGAACTTGTCATGAAATGGGTTGGGCACGAGTTTGACGCGGACGTCAAGACTTCGCGCGTGGACAGGGGCTATACAACCTATTCGCAGGAGTACATCCTGCAAGAAATTAACAAAATAGACTATGAACTGTAAATGACGCACAAACACACCTGTTTTGGGCTGAAATCGGGCAAAAAGCACTTCCCAATTACTTCCCAAACATAACAAAACGGGAGAAATTTTGTGAATTCCTCCCGTTTTGATGCGTGTATTGACCAAAACTCCTCTTTTTAGTGGGTATTAAGATAGGCAGTTGAACAAAAAGCCTTTTTTTCAAATACTGCAAAAAACAGTCTTATAGCTTATAATCTAGTTTCTTTTATACTTTTTCAAATTTATTGATTCGACAAAATGCTATGCGGAAAACAATTAAAGCCATTCGGGCAAAGTAGATAGACTTATCAGTCTTTGCCTTTGCTCATCATCTTCTTCTCTCAATGCAAATTGTGATAACTTTAAAATAATATGTTTCAACTTTTCAAAAGTTTCTTTATTATATTTTATTGAACCGGAATATAATTGATTAAGTAATGCCATTTCCTTTCTTATAAATATTGATGGGATTACCCAATCGGATATATCTTCCCATTCATCAATTAAACCATTTTTCCTTTTCACCGCCGTCAAAGCTTTATCACAATGTCCTTTGCAACAAGCATACGCATCAACATATTCATTGCTATTTAAATTTTCCAATAAAACTATTATGGCTTTATTATCATGCAAATGCTCTTTAAGTAAGTCTTTACCGCAATATTCACACAACAAAGGCTCATATTTATCAAAAATAATTGACGGCTCATTTTTTCGTGTTTTTGCCAATTCTTTTTTATAGCTCTCAGGGAAAAAGCGTTTAATTATACCATTCTTTTTTGCTTTAATAAGTTCAGTTTCAATTCTCTCGTTACTAAATATCTCAATTTTACGCCCTTTCTTTTTAAACGCATCTAATTTATTATTAAGCCCCGAAGAAGGTAGCGTGGAGTAAAACCCAATAAACCCATCAACGCTATGTTGCTCCATTCTATCACTAATATTCTCTTCGTCTACAGAATTAACAGCTTGCCCAGAATGAGCTTTGTGTTTACAGCTTATCAACCATTTAAAATCTGCAGAAGATAACGCACCAAATTGATGCTCTACGGCAATCAAATCTTTGCCGTCATCTGCGCCCCTATTGGGCTCCGAAACAATTTCAAAATGCAACACTTCCGAAAAAAATTCTCTTGCAAACAATTCAAAAGAATCTTGATCGCCATTTCCGGTATTAGCAGGCGGAATTTCCTTAAAATCTAATAAAGCCATATTTTATTTCTCCTTAATTTTTTTCAACATACGGCACAACATCTTTAATTACAATATTTTATTTCGTGTCAGATAAATAAGCTTCCAGCATAATTATATGCCTAACCTCTAACTCGTTTATAAAGTCTTCCATGAAATCAAAATCAATTTGACCGTCTTTTGTGGGTAACTGAATTTTGTCGTTTTTTATCTTCTCCCAAGAACACATATTTTCATATCCAAACTTCTTATTTAAGAAACAGAGGGCATTTGCTAAAAATAGCCCTTGTCTATCGGATATAACAAACTTCGGTTTTAATGAAAATACACGTGCGTGTGTAACCATTTTATAATTGAAATTGCGGTAAAAAGCAAAACCGAACATATCTACGGTAATTGTTTTTGTTTCGAAAACTTTAGCCGTAATATCTGTTTTACCTAAAATCCCGTTATTTGTTAATCCTGCAGTTATTACATAATCGCCGCATCCGTTTATGTGTGTTTTTTGTATATCAAAATCCCCATTGCTGCTTGTAAACAATTCTTCCAATTCATATTCTCCCCACTTAACACTTTGTAGCTTTTCATTAAGTTTAGTAGATATTCCGCCTAGGCTGTCATCCTCTTGATTATAACCCTTCAATACGGAAGAAACTTCCCACGAAAGATAATCGCTTACAGTTTTTTTAAAATCTTCAAGCGTCGGTTTAGTGTCTATCGGGGCGACTTGATTCCAGTCTGCGCCGTTTTCGGGATCAATATTTCCTTCGTAATATTCGTTTTCAGTAAAAATATTCAGTTTAGATTTTCCGAAACGCACCAAATCCACTATTTCTTGGTAACGCTCTTTCGCTCTGTCAGTATCTCTCAAATTACAACTTGCTTTTTTACGGTTTGTTCTCGTATATCCGTCGTTAGAAAAATCAATAAATTTGACCGTATCGTCTTTTTGGTGAGTTTCTCCTACGCGGAAAACATATATATTTGGATGAACGCTTGACTTGCCTATAAACAAGTCCTCAGGCATTTTTATACTTGCAAGCAAAGTGTTGTGCTTCAATATTTTTTTGTTGTATTCAATTGCTTTGCCCGAGCCCGCCGAGTTCTGTATGATAATTGCAGCATAGCCCTTATTCATCATAGAAAGAGCTCGCTCGACAAATATCATTCCCTTGCCTTCTGATGAATAAGGGGGATTAAGAACAAATGCCGTTGCCGGGAACTTTTTGTCTGTGTCGCCAAATCCGTAATTACCGTCAAAATCTTTTAACGAGTCTTTGTTCAAAATGTTTGAGCTACCGTCACCCATCAAAATCATATTAAGTATCGCAAGCATATATACGCTTGGAAGAATTTCTAATCCAAGCAGTTGATTAGCTTTAATCGCGGCCGATTTTTTTGCAAATTCATCGGGCGATTTTATTTTATTCTTAGCATCAATAAGCATTTCGTTCATCGATGCAACAAGAAGACCCGCCGAACCCGTAGCAAAGTCCCACACATAAGAATCTTTGTCTATGCGCGCAAGCTTTGCCAAAAGTGTAGCTATGTAAGACGGCGTTAAAACAACATCATTTAGCTTGTCTTGTGAAAAGCCAAGCCAATTATACATTTCGTTAAACAGTTTACCAGTAAAGTCAGTTGTTAAGC
The DNA here is from genome assembly GCA_029061155.1 of Clostridia bacterium. Classification (GTDB taxonomy): domain Bacteria; phylum Bacillota; class Clostridia; order Christensenellales; family Borkfalkiaceae; genus Coproplasma. Next base: position 48,746 of record JAIDSQ010000151.1, read on the forward strand.
CTATTTTATAGTAAATGCCCAAATCGTCTACAATCTTTGTAAATACTCGCTTTAATTGACTTTCGCCGTTTTCCACCTTATTTATATTTTCATTAGTAAGCGTATTTTCAAGTGTACGAACAATTAAATCCTTCTTTGTTTGAGGTATCTTTTTTTCCTTTAGAAAACCTTTAATTTTGCGCAAAATTATATCGCCGTCGCGGTTTCCGTCTTCGGTGGAAGATTTTAAATCTGACTTATCAAGAATTGGAACTTTATTTGGTATTCCAATTGTTGCAATAATCGACGCGGCAACAAGATAAACGCGGTCGTTTTCTCCAAGTCCTTTTTCATTTTGATATATGTCATTATTCAGTTTTACAAGGCTTGCGTCGATTTCGCGTTCACGCTGCTCTTTCAGTTTGTCAATTTCTTCTTGCGTTAATTGCAAGCGCTTAACTTTTTCAATAAACTCGTCAAAATTCTCTTTTTTGAGAAATGAAAAATCGCTATATTCTCCAACTTCTTGTCCTATACCAAAATTACTTTTAGATACAAAATATACACTGATTTTATGTTGCAGTATTCCTCTTTCGTCTTTATAGCCAGTCATACCAATAGCAATAATGTCGGTATAACTTGTATAGTGCATAATAGCATTTGCGTAATGCACTGCGCCGTTTACAGCATATGAATTAATGTTTTTAAAGTCAGGAGTGTTCTTTGCTGTTTTATTTGCTACCTTTCCATCATCGTTTAATTTAATCAACTTATCCTTATAGCCTTTATATTCTATTAAAATAGGATAGTCAACTAAATTTTTGTCACGTAGTAATAGTTTAGCGTCAGGGCGATTGCCGCCAACTCCGCCATTTTTAGAAGCATAATCGTTGAGTGCTTGATCTATCGCTGTATTTAGCGATTCCTGTTCTAATTTGTAATCCAACCCGTATGATTTAAGCCATCCATTTGCTAAATCAGCAATATTGGGCTCAACTGATTGAATAGTTGCTTTTGCCATTTTCTGCACTCCTAAACACAAATTCGTATAATTATAATAACATAATTTCCGCAAAAATCATAGTTTTTCGACACATAGTTTCAAATAATATAACAAAATGTAACTTATCTATTGTTTTATGAAACTACATTCACGCATTTAGACGACTGAATTCTGTGAAAATGTCATAATTTTAGGACATTTTCAACATCCCAACACATTCAAGTCTGACAAGGAGGGGCATATAGGTCAGCTTCGCAAAGCTGTGTTGAACTAAAATTATCGTGCTATTTTTGGCATAAAAAAAGACCGACCGCGTAAATGTTACAAACTTACACGAGCGGTTTTTGCCCTTTTTTGCCTAAAATAGCCCGTTTTTAGGGCTATTTTTTGATTTGCACCCAAATTGCACCCAAAATTTTAAAGGCTAAAACGTTGCACTAATATGCAAGGGACCAATAATCCTTTTGCTATATGCGCTTTATACCAAACTTGTTTTATTCAGTATTACGTTACTAACTGCGCCGAGACCTACTGCAAATAACGCTCCGCCCGCAAGCGTCATAATTACGTGTATGAAGTTTGCGTTGAGCGGCGTCATCATAGGTATCATCATAAACATAAACGCACCAACACCGAGCGACAGAAGTATTGAGAGCCATGTGCGCTGTTTTGCTACGACTGCGAAAGTTAAGAATACCGAGACAAACACCGCAACAAGGAATATTTTAGCAAGCATACAAGCGAATATTCCGCCCGCATTGAAGCCTTCCATTGTGAAAGGAAGTCCCGCAATTGCGCCGCCTAACATGGCGCCGACAAAGAACGCAAGCATCATTATCGCACCGCCGACAAAGCATACGAGCGTTTTAGAAAAAACGTAGTCAACCTTTTTCGAACGTACTGTAAACAAGTTCTTTGCGTAACCGCTTCTGAAATCTTCCGCCGTGAATACGCACACAAGCACCGAAATCAGAAAGTACAGCAAATTCATATTGCACATAGTTGTCAGGTCCATTGACATACCCGCACTTTCGCCGCCGCTGACGGAGCTTATAGCCCGCCAAACGTTCGTGAACATTGCACCGCCTTCTTCCGCCCCGCCCATCGTGGAAGTCATTACGAGAATGAGGATAGGCATTGCAAGGCTTACTCCCGCCATTATGTAAACAAGCGGCATTGTGAACATTCTTTTAAAGTCCACCTTGAGCATACTCTTTATTCTTTTTAACATTTCAGCGCCCCTCCTTCATTAAGTCGATATAGTATTCTTCCAGACCGATCTTGCTAGTTTTGATTTCCGTAACGGCGATATTGAGTTCGTTATACAGATAAGAAACAACGTTTTCGGCTTTCACCGCGTCATATATGCGGATGTATTCTTCTTCGTCCGTCTCGACGCGGGCATATCTGCGTTCGAGAACGGCTCTTGCCTCTTCCATGTTTTTGGCTTTAAGCGCGACGTAAGTACGGCAGTTTGCATTGAGTTCTTCGGCAGTCATTTCGGCTATCATTCTGCCGCCGCGCACTATTCCGTAGTGCGTTGCTATCTTTTCCAGTTCGCCGAGTATGTGCGACGAGATAACAACCGTACAGTTATAATTTTTGGTAACGTCCGTTAAGACTTCGCGCATTATTCTCATACCGTCGGCGTCCAAGCCGTTGATAGGCTCGTCGAGAATTAAAAGCGTGGGATTGCCGAGAAGTGCAAACGCAATGCCTATACGCTGTTTCATACCGAGCGAACAGTTCTTGAACTTATTGCTTGCCGAGCCTTCCATGTGAACGACTTTTAAAACTTTCCGCACTTCTTCTTCGGCGTTCTCTATTCCGAGATTTGCCGCCTGAAGCATCATATTGTTCCATACGCTGTAGTTGGGGAAACAACCGGGCTGTTCGATAAGTACGCCTATTTTTGACCTCGTATCCGGGTCCTTGTAGTCCTTTCCAAACAGCTTCACCTCGCCACCGCTCGGAAGTATAAGTCCGCAGATTATCTTTTCGGTTGTGGATTTGCCCGAACCGTTCTCGCCGATAAAGCCGTATATTGCGCCCTGAGGAACGGTCATATTCAAGCCGTTCAACGCCTGCTTCTGACCGAAGTTTTTAGATAAATTTCTTATTTCTATTGCGTTCATATTACACCTCTTAATAACAGTCCCTCTTGTTGAGAATCAGCGTTCCCAAAACGTTGTAGACAACCGCCCAGACAACCGAGTTCATAAGGCAGATAAACAAAGTCAAAGCGTTGGATGTCAGGCAGGCGTACACCGACGAGCCGTAAAGGAAGATATTGAGTGCGGGCGTATTGCCTATAACCGCCGCAGCGCCTATTACGGGAATACCCGTACCGAGCACGAAGCAAAGAGCGATTGATATGCCGAACTTACTGCGGAAGATTACGTTGATAAACGTGTACAGGCTCGCCCAGCCCAGGCTCATAATCATCTTGCCGAGTATGGCGCATATAAGCGAACCTGCGTTGATAGTAAACGGCAACCCCGTACCTGCACCAGCAATCATTCCGCCGATAAGATATGTTCCGCACATACAAACCATGGAAAACGCACCGAGCAGGGACTTTGAAATCATATAATCCTCTTTCTTCGAGTGCGTGGTGAAAAGCTGTTTTACATAGCCGCTCTTGTAGTCGTGTCCGATGAAAATGGAAATCATTATTCCGCCGAAAATGAATACCATATTCATATTCGCATAGTCGCCCATATCATTTATGATATACAACGGCTTACTTGCGGCGATAATCTGCCAAGCGTTACTGAACATACCTGCCGTTTCGCCTTCGCCGCCCATAGCGCCCATTGATACAAGTGCAGGAATTAAAGCGGCTATTACAAGGAAGATATAGAGTAGCGGCGTATGGAACAGACGGTAGAAGTCCACGCCGAGCATACCCTTAAGCCTTTTGAAAAAACTCGGTTTTTCAAACTGTAACATTGCTACGTTTTCCATAATTATGCTTCCTCCTTGTTACTCATAAGTTCGATATAATACTCTTCCAGACCGACTTTATTTTTGGCAATTTCACTCACAACGTGCCCATTTTTAAGTAAGTGTCTGACTATTGCTTCGGTGTCGTCAACGTCGTATACGCGGATATAGTCCTCTTCCTCTCTGACGTTGTAGAACATATCGCGTAAAACTGCTTTTGCCCCCTGCATATCCTTGACTTTCAATGAAACGAACGTGCGCGAACGCGAATCCATTGCCTCGGCGGAAAGCTCCTGAATGAGCTTACCTTGACGAATAATGCCGTAGTGGGTTGCTATCTTTTCAAGCTCGCCGAGTATGTGCGACGAGATGAGAACGGTACAGCCCAAGTTCTGCGTAATGTCTACTATGATTTCGCGCATAATTCTCATACCGTCCGTATCCAGTCCGTTTATTGGTTCGTCCAGAATGAGAAGCGCGGGATTGCCGAGAAGCGCCATTGCAATGCCTATTCGCTGTTTCATACCGAGAGAGCAGCTTTTGAATTTGATTTTTGCGTTATCTTCCATACGCACAATTTTAAGTACACGGTTGATTTCTTCCTCGCGGTTCTGAATACCCAGATTAAGCGCCTGCATCATCAGATTTGCGTGGACGCTGGAATTGGGGAAGCAGCCGGCGCTTTCTATAAGCGCCCCTACTCTTGCGCGGACTCCCGCGTCCGTATAAGGTTTGCCGAACAGTTTTATTTCGCCTTTATCGGGAACAAGGTGTCCGCAGATAAGTTTTTCGGTAGTCGACTTGCCCGAACCGTTTTCGCCGATAAAGCCGTATATCGCTCCGACGGGAACGGTCATAGAAAGGTTATCCACCGCATACATTCCGCGGAAACTTTTTGTCAAGCCTCTTATTTCTATTGCGTTCATTTCTATCCTCCTGTTTGTTACAGTTATATTTTAATTAATTTTTTCACCAAACACCACAACACAAAAACCAAATTGTGTCGGTTTCTGAAAAATTTTTAGTCTTTTTCAAATCCGTTAAAACCGCAAATGCGTAAGTATATTTTGTGATTAAGTAATTTATCGGCTATGAGTGTTACGAAAAACACAGCACTTCCCGCCATAGCTATCATAATATCTTCCATTGTATCGGCAAGAGGGGATTTACCCAAAGCAACGGATTCCAAAACACGCTGTGCGTCTCCGCCCGTAACTGCGTCGGCTAAATATTCCCAAACTTCCCAAAGCGCCGCAATTCCCATTGTGAAAGCAAAGATGATCAGCATAAAACCAATCGGATTTAATTTGGTGCCGTTCCATCTTAACATAAAAACGAATATTACAAGGCTGCACACAAAACCGAATATCCCGTGCATAATCAAGTCCCAACACAGAACCTTGTCGTATAAGCCCAATGCGCTTCCTAAACCGCAGGCTGAAAATACGAACACCGCAGAAATAACCGATAAGATAAGCGGCAACGGTTTTTTTGAAATTACTCCGTAAACCGGAAACGCAAACGGCAGTAAAGACGAAACCAATAATTCAAGATACATTGTTGCCTTACCGCCGTCAATAACGGCATAAATAATACATAGTCCAACCGAAATCAGTTCCGATATTATCCCCGGTAACCATTGAATAAGATTTTTTACTTTCATTTGTACCTCTTAAATTACAGTAACGGTGAAAATACTTTTACCATTGCGCGGACAAATCTTTGCCATAAGTTTTCTTTCAACATGCCGCTGCCGACTTGTATAGACTTTGCCTGCGTATCAAAAATATCTTTCTTTATATCTTCCAAAACCTTATGCTTGTATATCCATACGCCGTTTTCGAAATGATGTACGAGCGAACGGTAGTCCATATTTATTGTCCCCACGATAGCCGTTTCATCGTCGGAAAGGTAGGTTTTGGCATGAACAAATCCGCTTTCGTATTCATAGATGTTTACGCCCGCTTTCAAAAGAAGTGCATAATGGCTGCGCGTCATTAAAAATACCAGTTTCTTGTCGGGGATATGCGGCGTTATTATACGGACGTCCACACCGCGCATAGCTGTATTTTCAAGAGTCTGAATAAGCTCATTGTCTATAATCAGATAGGGCGTAGTTATATAAACGTACCGCTTTGCCTGGTTCAGCATATTGAGTATAGCGGTTTTTGCGACCTGCCTTTCGTATATCGGTTTGGGACCGTCCCCGAACGGAATACAATATCCGTCCTGCTTACAGACCTCGTTTCCAAAATAATCGGCAAAGTTGTCTTCGGCTTTCTTGTCGTTTAAACCGTAGTCTATTAAGAACAATCTTGTCAGTTCGTTTACCGCTTCGCCCTGCATACGCAAGCCCGCGTCCTTCCAATGCCCGAAGCGTTCAATGCGGTTTATGTATTCGTCGGCAATATTTACGCCGCCCGTATAACCCACTTTGCCGTCAATAACCGTTATTTTCCTATGGCTGCGGTTATTGAACTCATTGTTGGCTTGCCCCCGAAGGCGCGAGAACGGAACTGCTTTTATCCCGAGTTTTCTTAGCTGTTTATGGTAACTGCCGGGCAAAGTCATCATACAGCCGATATCGTCATAGACAACGCGCACTTCAACGCCGCTCTTTGCTTTCTTTTTGAGTATTTCTAAAATCGTGTTCCAGAATAGTCCGCCCTCTATTATGAAGTATTCCATAAAGATAAACTTTTCGGCTTTTTTCAGATCCTCGACCATAGCTGCGAACAAATTTTCGCCGAGCGGGAAATACCGTATATCGGTATTTGCATAAATGTGGGAATCTGACAGCTTCTTTAAAATGGCGGCTTGCGAAACGATTATTTCATCCTGCGAACTTAATTGTGCAAGCAGACCCGTATCGTCTTTTTTTATGCGCTGTTTTGTCAGCCTGTCCATCCTCTTGATCTGCTTTTTGTTCAGCTTGCGCGAATAGAACATAAAATAAAGCATAAAACCGACAATGGGAATAAGCATAACGAAAAACAGCCACGGCAATTTATAGTCTGGATTATCTTTGCGGTTTATAATTGCTATCGCAACGCCGAACTGTGTGGCGACCACGGCAAAATAGAAGTACGGGACGTATATCGTAATAAACGACATTACCGCAATTACGGCAAGCGTTTCCAACACTACAAGAAAAATTGCAACGATATAGCGGAACGGAATATAATTTATTTCCCGTCCCGTATTTTTTATCGGGTCGACTATGATTTTCTTTTTCATAGTTAATTATTATTTTCTTCGGTAACTTCCACAGTGTACTTTCCGTCAAGCCCTTTTGACTTCAAAAACTCGTTGAACTCGCGGGATAGCTCTTCGGCGGAATAGGTGTGAACCGCAACATTCGGAACACCGTACTTTGCTTCGTCAATTTGCTTGCGCACTTTTTCATTACTTTCTTTTGCACCTTTTTTGATATTTTCTATAACAAGCTTTACTTTTGCCTTAAAGCCTTTGGTGTGTAAAAACTCGGTAAATTCGGGATTTGCTTCCGCCGACTGACGTTTCATTTCTTCAAAAAATGCTTTGTCGGCTTCTCTCTGCTTGCGGGCGCTTTCCGCCATGTTTGCAAATGCGACTTTGAATTTAGCCGCTATGCCTTTGGTGTGGCAGAATTCCTCAAATTGCTTGCTGATTTCCTCGTAATTATTAGTGTTTTGTTCCATTGTTTTTAATCTCCTTATCTGAATAATTTTATTATTTCTTTCGGCGTGGGCAAGCAGGATTTTCCACCGCTCCTCGCCCGTAGCCGATAAAAATTCGTTAAAGTCCTTTTCCGTCAAAGCCGCAAATTCATTTTCTTTCATAGTACACTCCTGTCTGTTTACACTTATAGCTTAACCTGCATTTTTCAAAAACACCACAACACAAAAAACAATATGTGTCGGTTTCTGAAAAATTTTTAATTCGCAAACGACTTTATTTCTTCAATGATTGTGTTCATAAGTAAGTCGACTTTCTTACGTTCGCTCTCACCGCAAACGAACATACTCGATATGGTAGTTTCACCTTTGAAAGAAGATACCGCGATTTGAAAGCAAGGGGCTTTATTCAGTCCGCTGTAACCGACAGCGTTCACTACGGTTGTTCCGTCGAATTTGAGTTTGTTTTCGTCGAGCTTGCCTAAGTTGGTATAATCGCTGTACGCGCTCGTATTCATTCCGCCGTAAAGTTTCAAAAACTTTTCAAGCGTTGATTTTTCATATTTGGACACAAGCAACGTCGGACCTGCAATATCGTTTTTAGTTTTCTTTTGCTTGTTCATAGCTCGGTTTACAACTGTTAAACTTTCGGCAAAGGTTTTGCTTAACGGCAGTTTAACGTTCAGATTATAAGTTCCCGTAAGATTTGCAATTCCCGTTTCGCTGCCCGCATACTTGCGTAAATCAACTGTACAGGGAATATTGATTTTCTTTTTGGAATACAGTTTACTGATTGCTCTGCCGTAGGCTGTTAGGAATACGTCGTTAAGCGTAGCACCTTGTTTTTTAGCGGCGGCGTGTACCTTTGCCATTATTTCGGACGAAATTGAGCGTTCCACAATATGGATTTGCTCGTTTACGCTCTTTTCATAGACCTGCGTGTTCTTATATCCGCCAAGCATTGAAAACAGCATTTTTACTGTATCGCCCGATTTCAATTTCAAATTTTTCGTAAGATTTGAAAACTCTCTGTTCATAAGTGCGGAATAATCGCTGTCAACATTGGCGTTATAAAAATCGCAGAGCAGATAAATTAGTTTCTTAAATCCGCTTCCGTCGCAAATCAAGTGACTGACGGTAATGATAAGAAAGTTCTTTGATAAAGTAAATTTTATCAATCTTTCAGCAGAATTAAGCGACTCGGTTAAAAGACTTGTTCTGTTTGCCGTGTCGTCAATTACAAGCAAATCTTTTTCCGTAAACGAATTGTTTTCTACAAATACATTTCTTTTGCTGTCGTAACGGCACTTCAGAAGCGGGAATACTTCTAACAGTCTATCAAGAGCGGCGGCAAGTCTTTTTACGTCTAACGCGTTTTCAAACTCAATGAATTCGTGAATGAACGGCTCATGATACTTTGTGTTTATATACTGCATTAAATCAAGCGGTTGAACTTCGTACTCTTTCATAACGTCATCTCCTTTTTACAAGTTAATTATAAATGGATTTCGACATGAAAACCACAACACAAAAAACGATATGTGTTGTTTTCTGATTGATATTTTAAAATTATTTTGATATAATATAACCATGAACAGATCGGAATCGAAATTTCAAAATACGGCGAATAAAATGGGCAGTGCATTTATATCTTTGTTAGAGAGCAAAGAGTTTGCCGATATAACCATTATGGATATTTGCAAGGCTGCGGGCGTAAACCGCTCAACCTTTTATGCTCACTACGATAACACCTACGACCTTTTAAAAGAAACTTATCAGGGAATGATAAACAACTTTTTAACGGAATGTACCTTTGACGATCCCGTAGATTTATCGGATTGGCGTAAACTGAATAAAGACGATTTGAACTTTATTACGCCGAAATATCTTTTGCCGTATCTGAAATATATACAAACGCATAAACGGCTTTTCAGAATTTATGCCGAAAACGCCAGCGCTTTTGAAGCTAATGAAATGGACAACTATATGATTGATAATTTTTTTGTTCCTATCTATGCAAAACACGGCGTAACCGATAAAAAGCTTATCTACTATATGCAGAAGTATTTTCTCAAAGGAATAGACGCCATTATCAACGAGTGGGTTAGAGGCGACTGTGAAGACGATATTCTGTTTATCTGCGAAATCATAACCTACTGCGTCAGACCGAACGCCATAAATTAAAGGAACGGCAACAATGAAAATACTCAAAAAAATTATATCGTGGCTTGCAAACCCGAAAATCTGGATTTTGATACCGTTATTAATTATTGCAATAGCCGCGCTTATATTGGGAACGGTGCTTTTAATTCCGGGCGGCATTTCGGGATATGAGATTGCGGGCTATATTTTACTCGGAATATGCGGCATCTGTACCGCTTACTTTATTTACGGAATTGTCCGCATTAAGGATGACATTAAAGCCAAAATTCTGAAATATGCGGAAAAGCACAAATTTCTGGATAAGCTTATCCACGATTACGGCTTCCGTACGATTACATTTTCAATCGGTTCGTTTATAATCAATCTTGCATTCGCCGTATATAACGGCGCAATAGCTTTAGGGTTGGTATTATCGCCCGAATACGGTTCTTCAATGTCTATCTGGTTCTGGGCTTTGACGGCTTACTATTTAATCCTGATTATTTTGCGCGGGAGCATTTTGCTTTACCACCAAAAAAGAAGAAAAGCCGACCCGCAAGGTCAGCCTGAAACCATAACTTGCGTACGCGATACAAAGGTCTACGGCATATGCGGTATTCTTTTATTACTGCTTCCTCTCTGCCTTTCCTTCGCCGTTTTGCAAATGGTGTCTGAGGACGCAGCCTTCGTCCACTCGGGGATAACAATTTACGTTTATGCAATTTACGCGTTCTATAAAATTATCGCTTCAATTTGCAATTTCGTAAAAGCGGGCAAGAGAGACGAAATGACCGTAAGGGCTTCAAGAAATATCAACCTTGCCGACGCGCTGGTTTCCATTCTTGCCCTGCAAACCGCAATGTTCCGCGAATTTAACGCAGATAACCCCGAAGCGTTAAATCCAGCTTTAATGAATGCGGTAACGGGCGCAGTAGTCTGCGCGCTGACCGTTGCTATCGGTGTATATATGTTAGTAATTGCGACCCTGCGGATTAAAAAGTTGAAACAAGAAGAAGGATTAACACACAATGAACAAAGTGAAGATAACGGTACTCAAAACCACCTTTGACGAAGAATTGGCAAAGGAATACGGCGCAGAAAATCTAACCGCTTGCCCTATGCATACGGTAGGACAGGTATTTTATGCCGACTATGCAAAACCCGACGGATTTTGCGACGAAGCGTGGAAAGCAATCTATCAGTACGTTTTCGCTCTTGCTCACGGAGCGGGCAATAACGTTTTCTATTACGGTGATTGGATAAGAACGCCTGGCGTTGCAATATGCAGTTGCAACGACGGGTTACGTCCCGTAATTTTCAAACTCGAAGCAACGGACATACCGTCAACGCTCGACTATGTTCCCATTAGATAATCTACATGTTATTCGATGTACTGGAATTACACCAATTGATTGAAAAAAGGAAGTTCAAACGAGCTTCCTTTTTTAATTACTTTCGACAAACAAAGACAAAAAATTATATAAACAAATGTTTGTTTTTTCTTGACTTGCCGCTACCATTGTGATAGAATACGTATTGTACCAAGATATAGTAACGAGTGGTACTGTACCCTTTGAATAGGGTAAGGGTTCTGCGGTGGACGTACGGGGCATTATCCATTAAGCGCAGAAAGTTTTTTGAACGGAAAAAGACCGTTCTTGCCTTAGCTTGCGATTTTGAACGCGAGGTGTTTTTGTTGTACGCTTTTTTAGGGTTCCCGAAAAAGATTGCGAAGTAAGATTTTTGGGGAATAGGAACGGCAACGGTGCAAAGTTGCCGCCGCCTTTAAGCGTGCGGCATAAAGCACAAGTTTGCCGTGACGACGTGAGCCGTGATAGGCTTTTGTTGTTGTACAATTTTTTACGACAACAAATTGTGTGCAGCCGGAGTTATCCGAGATTCCCATGAGGATGCGAAAGTCGGATAGTGTTGAGGGTTAATTTCAGCATACAAAAAATTTCATAGAATGGCTAACCACCATAGAGCAAATTAAGGTTGCTAAACACGGTTAAGTCGGTGATTACGTTG
>JAIDSQ010000152.1 GCA_029061155.1 Clostridia bacterium
CATTAAATCATTGCATTTTAAATAAACAGTAGCAGTATTATCATTTGGATGTACTGAAATAATATTTCCTTCAAAAAATGCGTCGATATATACTTTCGTAATACACATATCGTCATTCATCACTCCGAATGGTGTTACTGCCCCCTTTTTTAACTTCATAATCCGAAACAAATCTTCTTCAGAGGCGAAACTCAGTCGCCTTGAACTTATTTTTATTTGAAATTCTTTTAAGTTGACAGAGAGCGCATCTCTTACAGTAAGTAAATAATAATTCCTTTTTTTGTCATCGCGCAAAAATAAATTTTTTGCACCGGTTTCAGGATCAGGAAGATTAAGAGTTTCTGCTTCCTCAACTGTAAAAACTGCCTTATGCTCAATAGTTTTATACTGTATTCCTTTTTCTTTTAAAAAGTTATATATTTGTATTTTATCCATTATACAGCACTTATAAATTACTGTTTATCGTACAATCGTTTAGGCGCTAATCAGCTTTTCAATAAGTTTATATCCTTCGCCGACGTATTGCCCTGTTGCCTTTGCCTCGTCCTCGGTATAACGCTTAGCGCCGTTCGCAAGGTTTTTGGCGTTGGAATATAAAAGATATGGTATGGGTTCGCCCACATGCGTTTTGCAGGCAACGGGAGTGTAGTGGTCGGGGCAGACAAGTACGGCGAACTTTTCATTCGCGTCTTCAAGCCTTTTTACGACAGTGCCGACAACTTTGTCGATTTGTTCAATCGAATATACTTTGTGCCTGTAATCTCCCTGATGTCCGCACTCGTCGGGCGCCTCCATATGCACGTAAACGTAATCAAGTCCGCCCAAAAGCGCGTCAACGGCGCAGTTTGCCTTTCCCTGAAAGTTTGTTTCATAGTTTCCCGTAATGCCGTCGACTTTAATTATCTTCATTCCCGCAAGCACGCCAATACCGCGCACAAGGTCAACCGCAGAAATTACACCGCCCTTCAGATGCCGCTCCTGTTCAAAACTGCAAAGCGCGGGCTTTGTTCCCTCGCCCCACAGCCAGATACTGTTGGCGGGGTTTTTGCCCTCTTTAATGCGCTTTATGTTAACAGGGTGGAATTTCAGAAGGTTATAACTTTCCTTCATCAATTGGCGGAACGCCTGTCCGTATTCGCCTTCGGGTAAAAATTCGGTAATGCGTTTGTCGGAAATATCGTGCGGAGGAGTAAGTTTGTTGCCGATTTTTCCGTCCTTTATTACAAGACAGTGCCTGTATGAAATACCCGCATACAGCTTGTATTTACGGCTGTCAAAATGTTTTTTGAGGTACTGAATAAGTTCGTTTGCCTCGGCGGTACTGATTTCGCCAGCCGAGTAATCGAGCATAACTTTGTTTTCGTATTGTTCATCGTCGGAAAGGGTGACAAGGTTACACCTTACCGTAACGTCCGTGGGGCGCAAGTCAATGCCCATAGACACAGCCTCGAGCGGAGAACGCCCCGTATAGTATTTTTTGGGGTCAAACCCGAGTACGGACATATTCGCCACGTCCGACCCCGGTTTCATTCCGTCGGGAACCGTCTTGCAGAGCCCGACCTCGGAAAGAGGCGCAAGTTTGTCGAGTACGGGCGTCACTGCGCTTTCAAGGCAGGTTTTGTTCCCAAGCTCTTCAATTTTCCAGTCCGCCATGCCGTCGCCGAGTATTACAATGTATTTCATAATTTATAACTGCCAGTCAATAGGTTTTTTACCCTTTTTAATCAGGTAATCGTTTGTTTTGGAAAAATGCTTACAGCCGAAAAAGCCGTTGTAAGCAGAAAGTGGCGAAGGGTGCGCGCACTGTAAAATGCAGTGCTTACTTGCGTCAATTAAAGGAACTTTGCTCCTCGCGTTTCCGCCCCATAAAATAAATACGGTGTTTTGTGTGTGTTCGGATATGAGCTTAATAACGCTGTCCGTAAACCACGCCCAACCGCATTTTGAGTGTGAATTTGCCTGATGTTCGCGCACTGTAAGGGTAGTGTTCAAAAGCAGAACGCCCTCTTTTGCCCACTTTGTCAAATCTCCGCAGTTTGGCTCTTTTATTCCCAAATCGTCTTCAATCTCTTTATAAATATTCTGAAGAGAAGGAGGAAGTTTAATACCTTCCTTAACGGAAAAGCACAGTCCGTGCGCCTGATCGGGTTCGTGATAGGGGTCCTGACCCAAAATTACAGCCTTTACTTCCGAAAGCGGCGTATAGCGGAAACAGTTGAAAAGGTCGTACATATCGGGATAGACCACGTAGTGCGTGTACTCGTATTTCAGAAATTCACGTATTTTAAGATATCTTTCGTCGCTGAACAATCCGCCTAAAAGCTCGTCCCAGCCTCCGCCCAATGGTTTCATAAATAATTCTCCTTCACGAAATTTGCGCCGTTAATTTATATTATTAAGTATCTCCAGATATTTTTTACATTCGTTTTTAGCGTCCTGCAAATCGTGCTCTAAATAATTTCCGCACTCTTCGCGCTTGTTGCCGGGCACTTCCGTAAGCTCGAGCGAAAGCGCAAGGCTTTCTTTGAGAAGTTCAAGTGTCCTGTCAAAATCCAGGTTAGTCGTCAAAAGGTAAAAGCCCGTCCTGCAACCCATCGGTCCGAAGTAGATAATATTGTCTTTCTCCGCCGAATTTCTGAGAACGGTAGCAAGAAGATGTTCGATTGTATGCAAAGCCTTGGGCGTAATGTAATCGCCCGCGTTCGGCTTTTTAAATCTCAAATCCCAGGTTGTAACGCCGTGAGAAATTCCGCAGATATGCAGTCCCGTTTTGAGTTCATCATGGTTTTTTGAGAATGAAGGTATCTTTTCCATTAAAGCGCCTCTGCAATATTTTTAAGCTCTTTTCTCAGCGTTTCAAAGCATACGGAAAGATTTTTGAAGTACTGTTCGGAAGTGCTGCCGCTGCCCGCAAGGTCGGAAATTATCTTGTACGCCTTGCACTTAACGTTTGCGTGCATACACACCTGTGCAATTGCACCGCACTCCATATCGCGTATATCCGCACCGAGAGTTTGGGTAAGTAGCTTATAGTCGTCGGGGCTTGTCTCATATAAACATATGAAGCTGCAGACG
>JAIDSQ010000153.1 GCA_029061155.1 Clostridia bacterium
ACAAAAAGATTTAACCATTCAAAAACTGCTTTTGTACATATTTTCAAAGGAGGATTATATGTTACAAAAAGTAGTTATTTGCGGAGTGGATACTTCGGGGCTGCCCACGCTTTCGGCTAAGGAGCAAAAGGAGCTTATGCTCGAATTAAAGAGCGGAAACGAGCGCGCCCGTGAAAAATTCATTACTGGAAATCTCAGGTTGGTGCTGTCGCTTGTGCGCAGATTCTGGGCAAAGAACGCCAACGCCGACGACGTGTTTCAGGCGGGCTGCGTGGGGCTTATCAAGGCGATAGACAACTTTGACGTTTCAATAGGCGTGCGCTTTTCAACCTACGCCGTCCCTATGATATTAGGCGAAATCAAAAGATACTTGCGCGACGGCAACAGTTTGCGCGTATCGCGTTCGATAAGGGATACCGCGTATCAGGTTTTAAAAGTGCGTGAAAAATTAGAGGTCGACGACGAGGACGTAACCTACGACAAAATCGCAAAGGAAATGAACATTGCCGTTTCAGAAGTAGCGTACGCACTCGACGCAATTTCCGACCCTGTTTCCTTATACGAACCCGTTTACAACAAATCGGGCGACACGCTTCTTTTAATGGACCAGATATTCGACGCAAAGAACAACGACGAGGTGTGGACGGAAAAAGCGGCATTATACGAAGCCGTTGCCCGTCTCGAAGAGAGGGAAAAGAAAATTCTCTTCTTACGTTATTTCGAGGGAAAGACGCAAACGGAAATATCTCAGGAAGTAGGTATTTCCCAAGCGCAGGTATCGCGTTTGGAGAAAACAGCATTAAAACAAATAAAATCATGTATATCGTGATAATAAAAAAGACGCGGACGGTTAAGTCTGCGTCTTTTTTTGAGTAATAATAAATGTGCCTTTGAACTGTTGACAAATTTACCGATTTATAGTATCATTAATACAAGCATACTGGTACAGTAGTGCTTTCTGAAAGCCGGCTGTCCGCGATAACATAAAACCGTAAAAAACGAAAGCAGTGAAAACCGAACTCAGAGGGAGAACACATTGAGCAATAAAAAGAAGATTTTAATAGTTGACGACTCGGAAATGAACAGGGCCCTTCTTGAGGATATGCTCTCCGACGAATATGAAATTATCGAGGCGGAAAACGGTATGGAGGCGATGGCGTACCTCCACGACAACGAGCTTGGTATCAGCCTTATGCTACTTGATATCGTGATGCCCGTTATGGACGGTTTTGAAACTCTTGCGATGATGAACAAGACCGGCGCCATAAAACACATTCCCGTAATAATGATTTCTGCGGAAACGGCGTTTACATATATAGACAGGGCTTACGGTCTCGGCGCTGTTGACTATATTTCAAGACCGTTTGACGAGCGCACTGTAAGACACCGTGTAGACAGCAACGTTATTTTATCCGAAAAGCAGAGGGATCTTTCCTCAAGACTTTCCGCCGAGATTTACGAGAAAGAAAAAGACAACCGTCTTATGATAGAAATTCTTTCTCATATCGTCGAGTTCCGAAACGGTGAAAGCGGACTTCACGTCCTTCACGTTCACGCTATAACTGAATTTATATTAAAGGCTCTCAGCCAGAAAACGGATAAGTATAAACTTACTCCCAAGGAGATAACTTTAATATGTAACGCGTCCGCACTTCACGACGTGGGCAAAATTACAATTCCTTCGGAAATATTGAATAAACCGGGCAGGTTTACCCCCGAAGAATTCGAAATAATGAAATCACACACGGTCGAAGGCGCAAAAATGCTCAATGACATTCCTATGCGCGATAACGAACCGTTGATTAAAATTGCTTATCAGATTTGCAGATGGCACCACGAGCGTTATGACGGCAAAGGATATCCCGACGGTTTGAAGGGGGACGAAATTCCCATTTCTGCACAGGTAGTGGCGCTTGCCGACGTGTACGACGCGCTTACGAGCAAGCGTGTGTATAAGCCCGCATTCACGCATGAAAAAGCCATTGAAATGATTTTGAACGGCGAGTGCGGCACGTTTAACCCCGAACTTTTAGAGTGCCTCAGAGAGGTTGCGGATAAGCTCAAAGAAGAGCTGAACTTGCTTTCAATCGGCAATGCCGCCGACAAGGAAATTCAGTCCAACGTTGCGCAAAAGCTTAAAAACGGTGCAGACGTTTCCAACAGAACTATAAGACTTCTTGAACACGAAAGAATGAAGAACAAAATTCTTTCTTCGCTTTCGAGGGAGATTATATTTGAATATTCGGCCTCACCCGAAATGATAAAACTTTCCGACTGGGGCGCGGACTATCTGGGTATGCCCGTCACCATTACCGACCCGCGTGAAAAGGATTTCGGTAAAAAGGTGTTCAAGGCAAAGGACTTCGACAAGCTTACGACGCTTTTCAAAAGCACAACGCCCGATAAACCAAATATAAGCGAAAAATTTATTCTCGATATAAAGG
>JAIDSQ010000154.1 GCA_029061155.1 Clostridia bacterium
ATATAGACTCACGCCGATTCAAGGACATATTCACTACAATAGGGAGCAATTGGAAAATACTTATTTCATATACGCTGTTTCAGCTTATCATAATAATTTTTCCTGTTCTGAACATTTACTTCTTTAATACACACCCCGAAAATACAAGTTATTTTGTTCTGGCGGTCAGCGTTGTGGCTCTCGTTGTCGGGATTATATATCTCGCAACTGCTCCGACGGTTATAGTCAATATGGACGTAAAATTCCGCCAGCTAATTTATAACGGAATAATGATGCTGTTCGGCTCACTGTGGCGAAGCTTAGTTTCAGTCTTGCTTATCGGCGGAGTAGTGGCGTTAATACTTTACTACCCTTACGTGGTAATAGTTACACTGTACGCAGTTCCTCTTTTAATATCAAGGTTTATGACGGAAAATTTCTATCACCTTAAAGCAAAGGCGTTGAACACCAGCGTGTTCGAGCTTAAAAAGAAACAAAACGATGACGATTATCTGGACGAAAAGGGCGCAATAAAGCGCGATGACGATACGGAGAAATATAATGAAAAAGATTAAGTTATTGACAATACCCGCGCTTGCGGCGCTGCTTTTAACAGGCTGTGCAAATACTTCTTCGGAAACGGCAAACAAGGCACCTACCGTTACGGGGGTCAAGGATATTCAGTGCATTGTAAACAGCACGGTTGATTTCCTTGACGGTGTTGCCGCACTCGACAAAGAGGACGGCGACATAACGCCGAATATGGAAATAACAGTAACGCCTAACGTGGAAGTATCGGAAGACGGCTACGCATATTTTTCGGAAGTGGGAGAATATACCGTCAACTACAAGGTTACGGACAGCGAGGGCAGAACTGCACAGAAGCGTGCTTACGTGGACGTCGTAGACCGCGAAACGTATAGAACCTTCGCAATGGCGGAGGGCTTCACCGCAGAGGCGCTGGGCAGCGCAAGCCTTGAAAAATGCGGAATGATTAACAGCGAATTCGTGCTCGAAGCTACGGGCGGTGAAATTGCCGAAGATGTAAAGCTCACGCGTACGTTCACGTTAACGACAAATATCCAATATACTTTCCGCTATACCGTTAACTCGGACGTCGCGGGCAAAATCAAGGTTTTGGCGGACGGATACGACTGCGCCGAAATTGCAATAACCGAAGGGGAAAACGTATTAACCTTTAACCACACCGCACGCGGTACGGACGGGGAAAAAGAGAAGGATGTTGTAATCGACGTCTGCCTCGGAAGCTTAGGCACCGCAAAGTGGAAGATTACAAGAGTTGAATTCGAGTATCCCCAGAAAGCGGGTGACATCGTAGAGCAAGCCGAAAATATAGATTTACAGAACAGAGCTTATGCAAGAATAGAAGATGAGGCGGAAGGAACGGTAACAGGCGACAAAAACTCCGCTTGCCTTGAAATAACCAAACCCTACCCCGGACATATCTGGCTTGGCGGAATGTTTATCGATACGGGAATAACCATTAATTCGGGCGTAACTTACACGGTATCTTTTAAAGTCGAAAGAGAGAAAGAAAACAACTTTGAAATAATTTTCCAGAACAGCAGGTGGAATGAAGTTCAAATCAAAAAACTGAGTACGCCTTTGGGCGAGGTATCCTGCGATTTAAATATTAACGAAGAAAACTGCGGTGCGCTTTGGATATACGTGCAGTCGGGTGACGCGGAGAATAAAATAACTGTTTCCGACATAAGCGTAACCGGCCGTTTGAATCCGACGGCAACCAACAGGTTTGACATTGCGGATTTTACCGAATTCCATGCCGATGGATATGACAGCGTTCTTAAAACACAGAGCGGAAGCTTTACCTATGACGTTGCAAACTTCCCCGCTATAGATAACCAACTGAAGGTAACAAGTCCTTCGTTCTTCGTATCTGGAAGCAGCGCAAACTACGCTATAAGCTTCAAGGCAAAGGCGTCGTCACCCGTTGAAGTGGTTGTTGCTGCGGCAAACTCCAGCAGCGGTTGGGACCCCACGATTATGTGGTCGAAAGTAACTCTTAGCGAAGAGGAATCGATTTACACCTTCTTCTGCCATGCAGAAAATGACGCTACAGATACATTGTACAATATCGTTTGGCAGTTCGGCTCTGTTTCAAATCAGCAATATACCAATGTAAAAATTGAAATAAGCGATATAAAAATAAGCCTTAAAATTAACGGATTGGACGGTTAATATCGGAATTATATGACGGACAAAATATTATCGGCTAACAATTATATAATTAAATCCAGACATACAATTAAAAACGAATACAGATTAAAATATCACATGATGCCGCCCATAGGCTGGCTCAACGACCCCAACGGACTGATATATTTCAATGACAGATATCATCTTTACTATCAGTTCAATCCCTACGCAAGCTGTCCCGGGAAGATGTGCTGGGGACACTTCATATCAGAAGACCTCATTAATTACGTGGACGACGGCGTCGCGCTTAAACCCGATATAGAAGATGCAAGCGCATACTCAGGCGGCTCGATAGAGAGCGACGGAAAAATAATCGCTTTCTATACCCTTCATATAGAAAACGAAAAAGGTAAAACAGAAGAAGTATACAAAGCAGTATCTTCCGTAGGCTTCTGTTTTGACCAGGGCGTAAAGGTATTCGATAACGAAAGCCTGCCTGAAAATATCAGCCGCACGGACTTCAGAGACCCCTGTCCAGTTAAAATCGGCAACACGTATTACGTCTTCGTCGGCGGTAAGGACAAAGTTTTAAATAATGGCGTGATAATAGTTTTAAGAGGGAAAAATCCCGATAGACTTGAATACGCCTTCCAACTCGGTCCCTATTACGAACTTGGCGATATGGGCGAATGTCCCAGCTATTTCAGAGTAGGTGACAAGGACGTAATAGTCGTTTCCGGCTGTAACGTGCCCGAAAGAGGCAACGACTTTAAAAACATCAATTCAAGCGTATTCATCGTCGGAAATCTCGATTTCGAGAACGGAAAGATGGACGTAGATTATATACGCGAAATCGACAAAGGCGACGCTTTCTACGCTCCGCAGTTTATCAGGGGTTCGGAAAAACCCGTAATGATAGGCTGGCTTGAAATGTGGGAGAAAAAATATCCCACTCACGAAAAGAATCACGGTTGGGTAGGCGCGTTCTCCATACCGAGGGAAATATCGGTAAAGAACGGCGAGATATATCAGACGCCCGTTGAAAGCCTGAACGGTTATCTGACTTCTGCGGAAGACGGAAAAGTCCCCAAATGTGCGGAAATAACTTTTAAGTTCGGCGGCGAAGGAAGTCTTACAATCAGGGGCGTCGACGGCGAAGTTGTTATCGGTAAAGACAGCGGAGTTTATCTCGACACTAATCTGACGAACAATATGTTCGGCTGTGTGCGCAGAACAAACCGCAATTACGAAACCTGCGAAGTGCGCGTGCTTTTAGACGTTTCGAGTATAGAAGTATTCGTGGACGGCGGCAGGGAAGTAATCAGCAGCAGGATATATATTGACGGAAATTACAATTTAGAAATCAAAGGCGGCATTTCTCAAATCCCCATAAAGGAAATAGGTAAAAAGCAATGAAAAAAATGTGGGCAATCCCCGTTTTAGCGGCGGCAATATGTTTGGGAGCAACGGCTTGCACTGATAAGGGAAGCAATACGGTAGACCAAAACGGTGCAAACGTGTTTCCCGTTTCCACTACCGAGGACTCTCTGGGTGTGGCTATGGGCGACGTAATGCCCTTCTACGATAACGGAGTAATGAATATTTATCACCTCCGCGACAGTAAGGGAACGAACAGCATGTTCTATCATCCGATAGCGCGCTTGAGTACGTCAGACTTCGTACATTACACCGACGAGGGCGTCGCGCTCAACTTTGAAGAGAAGGTAACTTCGGTTGACGCTTCTTTGGGTACGGGCTCGTGCATTAAGGGGAACGACGGCGTTTATCATTTCTTCTACACCGGTCATAACGACAGCGGTGAAACGGGTTTTGAATATAACGAAGTCGTACGCCACGCAACCAGCTCCGACCAAAAAACGTGGGTAAAGGACGAGGATTTCAATCTGGTCGGTTATGAAAACGACTTCCGCGACCCCTATGTCTACTACGACAGCACCGACAGTTGTTACAATATGCTTGTAACTACACGCGCCGGCGGTAAAGCTGTTATAAAAAGATATTCGGCTGAAACGCTTTACGCAAGCTCCGCAGAGTGGGAGGACAAGGGAGTTTTCTTCACTAACACCGAGGGCGATTACAATATGGAGTGCCCCTCATTTATACAGTTCGGCAGCTTCTATTATCTTGCATACAGCGAGCAGGGCGACAACCGCGTAACCCATTACCGCTATAAGACAGAACACGACGGCGAGTGGCAGAAGTTCGAGCGCGACAGCATAGATGCCAGCGGCTTCTATGCGGGCAGACTTGAAAAGGCGGGCGATAAACTGTACGCATTCGCCTGGTGCGCAAGACTTGCCGGCGGCAGTT
>JAIDSQ010000155.1 GCA_029061155.1 Clostridia bacterium
AAGATTGGCAAATTCGGCGTTTAAGCTCTCTTCATCTTTTTCAAATTCTGTATGAACACTGCCCAAAGTAAGGATTTCGGGCGGTTTACCGCCCTGACGGTAAACTATTACTTTACCGGGCGTCAGTCCGTCCTCGACAAGCTCGTCGGTGTCAACGGAACCGTCCTCCACCGCGACGGTGCCCATTGAAATTCTGTTTAAAAATTCGTGTTTTCTGTTCTTCACCGCGTTATATGCACGCTGCAACGGTATCAGCCTCTCCACGGGGCTTGCGCCGAAAAAGCTCCCCGCGCGCGGCAGCGCCGTCTGTTTTATAAAGGGATAACCGCGCTCGCCGTTGCTTTGGTTTATGTACGGCAGGTCGCCGTCGAACAGCAACACCCCGCCCGCAACAACCGTCAGTCTGCCGTTGGGCTTGTCGGAAGTGGGACGTTCGTAGCGCTCGATAACAAGCTCGTAACCACGCCTTGTACTGATTGCCCCCCGCATATCCCCCAGCGAACAGGGTAAATCCTCAATATCCCTGCCCGCAAGCTCCACACCGTACATAGCGCGTATATCCTGCACGGGCATTGCCTTTGCGTGAATTATGCTGGGCTGAGCGGACAAGTCCTCTTCCGAAAGAGTGTAGGGATAAATCTCGAAGGGCGACACCACAGACACGTTAATATCCCCCTGTGAAAGCTTGTTGCCCTGCCCGTCTGCGCCTATAACCGCGCCCGCGGACGAATCCCATATAACCTTATAAAACACCGTACCGCACGTTTCCGACCACACCGTTCCGTCCGAAATAATGCCGTCGAGATCGAGCTCGTCCGCAACCGCCGAAAGTATTGCAGACGACAGTTCCGCCGAATGTCTGTCCTTTTCCTCGTCGGAGGCAGGTCTTACTATCAGCGCGGGGCGAATTCTTCCCAACTTTGAACACCTCAGCTCCACGCAGGGCGCAATGTGGTTAAACACCCGCCTCGACTGCCAGTAATACTTTTTGTCCTCCTCGAAGAGTTCGCCCGCCGAATTCACGTCGCAGTACTGGTTGCCGCCGACAAAATTCATATCGAGCTGCCAGCCCCGCTCGATTGCTCTGCGCTCTTCCTGCCTTGCGGTAAAATCGTTCGTCACCTCTTCGGCAAGCAATTCTTCCGCCGTCTTTTTTGCCTCTGTCATTTAGTTACCTTCCTTATTTAACATATTTAAAAGCCTTTGCTTTTCATTTTCCAGTTCGTCGTCCGTAAGCGAACAGGGGTTGCTCTCTTCCATTAAAAGCTTAACCGCCTTTAAATCGGGAGGAATGTCCCGCCTTGTCACCTTCTTTTTGACAAGCTTCAGCTCGCCGTCCTCTACGGTAAACTCCTCCACAACCTCGCTTGCCCCGAACCCCACCGCACACTTTTTAAGCGCGCCCATCAAATCTTCTTCCACGTTATCTTCTCCGTAATCTCTTAATTCTTCTCAGTTTATCCCCCGCAATCGGCGTAAGCTCGGCTTGTTCGGCGGGCGGTTTGGGTCGGGTCATGATGTAATACCTCAGCTCATCCATGCAGTGGTCGTCGCGCTTTACGGGCGTATCGCCGTTCGCCCAGGAATACCCCCTGAACTCCTCAATCATATTGACGCAGTTTGAAAAAATAAATATATCCCCCTCGCCGTTGCCCCGCTTTAAAAAGCTTTTGACGCGCGAAATGCCCGAAAACACGTCCTTGTTTACATTGGTGTCAACCACGATACCGCGCTCGTAAAAAAGTTCGCAAACGCTCTTGGGCGAGGCTAACGTTCTTTGGCTTGCCGCGCTGTCTATAAGCGCGTGAAGTCTGCCCTTGCCGTCCTTTTTCCACCCGAGCTTACTGCTTATATCCTTAATTGCCTGCGCGTGAAAATCGATATCTCTGCCCGCAGCGAAGTGTTCGGCAATCACGTAGATATTGCCGTCCCAGTCCACGCAGTACCAGTGCGCCGACAGCGGGTTGTTAAGACCGGGGTCGATTGAAATATTATCCTGCCACTCGCGCGGTATATCGAAGGGGGCTATAACGTGCACACTCTCGTCAAACTCGGGATAGACAAGCCCCGCCCCGTCCGAAAACTTACCGTACTTTCTCGCGTCCAAAGCCCCCGCGTCGAGCGCGCCCTCTAAAAGTTTTGCCTCTTTTTTTGAAAGATAGGGATTATCCTCCCACGTCATACACTCGTGCCATATCTCGGGGTTATTGCGCCTGTTTAAGTAAATTTCGTTGTAGATAAAAGTCTTGCCTTTAAGGGGCGTCATAGTTCCGAAAATGTCCCCGCGCTTATCCATAACGCGCATTAAACACTCGTCGTAAATGTCGTGGGGCGGCTCCTCGTCAAACCACACAAAGTCTAAAGACGAACCCTGAAACTTTTCCCTGCCCTGGTCGCAGCTTTTAAAGCCGAGCGTGGAAATTCCGCCGAATACGTTTTTGATTTTTATCTGGTCGATAACTCCCGACGAAGGGCTGTCCTTTCTGCCCGAAAGCATTGTTATGTCGGCTATCCAGCTTTTGGGCAGGTACTTTAAAATTTTAGCTTGCGCCACGTCGCGCTGAACCTGCGCCGACAGCGACACCGCCCACCCGAACACGTCCTTCCTGTTCTTGCGGTAGGGGTGTATTCCCCTCAGCATCCATATACATTCCACCGCGCCGCACTCCGTCTTGCCCGAACGGTTTCCGCCGAACACCCAGCGGTTGCGCTTTTTGCATTTATGAAAGGCAATCTGCTTTTTATGCCTTTTGGTGCGGTTGTAAGCGGCAAGATTTTCGCCGTCCTTTTTACGCAGTTTAATCTCTTTTTCCACCTCGGCAAGGCGTGCAAGTATTTCTTCCTTCTTCATAAGACAAATTTCTACAAAACAACAATAAGTTTTTAAGCGTAAACACTTTATACTGTTCGGGTATGAAAGCTTTAAAATTAGTAACCTGCTGTCTTCTGACGGCGATAATATTAATATTTCCGCAATTCCCCGTCAAAGCCCGGGCGGCAACATTATATGCAAGGGCGGACGCGCGCGACGTCTATTTCTGCAAGGACAAAAACTCCACCGCGCTTTTTGCCATACCTTATACATATTGCGTTGAAATAATTTCAACCGACGGCGACTGGTATTACGTCAAGTACGGCGATAGCAACAATGTCTACGAACCTCTGTACGGTTACTGCAAGTCCGAAAACCTGACTCCTTTGGACGAACCGCCCGAAAACAAGTTCCTGTTTTACACTGTGCCCTTGACTTTCAGGACGGACAGCTACGGAAGTTCCCTCCCCGTATCCAACGAACTGACAGTCAACGCCGCATTTTACGGCACTTACTATTCGGGCGGGTTCGCCTACTCGTACGTGCGCTATAACGGCAACTATTACTACACTGCGGGCGCGAACGACGATTATCCATTAAACAAAATACCCGTCGCAGAGGTTGACGGCCCCTCCCCCGGCAACCCCGAAAATCCCCAATCCTCTCCGTCCGAAAAAGTTATTATTGCGGCGGTGATTGCCGTAATTGCTGGCGCCGTACTCGTCGTCATTTACTATACAAGCAGGCGCTCCAAATACTTCCGCCCCGACAGATAAACTACAACAGGCAGTAATACCTTCTTAAAAGCCGCAGCTCCTTACCGAACGAATCGAGCCTTCTCGCGTGTCGCATAAACTTTGTTCCCGCACTGCGTATGCGTTTAATCTCGTCGCCGCCGAGCTTTTTAAGCCCTTCGCGCATAGCCGAATAACTTTTGAGCGCGTCAAACTCCTCGCTCTTCAATCCGCCCGCTACCCCGTCAAGATACGCCCACAGTTTTTTAAGTTTGCCTTTCTCGTCTATCAACGCGCTTATGCGTTCCGCGCCATCCAATGCGTCAACTTCGGGATTGCACGCATACTTTAGAATCTGTCTGTCAATATGCGAATTAATCTTTTCCGCGGAAAAATAAAACCGCAGCATCTCTTTAATCTTCATCTTATCACTTCAATATCCGAACATATGTTTGTATTTACATTTATAGTATAAACGCGATAATATGACAACTTTGATACAAATTAAAAATATTTTTAATTTTTTTTATTAAAAAATGTGTATTTTGTGTTGTCACATTGCTTGATTTTCACTTTCCGTCAGGGCAAAGCAAACAAACGCGTCAATCAAAGCGCATTTAAAATCATAAAAAAATAGTTTACAATAAAAATAAGGTGTGGTATAATTTCATCGTGAAACGTTTTTTAGCAGTTTTAACAACATTAATATTATCTGGTGCGGCGCTTAGCGGCGTTACGGCATATGCCGAAGTTACCGAAGAGGAAACGCGCTACCCGCAAGACAGCGACTTTATCAAGTCGTTTACTTTCAATAACCTTACCGACTATTCGGTCGGCGAAGGAAGGTATGCGTTTGCCGAGGAAAAGAACGTTTACGTCTGCGACGGCGACGACCGCTCGGTATATTCGTTTGAAAACGAAATAGTCGGGCTTGACTGCTCCGAAGGCGTCTTCTACTGCTCGGACGGTCAAAGCGTCTACTCCCTTCCCGACAAGGAAATTTCGGAGTATACGCTGACGGCTTTTTCGGGAACTATCGAGGCGGGCAACTTTGATTACAAACTCATTGACGGCACTTTGAAGGTTGCCGACTGGTCCGGAGGGGTTGTCGCTACTCTCGAAGGCAAATTCTCCAATCTAAAAAAATACGAAGGAGTTGTGTACGCGCAGAGCGGAAACGAAGTTTATAAGCTTACAGGCAGCAATGCCGAACCGCTTGACCTGAGTTACGCCGACTATTCCGCCACTTCGCAGATATATGTGGGCAACTGTGCGGACAAGCTTAAAAATTATTCCTCGCTTGAATTTGTGGAAATCGACGCAGGGACTTATATGACGAGCGTTGATTTAACTTCGCTCGACGATGATTACTTCGTGACTGAAAGCACTGTCCGGACAAAAGAAAAGACAACCGCTCTTCTTCTCTGCCGTACGGGCAACAGCGCAATAGTAGCTGTAAAAGATACAAGTTATATTCTTTTAGGAAATAAAGCTAAAACTCCCGAAAAGAAAATCAGCTGTTTTGTGGACGCAGAATTTGACAACGCCACCATAACGGGCGACAGGATATACGCCTCCCCCTACGTTATAATAGGCACGTCGGCGCTCGCTAACGCGTCGGGAACGATTGTCAACGTTACGCGCAAGCTTGTGCTTGAAGACGTGCTCGGCTCGTCATTCTACGAAGTGCAGTATCAGACGGAAAGCGGAAGTATAAAGACGGGTTACGTTGCAGATGGTTTTTTGACCGAATATATAATAGAGGACAACAAACCGCCCGCTATAGTTGACGACCCCGATTACAGCGAAGAGAACAACACCAAAACGGTGCTTATTGTGCTTGCGGTGGTAGTATTGATTCTTGCCGCAGTCGGCTACCTTGCTTACGTCGGAACGGCGGACAAGCGCAAGAAAAAGTCCGCTCCCAAATCCCAGCCTGCAACCGAACAAAAAGAATAAACGTTCCGTTTAATCACGTATCTTAATTACGTTATAACTTGATTGACTTATCACTAATCAAGCAACCTGACGTTTACGGCATATCTTAATTGCAATAGTACTTGATTAACCAATAACAAATCAAACATAAAGCCCCGCGCACGTTTATGCGCGGGGCTTATAAATATTTTAACCTTCTCCCTCTTTCCGCCGTCATAAATTTTATTTGAAAATTATGCCAATAGCTTAAAAAATAAGTTGACAGCATATTTTGTATTTGATATAATCTTTTAGCATTGAGTTGTGCGGAAAGCTCGTAAACAATGCGGGTGTAGTTCAATGGTAGAACACTAGCCTTCCAAGCTGGTTGCGTGGGTCCGATTCCCATCACCCGCTCCAAA
>JAIDSQ010000156.1 GCA_029061155.1 Clostridia bacterium
CCGACGAGCTTGTCGAGGACGGACTGACGCCCGGTAAAGTAATAGTTTACCGTCAGGGCGGTAAACCGCCCGAAATGCTTACTTTGGGCAGTGTTCCTACGGAATTTGAAAAAGAGGAAGAGAGCTTAAACGCCGAATTTGCCAAGCTTTCTGGCGCGGGCGATTTATCCGACAACGCGGACGGCTTTGCGGGCATAACTTCGGCAACAGGCATACAGCTTGTCATAGAGCAGAACGATGTAAAAATGGAGTACGCGTACAGCCGTATAAAATACGCGCTAAAGAACATCGGGCGGCATATATTGCGCCTTTACAGGCAGTTTGCAAACGACGTAAGGCTTTTAAGATATGCGGGCAAGAACAACGCGTTGAGTGTTTTTTACTTCAAAGGCAGCGACATATCCTCCGACGACGTGTATCTCGACGCCGATACCGAGGCTAATTTATCCCCCGCGCAGAGGCGTGCGGTAATATACGAAATTTTGGACAGGGGGCTGTTTTCCGACGGCGAAGGCAAGCTCGGGCGAACGGCAAAGAACAAGGTTCTCGAAATGCTCGGGTACAGCGCGTTCGAGGGCGAACGCGATTTGTGCAGTTTAAACCGAGCCCGCGCAGGAGAGGAAAATCTTAAAATGAAGTCGGAATATGCCGAAGTTAAGGACTATGACGATCATACAGTACACATCACCGAGCATACCGCTTTTCTTTTAACAGAAAACTGTGACGAACAAATGGAAAAGCGGATATGTGAACATATAAACAATCATAAATTAAAGGAGCAACAACATGAACAACTTTGAAAACAATAAGGAAAATCTTCAAACGCAAAACGGAGTTACGGCGGACACCGCAGGGGCGGACAGGGAAATAGCCGCGGCAGGACTCGGGAAGTTTAAGGACGTGGGGACCCTTATTAAAGCATATTCCGAACTGGAGGCCGAATTTACCCGACGCAGTCAACGGCTGAAGGAGCTGGAAAAGGGGAACAAGACGGAGCCTTTGCCCGACGGGGATAAAGCTTTGTCCTCCAAAAGCGACGACGAGCTTGTAAAGAGCGCGCTTTCAAACGAAAAGGTGCGCGACGCGGTGATAGGCGAATATTTAAAGAGCCTTCAATCACAGGCGGGCGCACCTGTGACGGTGGGCGGCGGAGGCGTAAGCGCGCCGCGCAACGTTCCCAAAACCGTTAAGGAGGCTGGCAGACTTGCACGCGAGTTTTTAAGAAGTTGATTTTTTTATTAAAGTATTTTTGAGGGAGGATTTAATTTGATTACTATTCAGAACGCCGACGCGGCGTTAAAGGACTATTACTTAGACGCCGTTTCGGCGCAGCTTAACGAGGGTATTTCACCCTTTTTCACGGCAATTGAAAAGGGTACGGACTACGTTTACGGAAAGGACGTAAAACTTGCGGTAGTGCGCGGCAATGCGGGCAACGTAAAGGCGGGCGCGGAGGACGGAAAACTTCCCGGCCCGCACAAAAACAGATACGTCAACATCACTCTTCCGCTTAAGAACATTTACGGCACGATTGAGATAAGCGACAAGGCGATACGCGCCTCGCGCGATTCTTCGGGCGCGTTTGTAAATCTTTTGAACGCCGAAATGGACGGACTTATTTCAAGCGCCAAACAGAACTTCCAGAGAATGTTGTTCGGCGACGGTTCGGGCAAGCTGTTTACCGTTACGGACACAGTAAGCGATTATGTGTACAAGGTTGACAAGGTAAAGGAATACTACGTGGGTATGCAGGTGGAAATAAAATTGAAGAACGGAAATTTCTCATCCGACGGCGCGGCAACTATTACCGACGTGGATTTGAAGGCGAAAACGGTTACGTTCGATATTGAGTTCGTCGATCTGATTAAGGAAGGTTCGGCTTATGTGCAGGGTTCGTACAATAACGAAATTACCGGCCTCGGCGCAATTTTCGACGGCACCAGTCTATACGGCGTTAGCAAGGCTACGGATAAGTATTTCCTGCCCTATAAAGTTGACGCGTCGAAGGCGGCGCTTACGGAAACGGCTTTAAGCGACGTTATCGACCATATGGAAGAAAACTACAACAGCAGGATTAATATGATTCTCTGTTCGTACGCAACGAGAAAGAAGATTGCCTCGCTTATCAATGCGAACAGAAGGGTGGTTAACACTATCGACGCATACACGGGCTACGGCGCGGTTACGGTAAATAACATACCCGTATACGCCGACAAGTACTGCCCCGACGACAGAATACTGTTTTTGAACAGCGACGACTTCGGACTTTACCAGCTTTGCGACTGGGAGTGGCTTGAAGACGAGGACGGAAAGATTTTGAAACAGATCCCCGGTAAAGCCGCCTATACGGCAACGCTTGTAAAGTATGCCGAGCTTGTCTGCCGCAAGCCCTGCGGTCAGGCTATGCTGCATAATTTCAGTTAAGCAGAACGCGCCGTCACCGCAGGGTGACGGCGCAAATAAAATTGAAGGAGGGAATTTTATTGAAGGTAAAAGACGTTATTATATCCGCGCTCGGGCTTTTGGGCAAGGGCGCACTCGCCTGCAAGTTAAACAACAATACGGCGCTCGATAAGGGCGAGCAGGAAGTTGTGGATACGCTTTTATACTGTTTCAACTCGGTCGAGGACGAAGTGGCGCGCAAGTATATTCCGCTGTGCCAAAGCGAAAAGATAAATTCGTCTACGGGCGATTATTACTTCACGATGTTCCTGCGTTCACCCGTGCATATTAAGAAGGTATATTCGGACGGAGCCGCTGTTTCTTTCAAGGTTTACCCGCAGTATATATCAGCGGTATCTGGCACGGTGACAGTAGAATACGAGTATGCGCCCACAAAGAAAAATTTGCAGGACACAAGCGATTACGGCGCGGAAGTGGGGGAATATCTGTTCGCGCTCGGCGCGGCGTCCGAATACTGTCTTATAAACGGTGAAATAGAAATGTCCGAGCTTTGGGAAAAAAAGTACCGCTCGGCAATAGACTGGGCACAGTCGCGCCTTCCGTCCTGTAAAAACATCCCGCCGAGGAGATGGATATGAGCGTAAAAGTGACGGTTGACCTGCTTAAAGGAAAGGATATAAAACCCGTTGGGTGCCGCATATGCGGCGGCGAACTTGTCCCCGCACTCTCGCTTGTGAAAAAAGGCGACGTTGCCAACACGTTTACTTGCGTGGGACATTCCTTTGCAACGGGAAGGTTTGTTGCCTGCGACAGTCAGGGTATGTACGTTTCGACGGACGGACTGGACTTTATAAAACTTGCGACTGCGTCGGGAAGAGGTTTCGCCCTTGAGGACGTGTACAAGGGCAAGCCCCGCGCGCTTATGTTAAGCGGGTTCCGCTGTCTTGCGCACGACGGCGGAGGGTTCATTGTCTACGGTAACCCTTCTAACCTTTACTGCGGCGCCGTTCACTGCGGAAGGCTGTTCGGTATAGACGCGGACAACAGGTACATTTTGCGCTGGTCAAAGTCGGGCGTAAACGACTGGGAAGAGGGAATAAATGGCGCGGGTAAGCTTGTCCTTGACCCCGAACGCGGCGCAGGGCTTGACATTGTTTCGTACGGCGGTAATCTTATCGTGATAAGACAGTACGGCTTGACCGTGCTTAAGATGTACGGTTCGCCCGAAAATTTTTCCGTCAATATCACCGATACCGACTGCGACGAAATTTACGAGGGAACGGCAAAAACGGTACTCGGCAAACTGTATTTCTATACTTCGTCGGGACTTAAAGTATACGACGGTTCGGTAATAAAAAGGGTAAGTCACAGGCTGGAAAACGAAATTGCCTTGCCGATATGCGCGGCGGAATACGGCGGCAAGTATTATCTTGCGTGCAATCTTAAAGAGGGCGGCAAAGGTATTCTCTGCTACGACCCCGACGACGGCGAAAGCTATCTCATAAGCGGCGGAGTCAACTGCCTTTGCCGTGCCGACGGAGTGTATGCTTACGACAATACCGCCAAATACAAACTGGAAAAAGGCGGGGAGTATACCTTTTCAAGCGGAAAGATTAACTTCGGCACGGACGAAGACAAGACGGTTCTAAGTCTGCGCGTGGACGGCGCGAGGGCGGACATTACGATAAGCAACGGAACGGAAAAACTTAAATATACAAATGTAAGCGGAATTATCCGACCGAGGCTAAAGGGCGCATATTTTACGGTGGAGGTAAAGGGCGTCAATACTCTGCGTTCGATTACTGCCACGGCGGAGGTGGCAAATGCAGTATGACATAATACCTATAACGCAGACCGAACTAAAAAGTCTTACCGTCGTCCAGACAAAGATGCTCAGGACGGCACAGCAGAAAAAGGACGAGCTGTACAGAAAAGCCGAGAAGGAGCTTGCAAGCTTTTCGGAAATTATTATGGGCTCGGGAATGGTCAATTCGAGTCTGTACGAGGCGAAGAAAACCGAACTTGAAAACGAGTGTAAATATCAGAGCGATATTCTTGCCGATAACCTCATTTATAATATGAGTCTGAACGAGCCGACTACGGGCGATGACATCGGCGGCGACGGCAATGAAACGGGCGAGCAGACGGGCTACATCGTGGACTATTCGCTTTCGTACAACGAAAGGTACGTGATTGTACGCAACTATTATCTGTCCATTCAGGACCGCAACGAGCGAATGTCGCTGTATATGGCTGACGATACGGCTAAAAAATATCTTGCAAGTTATTATTCAACTTTATACGACGTGCTTTATACTTACAGCAGGTGAACTTGGCCCGCGCGGTTTTGCCGCGCGGGCTTTAAAAATTGCTTTACAAAGCAATATGCGTTTGATATAATAAAATTTATGAAAACGGCGCAAGACTGGTGTGATTATAAAATATTGGCTACGGCTGACGGAATGAAACTCGAAAGGTGGAAGGACGTCGTTCTTCTCCGTCCAGACCCGCAGGTTATATGGAAGGGAGAGGACCTTTTTTCGCGCAAGGGCATACACGCCGTTTACAGGCGGAGCGACAAGGGCGGCGGCTGCTGGGAAACGCGTTTGAACTTTCCCGCAGAGTGGGTCGTGTCCTACCGCGATTTAAAGTTTAAAATCAAGCCCATGGGCTTTAAGCATACGGGGCTTTTCCCCGAACAGGCCGTCAACTGGAACGCAATGCGCGAGATTATAGAACGCGCGAAGGCGCAGGGCAGAAGTCAGATAAAAATTTTAAACCTTTTTGCCTACACGGGCGGCGCGTCGGTTGCGTGCGCAAAGTCGGGCGCGCTTGTAACCCACGTGGACGCGTCAAAGGGAATGGTGGAGCGCGCGGGTGAGAACGCCCGCCTTTCGGGAATAAACGAAGGCATACGCTACATAATAGACGACTGTATGAAGTTTGTTGCGCGTGAAATAAGAAGGGGCAACCGCTACGACGCAATCATTATGGACCCGCCAAGCTACGGCAGAGGCCCCGGCGGCGAAATGTGGAAGATTGAAGAAAACCTCTTTGACTTCGTAAAACTGTGTTCGCAACTTTTGACGGAAAACCCGCTGTTCTTTCTTATTAACAGCTACACAACGGGTTTACAGCCGACCGTGCTTGAAAATCTTCTTAAGCTGTGCCTTAAAGATTATTCGGGTACCGTCGAGGCGTACGAAGTGGGGCTTCCGACAGACGAAGGTATTAATCTTCCCTGCGGTTGCAGCGGAATGTTCGTTGGAGATAATTATGGAAGATAAAGATTTGGTAATTTTGCACGAGGACAACCATATAATAGTCGTTTTGAAACCGCAGAATATTGCGTGCTGTCCCGACGAAAGCGGAGACGACAATCTTCTGGACTGCGTCAAGCGCTACATAAAAGTAACCTACCAGAAACCCGGCAATGCGTATGTCGGGCTTATACACAGGCTGGACAGACCTACGGGCGGGGTGATGGTGTATGCCAAAACCTCCAAGGCGGCGGCGAGACTTTCCGAACAGATGCGTTCGGGCGGATTTGAAAAGAGGTATCTTGCGGTTCTCTGCGGCTGTCCTTCAAAAAAACGCGCAACCCTTGAAAACTATTTAAGGAAAAATTCCGTCAATAACACAGTTTACGTATGCACGCAGACGGAGGAAGGGGCTAAGTTCGCGTCGCTCGACTACGAAATAAAAGAGGAGTGCGAGGGGCTTGCGCTTGCGGAAATTAATCTCAACACGGGCAGAACGCACCAGATACGCGTGCAGACGGCGTCAATAAATACCCCAGTCTACGGCGATATGCGCTACGGCGGCGATAAGGCGGTCAAGGGCAAGCTTGCGCTGTGGGCGTATTCATTGCGCTTTTCCCACCCCGTAACGGGCGAAAAGCTCAGGTTTATGGTCGAACCGCCCGAGGACGGCGCGCCCTGGAACAAGTTTGATGTAAAAAATTGCCTTGTTCAAAACAAAAGCGTTTGACAACGGCTATTTATTATAGTAAAATGTATTAGATTAACGGCATACATTTCGGAGTAAATCTATGAAAAATTCCAAATATAGAATATCATTAATTTCGCTGGCGCTCATTTTGCTTTTGGCACTGACTGCGCTTTTGGGACTTAACACCATGAAAGCAAGTGCAAGCGGTACCGTAACGGTAAGCGGTTCAAACGTGTTTACCGCGTCGGGCACCGGCGCGTCGGTATCTTCGCACGCTAAGGGCGACGATTATTATACTATGTTCTCCATTGTCGACGGAGAGCAGAATATTTCTTACAGAAGAAACCTTGCCTACACCTGGTTTGAAGGCGTACCCGAAAGCGACGCCGAAGACGCAAAAACAGTACCTCATAAGGGCTGGTTCAATATGAAGATAGGCTTTGCCGACTTATCGTTTAAGAAGTATGTAATTACGTTTGAGTCGCAGGTCTATAACAAGATTAAAGACAACAAATCATTAAACTATATAATGTTCTTCCCTGTTGAGGGCGCAAACAAAGTTTACGTACACGTTACGCAGGACAAGGACGATACAGTTGACAACCTCGGCGAGTATCCTACGGCGCTTGACATGGACGAAATCGAAATTTCGTTCAATTCGAGAGTGGACGACGTTTACGGCGTAGTCGTTGACGGCACGGCGGAAGGCGATAACGCAAGTTACTCCGGCTCGTTCAAAAACGTGGGCGGAAACTATGCAAAGGCGTCAACCTCATCATCAAATCCTTTATATCCCCTTATTTTCAGCGCGGAGTTCGGCGAGGGCGAAACCAAGAAAGCCGATATGGTTTTGTATTCGCTTAACAATCAGGGCTTTAAGGTTAGCACTTCAACCAGCCTTACCGTAACCGACGACCAGCCCCCCGTGCTTTGCCTTGAGGATGACGTAACATACTTCACCCCCGGCAGTGAAATCGACGTAAGTTTCGCGGTAATAGACGTTCTGCGTTCTTCGCCCAGTTCGACGGTTAACTACTACGTGCTTACCGTTGCGGATAAGGAAGAGGGCAAGACCGATTTCGAGTATGCGGAGCCTGTTAACGGTTACCGTCTCGATTCAGACGAAGACATATATCTTCCCGAAAGCGCAGATCTTGCGGGTTCGGTATTCAGCTCGTACGACAATACGAAGGGCAAGTTCAGAGCGGATATGCTTGTAAGCGTTTACTATACGCTCAAAGACATTTCCTCCAGCGGCGAAACCTGCGACGTGTATCTTGATTGGTACATCGAAAATAAGGACGACTACCTTGTCAGAGTTAACGACACCAACTTTATGGTAGTTGCCGAAGACAAGCAGGGCGTTCAGTACAATTACGGCGAACAGTTCGCAAACCTTGTGGAACAGTATCAGAACAAAGTTGACGAGGCGGCAAAGGATTTGTCGGCAGGTTCGTCAAGCTACATCTATCTTCCCTCGGCAAAGAGCTTATTCAAAGACAATGCAACTTCATACGAAGATATGAAGATAAGCATATACTACTATCACGACAGCCAGTCGTCCAGCACCAACCTTGCAACCAACAGCCTTTCGTTAAACGTCAGCCGTCAGGGCTCGTATGTGTTCACGTTCTACGCGACGGACGCGGCGGGCAACGATATGATTGGCGACAACGGCGAAGAGTTCGGCACAGACGAAATCTGGGATATGTTCAAAGAGGGCGATTCAAGCCTTCCCTGGTTCCATTTCAACGTAGGATACACCGGCGTAAGCTTTGAAGAAACTCCCGGTATGCAGTCGACTGCATATGTGGGCACGTCTTACAGCGGAGCGTCGTTCAAGATTAACGGCGTTTCAGACAGCTACGATACGCTTTACAGACTGTTCCATTTCGACAGCGCGCGCTATTACAGAGACCACAATAAGGCGTTCACTTACGAAGAGTTTATCGATAATATGGATAAGCTTTTCGAGAATGCCGAAACGCGCGTATACTTCTCCGAAATTCTGTCGGTAGACGGAATGGAAGAAACGGACGAAGAGTATGAGGGGAACAAAGATTATGCTTGGAAGAGTTCGGGCACGTCCTTTACTCCGCAGGTTGACGGTCTGTACTACATCAGGGCGGAAGTAACCGATAAACTTTACAATTCCCAGCCCGTAACATGCAGTCTTGCAGTTGTTGCGTCCGAAAAAGCAAAGACTTTGAAGGGCGAAAACAGATGGCTGCAAAACAACATAGCGTCCGTTGTGCTTTTGGGCGTTGCCGCTCTTGCGCTTATCGGTATAATATTGCTGCTTGCAATTAAGCCCAAGGATAAAGGCGACATTGACGTTCAGTTTGAACGCAAAACAAAAAAGAAGAGTAAATAATTAATTATAAGGCGCGGCGTTAAGCCGCGCCTTTACTTTTAAATAAGCAAAAAAAGTCGAGATTTTTATTTTCCTTATGTGGTATACTTACTATGCAGTGAGGTGGTAAATGCAAGAGCAAATCGAGGCTGTACAACGTATGCAGGATTATATCGCGGCGCATTTGTCGGAAGATATCACTCTTAACGATCTGGCAAGCACCGCTATGTTTTCGCCGTGGTACTCAAGACGATTATTTATTGCGTATACGGGTCTGACGCCGTCAAGCTATATCCGCCGTCTACGTTTACGACATTCGGCGTTGCGGCTGCGTGATGAAAATTGTTTGATTACCGACGTTGCTTTTGATTTGGGGTTCGGCAGTGTCGATGGTTACACCCGCGCTTTTGCGCGCGAGTTCGGGTGTACACCAAAGCAATATGCGTTAAATCCCGTGCCGATTTGCCTTTTCACTCCTTACGGCGTAAAATACAGACCTGTCAAAAGGAGAACAGACGAAATGCAGCAAATAAAAAATATTTTTATACAGGTAATCGATAAACCTCAGCGTAAGGTAATTATCAAACGCGGGATAAAAGCCGACGGTTATTGGCAATATTGCAGCGAAGTCGGGTGCGACGTTTGGGGAATACTTACAAGTATCAAGTCCATAAGCGGTGAACCCGTTTGTTTATGGCTGCCCGAAAAATACATTTTGCCAAACACAAGCGAGTATGTGCAGGGAGTAGAGGTTGCTATGGATTATAACGGCGAAATACCGTCGGGATTTGACGTTATCACTTTACCCGCCGCGAAGTATCTTATGTTTCAGGGTGAGCCGTTTGCCGAAGAAAATTTCGGAACGGCTATCGAAGAAGTGCAGAACGCAATCAAAAAATACAATCCGTCTTTAATGGGATACAAATGGGATAAGGAGAACCCGCGTATTCAGTTAGAGCCAATCGGCACGCGCGGTTACGTGGAACTTTTGCCAATTAAATAATACGGTTTAAAACATTTCAAATTGCCGTAAATTATATAATAAAGTAAATTAAAGGCGCTCCCTTAAGGGAACGCCTTGTTTTTTTTATTCAACCTTCAAGCCCCAGCAGCGGCGGCGCTTTGCAATTTCATACTCATAGTTTTTCCAAAGATTTTGTATGTTCCTGTTATTTTCAAGCATAGGACCCGTTTCAAAGTACTTAACGCCGAGCTTGATAGCTCCCTTTGTACATTCGTGCAGTATAATCGCGGCAACGCCCTTGTTCTTATGCTCTGCGGTAATGCCTATACTCATCATATTTGCAACTTCGACGTGTTTCATTGCTTTAAGGTAAGGAATAAAACCGAAGGGGAAAATATGACCGCGCCCCTTTTGCAAAGCCTCGTTTATGGACGGCATTGAAAATCCGTAAGCTACTACCTTGTCGTCCTTTAAAATTGCCGTCGCAAGTTCGGGAATGAGCACGAGGTTTACGCTGTCGATTTCGCGCTTTTTCTGCTTTTCGTTTAAAGGGCTTGTTCCGTATAAGCCCGAATACGCCTCGTCCAGAACGTCCATACACTGCATCAGGTATTTGTGCAGTTTCTTTTTGTCGTGCTTTAAAAGATATGCAACGTCTAAAATTTCATATCCGTTTTTAGCCTTAATCTTTTCGCTCAGCCTTACAATCTTTTCCTGGACAGTCGTCGGTGCGGTTATGCGGTAGCAATTCCAGTCAACCACCTTGTACGCGCCGAGCTTTTGCATATGCTCCACATAGTAAGGGTGATTGTAAATTTCTATGTAAGTCGAAGGCTTATCAAATCCGTCAATGAGCATACCTTCCTCGTTTAAGTCGGAAAAGCTCATGGGTCCGATAATTTCAGTCATACCAAGCTCTTTCGCCCATTTGAACAGTTCGGCAAACAGCGCTTTTGTCACTTCGAAATCGTCGATAACGTCAAAGCGCGTAAATCTCAGCTGCTTTACGTTATTCTTTTCGTTTACGCCCCTGTGCCATATTCCTGCAATCCTGCCCGCAATCTTTCCGTCCTTATAAGCTAAAAACATTTTGCAGTCGGCAAAGCGGAATGCGTCGTTTACTTCAGGGTCGAATTCGGCGAATTCGTCCATATACAGGTTGGGTACGGCGTAGGGGTTGCCCTTATATAAATCGATAAGAAATTTGAAAAACTTTTTCTTATCGCGTTTTGAAGAAATTTGTTTTACAGTAATCATAAGTTTGTCCTCGCTTAAAGTATTGTAACATTAAAATATTACAAAAGTCAAACGCGATAGCGTGTATAAAATGTTTTTTTTCCTGCTTTACTTTTTTTACATAATATGGTATAATTATCAAGTATTTTATTGACTATTGTAATCAAAGGATAATTATGGCTGAAAAAAGTTATAACGCGGACGATTTAAGAATACTCGAAGGGCTTGAGGCGGTGCGTATGCGCCCCGGTATGTATATAGGTTCTACGGGCGTAAGGGGACTTCACCACGTTCTGTGGGAAATTGTGGACAACTCCGTCGACGAGGCGGCAAACGGCTACGCCGACGAAATTACGGTAACTCTGCATAAGGACGGTTCAGCCTCCGTCGAGGACAACGGCAGAGGTATGCCCACAGATATAAACACCAAAGCCAAGATGACGGGCGTGGAAATTATATTCACAAAGCTCCACGCAGGCGGTAAGTTCGACAACAATAATTACGCCTTTTCGGGCGGACTTCACGGCGTTGGCGCGTCAGTCACCAACGCACTTTCGGCGTGGCTTAAAGTAGAGGTTTACCGCGGTACGGTATTCAAAATGGGCTTTACGAGCCGCTTTGACAAGGAAAAGAAAAAGTGGCTGTGTGGCGTTCCCGAAGGTCCCCTTGTAAATACAGGCGAAAAGACAAAAAAGAAGGGTACAAACGTCAGGTTTTTGCCCGACAAGGAAGTTTTTGAAACAATAGAGTGGAACTACGACGTAATTTTCAAAAGACTTAAAGAACTTGCCTTTTTGAACAAGGGCTTGAAGATTAACCTTTTTGACGAGCGCGAACTGTATGCCGAGGTCGAAGAGGAAGATATCTTCGGCGATATGCACGTGGTTAAAAAACTTCAGTCTGCGCGCGCGGGTGTTTCGTTCAAGTACGACGGCGGACTTATAGACTTTGTCAAGTACTTAAACGGCGACAGAGTACCCCTTTATCCCAATCCGCAGTATTATTCCACGGTTGCGGATATTCAGCTTAAAGGCGCGCCAAAGGGCAAAATAAAGATAGAGTTTGCGCTTTCGCACACTAAAGACGACACCGAAAGCCTGTTCTCGTTCGTAAACAATATTTCCACGATAGAAGGCGGATACCACGAAACGGGATTCCATAACGGACTTTTAAAGGTTATTAACGACTTCGCCAAAAACAACGGCATTTTAAAGGCGAAGGACGCACCCTTCATTGCAGACGACATAAAGGAAGGGCTTACCGCCGTATTAACCGTCAAGATGACGGGCGTGGAGTTCGAGGGTCAGACAAAGACCAAGCTCGGCAACCCCGAAGTAAAAGCCCCTGTCGAACAGGCTGTTATAGAAGGGCTTACAAAGCTTATGTCCGTCAAGGGCAACAAGACGGTGTTCGAGGAAATGGCTAAAAAAGCCAAGTTTGCCGCTGACGACAGAATTAAGCACCGCGCCGAAAGGGACGTTGCAAAAGCGGCGTCGGATAACGACGGACTTAACCTTATAGGCAAGCTTGCGCCCTGTTCGGGAAGAAACCCCGAATTAAACGAGCTGTTCATAGTAGAGGGCGACAGCGCGGGCGGAACTGCAAAGCAGGCAAGGGTAAGGCAGTACCAGTCAATTCTTCCTTTAAGGGGCAAACCCCTGAACGTGCAGAAAAAGACTGCCCTTCAGGCACTTCAGAACGAAGAGATAAAGACGCTTGTTTCGGCGATAGGCGCGGGGTTCAACCGCTCGTTCGAGCTGGACAAGTCCAAGTATAAAAAGGTAATAATACTTTCCGATGCCGACCAGGACGGTATGCACATACGCTGTATTTTACTTACATTCTTTTTCAAGTATATGCGCGATTTAGTCAATGCGGGCTACGTGTATATAGGTATGCCCCCCTTGTACAAGGTATACAAAAAGGACGTTGTGGAATACGCTTACGACGATAAGGAACTTGACGAAAAGATTAAAAAGGTGGGCAAGGGCTATCAGCTGCAGCGCTACAAGGGCTTGGGCGAGATGTCCGCAGACCAGCTTTGGGATACAACAATGAATCCCGCAACCCGCAATTTGATTCAGGTTACGGTGGAGGACGCCACCGAGGCAACCAACGTAATTGAAATGCTTATGGGCGACAAGGTAGAGGGCAGAAAGGAATTTCTCGCCCAAAACGCCAACTTCAACAAGGTTGACGGATTTATTGAAAAGGTTAACTTCAAGTCCGAAACCAATTCGGGAGATTACTGATAATGGCAAAAAAGAACAGCGGCGATATACAGACAACCATTCCTACGGGCAACGTTTACGTAACCCCGCTTGAAGAGGTAATGCCCAATTCAATGCTCCCCTATGCGGAGTTCGTAATTTTAGACAGAGCCCTTCCCCGCGTAGAGGACGGGCTTAAGCCAGTGCAGAGGCGTATTCTTTACACTATGGCGGAAATGGGACTAACGCCTGAAAAACCGCACAAGAAGTCGGCGAGAATCGTCGGCGACTGTATGGGTAAATACCACCCCCACGGCGACAGTTCGGTTTACGACGCAATGGTAAGAATGGCGCAGGACTTCAATATGCGTATGACTCTCGTCAACGGACACGGCAACTTCGGTTCGGTGGACGGCGACCCCGCCGCGGCGATGAGGTATACCGAGGCAAGGCTCGAACCTCTTGCAATGGAACTTTTGCGCGATTTAGACAAGGAGACGGTACCCTTTTCGTTCAACTTCGACGACTCGCTGTTGGAACCCGACCTTCTCCCCGGCAGGTTCCCCAATCTTTTAGTAAACGGCGCAAACGGAATTGCGGTAGGTCTTGCTACGAATATTCCCACGCACAACTTAACGGAAGTTATAGACGGCTGTTGCGCTTATATAGACAATCCCAGAATCTCGCTTACCGAGATGATGAAGATTATCCCCGGTCCCGATTTTTCCACGGGCGGGTTTGTCATTGCAAAAGAGCTTAAGCAGGCTTACGAGACCGGCAAGGGCAAAATTACCCTTCGCGCGCGATACACGGTAGAGGCGGGCGATTACGGCAAAAAGCATATCGTAATAACCGAACTTCCCTATCAGACGAATAAAGCCGAGCTTTTAAGAAAGATAATGCTCCTTCGCGAGGACAAAAAGGAACAGCTTTCGGGTATTGCCGAGATTGTGGACGAGTCCGACCGCACGGGTATGCGCGCCGTTATCACCTGCAAAAAGGACGCGGACGTAGACAATATTTTAAACATTCTTTTAAAATACACCGATTTAGAGTGTACCTTCGGCATAAACATGGTTGCTATTGCGGGCGGTAAACCCCGCCAGTTAGGGCTTTTAGATATAATAAGATACTACGTGCAGTATCAGCGTCAGGTCGTTCTGCGCCGTACTCGTTTCGAGCTTAAAGAGGCGCAGGCGCGCTGTCATATTTTGGAAGGGCTTATTATAGGCGTGCATAACGTCGACGAAGTTGTGCGCATTATCAAGACAGCCGAATCCACCGCCGACGCAAGAAGAAAGCTGATGGAGAGGTTTGCGCTGTCCGAGAGGCAGGCTCAGGCTATTCTCGATTTAAGGCTTGCCCGTCTTGCCAAGCTCGAAGTCAAGAAGTTAGAGGACGAGCTGAGGGATTTAAAAATTTTAATAGAAAAATTAAAGGCTATTATAGACGACAAGGACAAGCAGTGGGACCTTGTCAAGACGGAAATGCGTGAGATAAAGCGCAAATACAAGTGTGAACGCAAGACGCGCATTGTGGACGAGGAGGGCAAAATTGCCGTCAAGCGCGCCGACGTAACAAAGCCCGTAGAGGAATGGTCGGTGTGCATAAACGCCTCGAACAACGTCAAGTTCGTTGACAGGGGCGACTTTGCGTTTGCGGTGAAGAAAAAGCTTTCCATGTATTCGACTCCCGCACAGCTGCATAAGCAGGTTATAAACTGCGCGTCGGACGACGACGTGTACGTGTTTACCAATATCGGCAACGTGGTAAAATTAAG
The DNA here is from genome assembly GCA_029061155.1 of Clostridia bacterium. Classification (GTDB taxonomy): domain Bacteria; phylum Bacillota; class Clostridia; order Christensenellales; family Borkfalkiaceae; genus Coproplasma. The sequence continues at coordinate 14,898 of JAIDSQ010000156.1, forward strand.
CGCCAAGTACGCCGAACTTTCGGATTTCAAGTCTGCTGGAACAAAGCTTGAAAAGCTTATAGAAGGCGTTTCCAAGGACGAACGCCCCGTAAAGCTTATGGCTTGTCCAGCGGGTAAACAGCCCGAAGGCGATTTGATATTCTTCACGAAACAGGGCGCGGTAAAGCGTACGCCGTGGGTGGAATACATTCAGGGCAAAGCCGTAATGCCTGCGATAAAATTAAAGGACGGCGACGAACTTTTGACCGTGGAGCGTTATGACGAGGACGAGTTCTCGACTATGCTGTTCATTACGCGCAGAGGCTTGTGCCTTAACGCAAGTAAGGACGGCGTACCCGCGCAGGGCAGAATTGCGGGCGGCGTCAAGGGTATTGCGCTCGGCACGGACGACGAGGTTATATTTGCAACACAGCACACGGGCGAGGGCGAAATTATTATCGTAACCACGCTGGGCGGATTTAAGCGCGTAGTCGCGTCCACAATCGACCCTATCGGCAGGGCGTGCAAGGGTGTAATGATTGCCGATATCAAGGGCAAGGGCGAAATAATGTTTGCCGACTACGTCACAATTCCCTATTCGCTCGCGGTCGTCAACGAGGACAAGACGGTAATTGAAGTCAACACCGAAGAGATACCCATTGAATCGCGCGTGTTCAGGGGCAGACCGCTTAAAAAGGACGGCATAGGCAACGTGAGCGCAGTTTATGCATTAAAGCACCGTTCGGATTTCCCCGACGGCAGAATGCAGATTAAAATTTAAAGGGATATTTATATGACCGAAAAATTGAAACAGCAAAACGAACAAGTGAAAAAGAAGGTCAAAAGTTTGGGACCTTTAAAGGTTTTTATTCTGCTTATAATGGCTGTAGGTACTGTTTGTTCGTACGTTTTTCACGATTTTATATTTGCTGAGGACAGCATATTTTACAGCGGCATAACAAGCTCTCAGCTTTTAAACAGTCTGCTTGCTATTGTTCCGAAGGTTATTCAGGCAATCAGAATTGTGACAATAGTTTTAATTATTACAACTATTGTCATAGCTATAATAAATAAAGTGTTCAAAAGAACACAGCGAGAAATTACGGTTGCAAGGCTTATAACCAACCTCTTAAAATGGGTAGTCACAATCATTTTAATAATCGCCGTGCTTGCCGTCTGGGGTATTGATACGACCGCGCTTATAACTGGTGCAGGCGTCATTACGTTGATAGTCGGACTCGGTATGCAGAGCTTAATCGCGGATATCGTTGCAGGTCTGTTTATCGTATTTGAAAACGAATTCAACGTCGGCGACATTATAACCATCGACGACTTCCGCGGCACTGTGCTTTCGATTGGTATACGTACAACCAAGTTAGAGGCTGTCGGCAACATCAAAATTATAAACAACAGCGATATAAGGGGAGTGCTCAACCAGACGGTCAAACCTTCGACCGCCAAATCGCTTATCGATATCGAGTACGGCGAATCGCTTGAACGCGTGGAAGGCATTATCAAAGCCAAACTTCCCGATATAAAAATCGACGGTATTATAGGCGACATTTCGTACGACGGAGTTTCCGCCCTCGGTGCGTCGGGCGTAACCCTTCAGTTTACGGCTAAGTGCTATGAAGGCGATATTTTCGGCGTTCAGCGTGAAATGAACAAGCGTCTCAAAATGATGTTCGACGAAAATTCAATAGGTATTCCCTTCCCGCAGGTCGTTGTGCACACCGCCGAAGAGAGTAAACCCGTTGAAGAGCAAAAGAAACCCGCCAGAAAGACGGTTAAAAAAACTAATAAAGAACAAAAATAATTTAAGGAGAAAATATTATGGCTAAAATAACAAAGGACACCCTTATCATGGACTGTCTTAAAATCAATCCCAACAGCGCGGAAATTTTACAGGCTGTAGGTATGCACTGCCTCGGCTGCGCAATGGCTCACGGCGAAACAATCGAACAGGCTGTGTTTGTTCACGGCAACGATCTGGACGCACTCTTGGAAAAGCTCAACGAAGGAGTTGAATAAGATTAAAGGAGTATAAGCCCGCACGCGTGCGGGCTTATATAATAATATGGATAAGATACAAAAACTTCAGGAAATAATAGACGAAAGCAAGGATATAGTATTTTTCGGCGGTGCGGGCGTAAGCACAGAAAGCGGTATTCCCGACTTCCGTTCGCAGGACGGACTGTATAATTTAAAGTACAACTATCCGCCCGAACAAATAGTTTCACATACCTTTTTCAAGGAGCGCACGGAGGAGTTCTATGACTTCTACCGCGAAAGAATGTTGTACCCCGACGCAAAGCCCAACCCCGCGCATATCTTTTTGGCTAAGCTAGAACAGGCGGGCAAACTCAATGCGGTGATTACGCAGAATATCGACGGACTTCATCAGGCGGCGGGCAGTAAAAAGGTTTACGAACTTCACGGCACCGTTCACAGAAATTTCTGTATGCGCTGCGGGAAGCCTTACTCGCTTAATTACATATTGAAAAGTAAAGGCGTTCCCAAATGCACGTGCGGAGGGGTTATAAAACCCGACGTCGTACTCTATGAAGAACAGCTCGACAATTCAACTATCCGCAGTTCCGTATGGAGGATAAGGGAGGCGGACACGCTGATAATCGGCGGAACGTCGCTTGTGGTCTTTCCCGCGTCGGGATTTGTGGAATATTTTTCGGGTAAAAATCTTGTGGTGATAAACAAGTCGCCGACGTCCGCCGACGCCCGCGCGAATTTGGTAATAAACGACAGCATCGGCGAAGTATTTTCTAAATTGAAAATTTAACCACGGCTGGAAAAATCTTTGCATTGCGCACTTGTACACGCTTTGGTATAATATTTCCGTAAAGGAGATATTAAATGAAATTGAAAGTTATTGCCTCTTTGGCGGTTGCTCTCACGCTATCCGCAACGCTTGCAGGCTGCGCGTCGGCGCAAAGCGAAGAGCCGCCGGCTGAAGTGCCCGAAATTGTCGCACCAGCGGAGCCTGAAGCTCCTACCGTGACGGAGCAGCCTCAAATCGAGGAGCCTGTTCCCGAAGTCAATCCCCCAGTGGTTACGCCTCAGATTAAAACTGTATCGTACATAACGGTCACTTCCGACAGCGTCAATTTTCGCTCGGGTGCGGGAACAAACTATTACGTTTCGGGACAAGCCGAAAAGAATACTCTCTACGCCTGCCTCGGCGAGGTTAACGGGTGGTACAAGACCTACTATAAAAATAAGACGGTGTACATATCCAAAAAGTATTGCGTTATTGTCGATATGCAAAAGGGCGCGGATAAGATTGAAGACGTTATCGCGGAAGGAACAAAACTTTTGGGCACGCCCTACGTCTACGGGGCTGTGCGCGTTCACGACGGAAAGGGCAATAAACTGAAGGGATTTACCACCAGCGCGTTCGACTGTTCGTCACTTATGCAGTATATGTTTTACAAGGGCGCGGACAAGCTGATCGACGTCAACACGCGCACGCAGATTTATCAGGGGACTACCGTTTCCAGACAAAACTTAAAGCGCGGCGACTTGATGTTTTTCACCAACGCGTCGAGAAAAAACAACAAAGGCATAGAACGCGTGGGACACGTAGCAATGTATCTGGGCGACAACTACATTCTTCACACGGCGTCCGACTACGCCAAGATAGAAAAGATAAGTTCGCTGAGGTGGAGTTACTTTATACAGGCTCAGAGAATGATTTAACTCGCTTTCTCTAAACTTCGCATAACGGCGTTGAACTGCGGGAACGCTCGGTTACATACTTCTGTGTATGCGCCCTTGCGTTTTCCTCGTTCGCCTTGTTCTGCTCGTTTATAGAAACCGAGGAAGACCTATACCATATAATATAATAAAGGGCTTTCCGTCAGACGGAAGGCCCTTGCGTATTTAAAAGCATTTGTTTTAATTTTTTTACTGCCAATATATTTGAAATTTCCAACGCTATTCCGGTCGTGTTGATAAGCAGGGTAAATACTACGAGCGGAACCGAAACTCCGCTTTGTATATTAATAAAGATATACGGAAAGATTATACAGTCGGCAAATAATATCAGGACAAACAGACAGCCGTGCGTAATGCTTAGTATAAACAGGTATTTCTGCAGCCACTGAAAATCGCATTTGTAAAGCTTGTATACCGTCCGCGCAAAGATGAATATGTAGGCTGCTCCGTAAAATATAAAAGCAAACGGGATAAAGCGCATTAATAGTATAGGCAGGTATAACGCTATACTGAGTATCAGCGCTAAAAAACCTGTTTTTTCGACAAGCATCTGAACGAATAACTGCGACAGATTAAATTGCGCTATATATATTCCTATTGCAAGAAGCGTCGCTCCGTACGCGGCGCACGCAGCTGCGCATATGATTACGCTTTTTTTCATTACTCTTTGCCGTCGTCAACTTTGCCGGTTATAAAATCGCCTTCGGGAGGAGGCGGGTTTTTCTTTAATTCCTGTTTTTCCTGCAGCTGCTTGAAAATTACCATCAGCGCGCCGAAGACAAAGGCGAAGAGCAGAGACAAAGCTCCCCACAGCCAGCCGAGATAAGTAAAAATGAATATTGCCGCAGCCGCAAGCGCAACCGTCAGCACACAGAAAACTATCCTCAATATCTTATACATATTATAATAATATAACATATGCACATAAATTGCAAGCAAATTGCCCTCGGGGATTTTCGCGCCGAATGTATAAAATTTTCGTAAAATGTCAAAAATTTACTTATAGAAAATTTTTCTAAAAAAGTTAAAAAATTTATTTGACAAAATTTATACCTTTGTGATATCTTAATAAAGCTCGCAGCAAGAGTATACAAATTAAATAAAAACTGTAAAAAAACTTAAAAAAATTACAAAAAAAGTTCTAAAATCAGTTGACAATTAATATTGTATATGTTATTATAGACAAGCTCGTAAGCGAGCGCCGAATGTTTTTTCGGTTGATGAAGTTTAAAAATTGAATAGAAGGAAACGAATTTAAAAAATTGTTTCTGTCAATTAACTTTGAAGTACATTAGTACCACAAAGCAAAGTCAGCAAAGATAAATGACTTAAATAGTCGAG
>JAIDSQ010000157.1:0-43872 GCA_029061155.1 Clostridia bacterium
AAAGAAGGCTGCCGCGTTACCGCGGCAGCCTTCTTTTAATACGTTGCGGAAAGATTTTATTCTTCCTTAATATATAGTTATAATGTATTCACCGTCCGTACAGTAAATAAGACATTGTTTCATTGAGGTCCAATAACGCGTTTTCTGTATTGCATACCACTGGTCTCTGGTGCCATTATAATTTATGTGTTCTAATTCGACATAGAATGAATAATTACCAAAAGAAGTAACACTGACGGGAATGGTAATACTTGTTAAACCCGAACCGTAGAACGCATACATACCGATTGAAGTTACACCTTCCGGTATAGTTATACTTGTCAGGCTTGTGCAATACCAAAATGCATTTTCGCATATTTCGGTAACACTGTCGGGAATTTCAATGTCTGCCAGGCTGCTGCATTCATAGAAGGCACTTTCCGGAATAGCAGTTAAATCATCGGGAAGAGTTACGCTTGTAAGATTGCTGCAACCGTAAAATACTTCCGTACCAAGGGATATGCCGTCGGGGATAACAATGCCTGTTAATTTTTTGCAATTCTTGAAAGCGCTATCCGCGATAGAGGTTACCCGATAAGACGATTCATTATACGTAACCGATGTCGGTATTGTGATTGCGCCGCTTACAGTTTTCGGCTGTATTGTCACTTCTGCAATTTCGTCTTTTAAAGCATATCTTATGCCGCCGATTGATGCGTAGAAGTAGCCGTTTTTATCTGTGTCATTGTGTTTATAATCCCAAACAACGGGCATACTCGGACACCACCGGGTATCCCAACCCGTAGGCCTTGCCGCGACTTCGCAATATACAGTCGCACCGTCATCATAAAAAGCTAGGCGACCGATTTTAGTAACTCCGCTGTGAATTGTTATGGTCTTAAACGAGCCGCAATTGAAAAATGCATATGAAGAGATAGTAGTTATTTCTTCCGGAATCACCAGATCTTCAATTAATGTTTCGTTGAGGTATAAACTACAAGAATTTGACAAAGGATTTGAATATTCATCGGTAAAGACTATTGCGCACCATTTCGATAAGTCGGATATATGCATTTCTTCGAGTGAGGTGCAATACCTGAAAGCCTCGTCTTTTATAGACGTTATGCTGTCGGGAAGCGTTACCGTTTTCATACTGTTCATATTGTAGAACGCATATTTGCCGATTTCGGTTACGCTGTCGGGAATCACCAAATCTTCTACGAGATCTCCGTTTAAATACAGATTTTTTGCATAGTACAAAGGATTGGACTCGCGGGCGTAAAACGAGTTCGCGCACCATTTTGCTATATCGGTAACGTGCACTTCTTCAAGCTTTCCGCATTCATCGAACGCATAGCTGCTGAAAGACGCCGTACCGCATAAAACGGTTACGCTTGCCAACTCGGAACATCCTGCAAACGCGTATCTGCCGATTGAAGTTATATTTTCGGGGATGACGATACTTTCCAATTCATCGCATCCGTTGAACGCATAACTGCCGATAGCGGTCACGCTTCCGTCATCGGGAATTACGCTCGTTTTGCACCCGCGTAACAGAGTTTTACTTTCCGTTTCTATAAGGCAATTGCCATCGCTATGATACCTGGCGTTTTCCCCGCTTACGGTTAAATTTGTCAAACTGCCGCAAATGCCGAACGCATTGTTACCGATTGAGGTTACGTTTTTAGGGATAGCAATATCCGTCAGGTTGACGCAACCGTTAAACGCATAGTCGCCGATATCAGTCAGACTGTCGGGTAAAACAATATTCGATAAACCGTGACAACCTCTGAACGCATAATTGCCGATTGAAGTCAATCCGTCGGGTAAGGTTACGCTTATTAAAGTGCCGTTGCCTGAAAACAGTTCGTCGTCGATGCTTTCGCCGCTCGTTAAAACAAGCGTAGCAACGTTCAATATTCTGGCCTTCGACCATGCGGATATGGGCATTGTGACGTTCACAATTTTGTAACATTTTGCAAATGCGTTCGTTGCAATGTCTTCTATGCTGTCGGGAATGGTTAATTTTTCCAGATTGGTGCAACCGCTAAAAGCCTCGCTGCCGATTGAAGTTACGCCGTCGGGTATAACTATTTCGGTCACTTCCGTGCAACCGCTAAACGCATAGCCGCCGATATCAGTTACGCTTCCGTCGTCGGGAATGACGCCCGCTTTACTGCCGACTATCAAGGTTTTACTTTCCGTTTCTATAATGCAATTGCCCGCACTGTGATATTTGGTATTTTCTCCGCTTACGGTTATTGTTTCCAGACTGCTGCATCCCAGGAAAGCGTTTGTGCCGATAGAAGTCACTTTACCGGGTATATAAATGCTTGTCAGACTGCTGCAGCCGCTGAACGCGCCATCGCCTATCGTCGTCACGTCGGGATTAATTCCTATTGTTGTCAAATGGATGTAATTTTTAAATGCGTTTGCCCCGATAGTGGTACCGACAACCTGAACGTTTTTTAACTTGACGCTTGCTATACAGCTTATGAATTCCGGAGATATTGCCGCAAGTTCAATATTGGTACAGCCGCTGAACGCGTTTGAGCCTATCGAAGTAACGCTTTCGGGAATAGATACGCCCGTAAGGCTTGTGCAATCTAGAAACGCCAGTGCTTTTATTTGGGTTACGCCGTTGGGAATATATAACGTTTCCACAAGCTTACCGTTCAAATATAAATTATGTGCAGTGTATAGAGGATTTGCAGAGTGCGCTCCAAAGCCTATTGCACACCATTTTGCCACGTCAAAGATATGTACTTCTTTTAAGTTATCACAAGAAAAGAACGCATAATCCGAAATGGTCGTTACGCCTTTGCCTATGGTTATTTTAGTCAGCCCGTCGCAGCCCTGGAATGCTAACTCTCCGATTTCGGTTACGCTGTCGGGAATGACTATGCTTGTTAAGCTGTCGCAGTTGCAGAACGCCTGTGACGAGATTTTTTGAGTTCCCTCGGGAACAACCAGATCCGTTACAAGCTCACCGTTAAGGTACATTTCAGCTTTGGTGGTGCTGTTTAAAGGATTACTGTAATGATCGGCGAAAGAAATTTCGCACCATTTCGATATATCGGTTATATGCAATACCGAAAGATTTCTACAGTTTCTGAAAGCATATGCTCCGATTGAGGTTACGCTTGCGGGAATGGTTATGCTTGTCAGATTGCGGTTATCACTGAACGCAGATGCTTCTATGCTGTCGCCGCCCGTAATAACCAGCGTATTTAAATTGGATACGGATATATAAGGGAATGCAGATATCGGCATCGCCGCATATCTGATACCGTTGCAGCCGCTGAACGCATTGTCGCCGATTTTAGTCACACTGTCGGGGATAGTTACGCTCGTAATTGTCTTGTCTTTAAAAGCCTCTTTGTCAATTTCCGTTACGGGTTTTCCGTTGTACTGTGCGGGAATTATAATATTATCTCCCTTGTATGAACCCATTCCCGCTACGGCGTAACTTACGGTTTTGCCGTCGACTATTATTGTTCTGTATGATAAATTTCCTACGACGACGGTACAGGTTGCCGTTTTATTACCGTCAACGGTCGTAACGGTTATGGTTGCAGTACCTGTGTGTCTTGCCGTTACTTCTCCGTCAACGACTTTTGCCACGTATTCGTCCGAAGAACTCCATACAATGCTTTTATCGTCCGCATTATTGGGGTAAACCGTTGCGGTTAAAGTTTCGCTTTCGCCTTCGTAGAAATTGAGTGAAGTTTTATTGAGCGAAACTCTCGTTACGGATATAATGGCGGGAATTACCGTTACTGCGCACTCGGCGGTTTTGTTACCGTCTTGCGTCGTGACCGTTATTGTTGCCGTTCCTTCGGCAACTGCGGTAACTCTGCCGTCTGATACGGTTACAATACTTTCATCCGACGAACTCCAACTTACGTTTTTATTGTCCGCATTCGCAGGTAAAACACTTGCCGTCAGCTTGTCGGTCTTGCCTGCCTCGATAGTCAGCTCGGTTTGATCAAGCGATACGCCGCTTACCAGTACGGGGGCGGGCTTTACCGTGACTGTGCACTCGGCCATCTGCTTGAATTCATCCTCTGCCGTAACGTATATCGTAGCCATTCCTTCGCCAACCGCCGTAACTATGCCGTTTTCTACAGTCACTACAAGGTCGTTTGTTGTAGTCCACGTAAATCTTACGCCGTTTGCGCTCCGGGGATAAACGGTAACCTTTAAGCTTTTTGTATCTCCGACTTCGAGCGTAAGACTGTCGTTGTCAAGCGTTAAATATGAGACCTGAGCCAATACAGACCCGCCAAGCCCGATATCGCAGAGATCGCATATGCCGTTGTCGTCCTTATCCGTATGCGGATGAGGGCCTATTTCACTGCTGCCCCCGTTGACCCTGATGCCGCAGATGTCGCACAATCCGTCGCCGTCGCCGTCGGTATGGCCGTGACCGCCGTCTCCGCCTCCGCCGCCTCCGCCGCCTCCGCCGAATAATCCGTCACAAGCGGCTAAGACCGTTGATGAAGCAAGCACAAACGCCGACATCAGCAATGTGATGAGAAATTTTTTCATTCCGTCCTCCTTGAATTCAGAAAATATATATTTTCACTATTTTAGTATACATTATAGAGGTGCAAAAAGTAAAGTATTAAAGTAAATTATTTTTGTAAAAGAGCAAATAAAAGCCCCGCGCATATGCGCGGGGTATTGGTTTCAACTATATTTTTTGCGCTTTTTTGATAAACTTTCTGGCATACATTAAAGCGGCGTTTAAAACTACGAGAACAGAGCCCACATTGTGTACGATTGCGCCCGTAATAGGCGTTAGCAAACCGAAAGAGGAGAGTAGGATTGCGATAAAGTTAATCGTCATTGAAAGCGAGATATTAAACTTTATCGTGTTTATCGTTGCTTTTGCAAGAATGCAGAGATACGGCAGTTTTTCTATATCGTCGCTCATCAACGCTATACTTGCGGCTTCGGTTGTAATGTCGCTGCCTATTCCGCTCATAGCAGCACCCACGTTAGCGGTTTTCAGAGCGGGCGCGTCGTTTACGCCGTCGCCTATCATACATACGTTATAGCCCGATTTTTGCAACTCCGTTATTGCGTTTACTTTATCTTCGGGTAACAATTCGGATTTGATATTCGTTATTCCTACTTGCTGTGCAAAGTATTCTGCGGTTGTTTTATGGTCGCCCGTAAGCAAAACGATTTCATAGCCGAGCGCTTTCAATTTCCGCACTGTTTCTTTTGCCGTAGGGCGTAAGGTATCGGATAAACCTATTGCGCCGATTAGTCCGTATTCGTCGGCAACAAGAATTACAGCTTTACCTTCTGAACGCAAATTTTCCAAAGTTTCATTGTGTTCGTTTGTCAGTTCAATACCGTTTTCCTGCAAGAATTTTTTATTGCCGCAAATATACTTTTTATTGTATATTGTACCGCAAACGCCTTTACCCGCAACCATTTCAAAGTCGGAGATTTCCGCAAGGTCGGCGTTGTTTTGTTTTGCGTATTCGACTATTGCTTTGCCGAGCGGGTGTTCACTGCGGCTTTCAACGCTTGCCGTTATTCGTAATAATTCATTTTCAGACAATGCACCGAATGATATTATGTTGCTGACTGTAAGTTTTCCGAACGTAAGCGTACCTGTTTTATCAAATGCTATACAATTTACTTTCCCCATATTTTCCAGCGCCTCGCCCGATTTTATAAGAACGCCGTATTTGGTTGCCTGACCTATGCCTGCCATAACGGAAGTAGGCGTTGAAAGAACGAGCGCACAGGGGCAAAAGACAACAAGAATAGTTACTCCGCGAATTAAAGCGGCGTTGTTTTCGTTGCCAATTACAAAGTATGTAACAATGCTTGTAACAAAGGCAATTAAAATAGCAACAGGAACAAGCCACGTTGCCCACTTGTCGGCTATCCTCTGCATAGGTGCCTTTTTGTTTTCAGCCTCTTTTAATAGCTTAATCATTTTCTGGAGGGACGAATTTTCTTTTACTTTAGTTGCAACTATATCAACCGAGCCGTATAAATTCATTGTACCGCAAAAAACTTCGTCCCCGACTGACTTGTCGACGGGTAAACTTTCGCCCGTCATAATCGACTGGTCTATCGATGTATTGCCGACAATTATTTTTCCGTCAACGGGTATCGTTTCTCCTGCAAGAACGCGCAGTTTCATTCCGCTTTCGATTTCGTCGATATTTACTACTTTTTCAACCGTTTTTCCGTTTTCCTCGCAGATAATACGCCCTGTTTGCGGAGAAAGTTTTATAAGACTGTTTAAGCCTTTTTTTGCACGCTCAACCGTTTTATCTTCCAATATGGAGCCAAGCGCCATAATGAATGCAACCTCGCCGGCGGCAAACACTTCGCCGACACATATAGACGCTATCATAGCAACCGTAATTAAAAGCGCGCTTGATACCCAGCGTTTGAAAAGCAGCCTTGATACAGCAAGATAGACGAGCGGGAAACCCGATATAACAATCGTTACCCAGGCAAAATCGAGAAACGGACTAATATTCAATTCTACAAAGTTTTTCGTTATTAAGAGCGCCAGACTCGCAAGCAGGAATACGCCCGATACGATAGTCATTGGTATTCCGTTCAAAAAGTCAGATACCTTTTTAAACATTTTAAGCCTCCTTGACAAGACTGTTCAAAAACCGTATAATATATTTGTTTCCGAACATGTTGTTTGATTACATTATATTATTTTTGCCGACTTTAAACAACGTATATAAGGCAACCACTTTTAAGCATTTATACGTTATCGGACAAAAAATTAAATTTGTACGGGAATAAAGGGGTCGGTATGGACAGAAGGATACAGAAAACAAGAACGGCGATTTTTGCGGCTTTTGATAAGCTGATACAAAAAAACGCCTACGCCAAAATATCGGTGCAGGATATTATTGACGAGGCAAATATAGGGCGCAGTACGTTTTACGAGCATTTTGAAACAAAGGACGAACTTTTGCGGCAAAAATGTACGGACTTATTCGAACATATTTTTTCACCGCACGGCACGGAAAGGACGCACGACTTTTCGTCGGCAACGACTTTCGGACAAAAGATTCCGCATATACTCTATCATTTACTCGACGATAAGAAAGTCGTCAAAGGCATATTATCGAGCGAAAGCGGTGAAATATTTTTGCAGTATTTCAGAAGTTATCTGATTGAAACAATTGGCAAGGAAAAGCTTTCCGTGCAGGACGTTCCCGAAGAATTTCTGCAAAACCATATTGCGGGCAGCTTTATCGAAATGGTGAGGTGGTGGGTAAACAGAGATTTTAAGGACAGTCCCGAAAATTTAAGCCGGTATTTTTTGAATGTATTATCATAAATACGCAAAAGGGCGCGGCATATTGCCGCGCCCTTTCTTTCTATACAAGTTTTATTGCGTTGTCGGGTTTTTCGTTGCAGCGGTAGGTTATCTGATCTTCCGAATAACTCTTGCGGGGCACGGCGTAAATGTTTACGCCTTTAAGCCTTTCTTTAAGGTCGTCCGTAAATTCCCGCCAGCCTGAAAGATACTCCAGAAGTTCGCCGTTCATATCGACTCGGATAAGGGTGTTGCCTTCATAGCAAAGTTCTAAAAGTTTCGCCCTCATTCCGATGAGCGCATAGCGCGGAGTCTTGACCTTGCCGTCCTTGCAGTGCTTGCACGGCTTGCTCATAAGCGCAAGCGGGTTGCCCCCGACGCGCTTTCTTGTAAACTCCACAAGCCCGAACTCCGACATCTGCGCTACGCAGCACTTGGCGGGGTCGTTTTTGAGTGCGCGCTTAAGCTCGGTGACGAGCGACTTTGCGTGCGCGGGGTCAGCCATATCTATAAAGTCGACCACTACTATGCCGCCGATATTCCTCAGTTTTACCTGCCTTGCAATTTCGCGCGCCGCTAAAATGTTGGTGTAGTATACCGTCTGTTCAAGGCTGTCGTCGCCCGTAAATTTGCCCGTGTTCACGTCTATAGAGGTCAGCGCCTCGGTCTTTTCTATTACAAGATATGCGCCGTTGTCAAGGTTTACGCGTGAAGAGTACAGGGCGTGAATTTGTTCTGAAAGTCCGTATTCCGCCAGCATATCCCTGCCCGAATCGTGCAAAAGTACAGGGCGGCGGTTGGCGGCAGGGTACAGATTTACGATATCGCGGATGACCTTTTCAAGCTGCGGCGAACCCACGATTATGCGCTCTATATCATAGCTTAAAGTGTCGCGCATAACGCGCATAGGCAGTTCCAGATCGCTGTAAAGTAAATCACCCACGGCACACTCGGGCTGTTTGGTTTTTACCTCGTTGTACAGGTTGCGCAGGTAATCGAGTTCCTGCTCTAAATAGCCCCGCCTAGCATAGGGGGAGGCGGTTCTCAGAATTATACCTTCATTCTTCGTCTTCATACGTTCCGCAGAATATATGAGATTTTTTCTCAGCTCGTCGTCCGCAATCTTGCGCGACACGCCGACGAAGGGAGCGGATGGCATATATATGAGGTGCTTGCCCACGAACGAAAGGTTTGCGCTTACCCGCGCGCCTTTGGTGCCGACGGGCGCTTTTACTACCTGAACGGCAATTTCGTCTCCTTCGTGAATATCGAGCGAAGGGGGAATATCTCCGCTGCCGTCGTATTTGTTCTTGTCAAAGAAAATATCGTCGGTGGAAAGGTAGCAGTTGCGTTCCAGTCCGCAGTTGATAAAGGCGGCGTTCATACCGGGCAGAACGCTTTCCACCCTGCCCTTGTAGATATTGCCGACAATCGAAGTATTGTCTTTTTCTTCAAACCCGAATTCGGTTATTTTTCCGTCCTCGACGATTACGGACATTTGATACCCGCAGTAGTCGTCAAAGAAAATAGTCTTTTTTGACATAGTTGCTCCGTCAGAATGTGTATTTCCCGTGCGAATGTGTCTTTATAAGTCCAAAAGCCTGCCCGCCGAATTCGCCTTGTAAAATCTCTGTAAACAGGTCGGGGCGCAAATTGTTTTGTCCGCAACACAAAGTGAAAGTAAGTGCGCCGTTTTGGTATTCAAGCGATAATATCCTCGGGGCAATGTCCACCGTGCGCCCGCGCTTGTCGGTAATTATAATGCTTTTACGCGACATATATTCCTTGGTGTCAAAGTGGGGTATGCCCTGTGCTGTATAGGTGCAGCTTTCGATAGTGTTTGCAAAATTGGGATTTTCGTCGGTGACTTTAAAGTCAAGGCACTTGACGCCCGAGGGCGAATTTGCGTTGAACAGCTCTTTAAAATCTCCCTCGCACTCGCAGTCGACGGCGCAGTATTCGGCAACGGATTTAACGCCCAGCCCCAGGGGATTGTTCATAAAAATTTTGGGGTGGGGGTGGAACCCTTCCGATGTTCTGACCTTAATTCCCGCGCGCCTTAAAGTGCGGTCTATGTGCCTCAATAAATCGAGGTGGGACAAATACTCCGCCCCGTCCGTTTTTGTGTACTTGAATGAAATCATATTTTACCTTCCGCCGCCTTACAAACTTTCATCAGCCCGCAGCCCTTGCAAGACTGAAGGCAGCTGCCTGTTACCGCCGCGGCGTAAGCGCGCTTTCGCTCGGACAGGAAATATTGCTTTGTCACGCCTATATCGATAATATCCCAGGGCAAAACTTCGTCCTCGGCAAATTTCCGCGTATAGTCGGCGGGGTCTATGCCCGCACTTTCAAAAGCCTTTTGCCAGCCATCTTTGTTGAGTTCTTTGTCCCAACCGTCGAATATACAGCCGTTTTGGTAAGCGAGCCTTAAAACTTTGCAAAGCCGCCTGTCACCGCGGGCAAGCACAGCCTCGAGGCGGGATACAAATTTGTCGCTCGTACTTAAAATTACCCCCTTCATATGCGGTGAACTTTTAAGTCTTGCCTGCTTTTCGTCAATCTCTTTATCGCTTGCCTGCCTTTCCCACTGGAAGGGCGTGAAGGGCTTGGGAATGAACGTGGAAAGCGAAACGGAAATTCTCAGCTGTTTCTTTCTCGGCTTACTTCTGTAACACCCCTTTATGAGCGCGCACAGCCTTGCAATGCCGTCAATATCCTCGTCGTTTTCGGTGGGCAGTCCTAACATAAAATACAGTTTGACCGCAGAGTATCCTATATCGAACGCGCTTTGCACGGCTTTTAAAATCTCTTCTTCGGTTACGTCTTTGTTTATGACGTCGCGCAGTCGTTGTGAACCCGCCTCGGGCGCGAAGGTCAAAGAAATTTTTCTTGCGTCCTGAGCAAAGTCGCCGTCAAAGCTGTCGACCCTTAAAGAGGGGAGGGCAAGGGTAACGCCTTCGGGCAGGTTTTCTTTGAGGTTTCTGATAAGCTCGCGCAGGTGCGGATAGTCGCCCGTGGAGAGTGAATTCATACTTACCTCGTCATATCCCGTATGCTTTATGAGTGAACATGCCTGTTTTGTAAGCGTCTGTACGCTCCTCGGGCGAACAGGTCTGTAAATGAACCCCGCCTGACAGAATCTGCATCCGCGGTAGCACCCGCGCATAACTTCGATAACCGCCCTGTCGTGTACGCTTTCGCAGTTGGGCACGGCAAATTGATGCGGGAATATGGCGCCGTCAAGGTCGTTTACAAGCGCTTTTTTAGTCTTGTTGCGGAGTTCGGGAAGGTACACGCCGTCAAGCTTTGAAATGCATTTATAAAATTCTTCGGTAGCACCGCCGCACTTGACGTAAATATCGGCAACGTCGGCGTCAACGTTTTCACCGTCGCCAACAAACACTATGTCGACGAAGTCGGCAAGCGGTTCGGGATTGACCGCACACGGCCCGCCCACGGCAATAAGCGGGTAGTTTTTGCCCTTGCGCTCTTCGCGCGTCAGGGGTATACCCGCCAAATCAAGCATGTATAAAACATTGGTATACGAAAGTTCGAATTGTAAGGAAAAGCCGAGCATATCGAATTCGCCCAGCGGCTTTTTAAGTCCGAGGGAGTAGAGAGGAACGCCAGAGTTTTTCAGCCCCGCGCCGAAATCCTTGTACGGCGCAAAACAGCAGTCGGCGGTGTAGCCGCGTGCGCGTATGCTTTCGCAAACTATTTTTATGCCGAGGTTGCTCATTCCCACTTCGTACAAATCGGGGAAACACATACAAAAGTTAAACGCGCTTTCTTTAAGCTCGGGGAAACCGAACTCCCCGCCCGTATAGCGCGAGGGCTTTTCCACGCTTAAAAGCAGGTTTTTAAGGTTGTCTAAGTTAACAGTCATATGTAAATTATATAATACGGCTCAAATTTAATCAATTAAAATTACATTATCGCGGAAGGTTTAATTGACTTTAATTGTGTTTATATTTATAATGTTAAGTGAATTATTAAAATAGTTCATACATAAACATTCAGGAGAACGTAAAAATGAAAATCGATTTTAAAGGCATCACTGCGGAAGAACTTTCCTTCAAACTCAACCGCGTAAAACTCAATCCCGAAGACAAGCTTGACATCAAGCCCCAGTTTTCGCGTCAGGTAAGAAAGGTTAACGGCAACGATAAGCTAAACTTCATCGCCCTTTCCGTAAAGATTGAATCTACCGAGGCTGAACCCAAACCCTTCGATATTATGGTAACTCTTGTCGGCGTGTTTGAAATCGAGGTTGCAAACGAAAGCGAAGAGAGAAAGTTTGTAATTGAGGGAACTAAGCTTATTTATCCCTATCTGCGTTCGGCGGTTACGAACCTTACCGCAAGCGCATACATCGCGCCTTTAAATCTGCCTGTAATCAGCGGACCTATCTTCCCCGAGGACAGAGACGTTTACGCTTTTGCAGTTGACAATAAATTAAACTAAATACAAAGATAAAAGCCCTTTGCCTCGGCAAAGGGCTTTTTACGCGTTTATAGCATTGGCGCAAAGATATTCAGGACGGCGTTTAAGAAAGAGGGGATAATTCCCATCTTGAAATTTTCCGCCGTTATTTCCTGCGACTTTTCTAAAGTGCCTAAAATATCCATTTCTATATTTTTTATACAGGGCGTGCCGTGCATTACCGCACCGCATTCGTAGTGGTGAACAAGACTTCTGTAGTCAAGGTTAATTGTACCCACAAAAGCCGTCTGTCCGTCGGCAATCATGCTTTTTGCGTGTATGAACCCTGGCGTGTATTCGTAAATTTTTACGCCCGATTTCAGGAGATATTTGTAGTTTGACCTCGTCATATTGAACACTATCTTTTTATCGGGAATGTGCGGAGTGATAATTCTGACATCCACACCGCGGAAAGCCGCGTTTCTCAAAGCTGATAAAAGATTGTAGTCTGGTATGAGGTAAGGCGTCGTAATGTAGGCGTACTTTTTCGCGCTGTTTAATATATTGATATAATTATTCGCACCGACCATTTCGTCGTAAATGGGTTTGGGACCGTCGCCGAAAAAGTTAATATAGCCAGCGTCGTCAAACTTTTCGTAATCAATATCAAGGTATTCATGGTAATTAGAAAGCGACTTTGCGGTGCAGTCGAACATCTGCAAAAATAGTGCGGTAAGATTGCCCACAGCCGGACCGCAGATTTTAACGGCGGTATCCTTCCAGTGCCCGAACCTTTTAACGGCGTTTATGTACTCGTCGGCAAGGTTTACCCCGCCCGTATATCCGACTTTTCCGTCGATTACGGTAATTTTACGGTGGTCGCGGTTGTTGTGTATCCCCGAAACTACGGGGAGAAATCTGTTGAACTTGACGCAGTTTATGCCGAACTTTTTAAGCTGTTTGCGGTAGTTGCTTTTTAATAGCCCCGCACAGCCGATATCGTCGTACATAACCCGCACTTCAACGCCTTCCCGTGCTTTTGCTTTGAGAATACTTAAAATACCCTCCCACATTTTGCCGTGGTCTATTATGAAATATTCCATAAAGATAAACTTTTGCGCCTTTTCGAGTTCGCAAAGTAAATCCTCATAAAACTCCTCGCCCGAAGGGAAGTATGTAACCCTGTTGTTGAGGTGACCGCGGGAGTAAGCATTGCGCCTTAAATACGCCTCTATGCCGTAGTTCTCACCCAGCTCGGCTTTTATACGCTCGTTTTCTGAAGAAGTAAGCTCGAAATACTTTTTGCAAAGGCAGGCGCTTTCAAGCATACGGCGGTAGAATTTTGTCGGCATACGCGAGTTGGCGAACATACAGTACACCACGACGCCGAAAAGGGGGAAGGCGAGCATTAAAAACATCCAGGGAATTTTAAACTCGGGGCTTTCCTTTTTGGATATTACGCAAAAGAAAAGTATAATTCCGAAAACGGCGCTTACAATCTGCAATACGGCAAAATATTGCTCGGCGAATAAAAGCACGGATAAAAACAGCGCAAACTGTAATATAAGCGCAAGACCCGATATAAAAATTTTACTGAACAGCTTTTTCAGAAGTTTCATACAATAAATTTTAGCACTTGCCTTCGTACGTGTCAACACACGTTTTTGTGAAATTTATTAAGTAACAATATTAAAATAATTTCAAAAAATTTTTGCGGAAGTCAAAAAAAAGATTGACAGGGCTTGATTTATATGCTAAACTTCCAATACACCCAACAAAGGGGGGTGTAATTTTTTTGTACGGAGTTTTCCAAAATGAAAGCATCAACAAGGGCTAAAATCACTTTTGAATGTACCGAATGTAAGCACAGGAATTACGACAGCTATAAGAATAAGCGTAACGACCCCGACAGGCTCACCATTTCCAAATACTGCCCCTTCTGCAAAAAGCATACCGAGCATAAAGAAACCAAATAATTAAAGCGGAGTTTAAGTTATGGCTCAGAAGAACGATAACAAAGTTAAAAAGCCCAATATCTTCGTAAGAATGGGCAGAAAATTGAAGGAAACCTTTTCCGAACTCAAAAGGGTTACCTGGCCCACTTTCCCCAAAGTGGTTAAGGCAACGTGCGTCGTTCTCGTTGTCGTTTTGGCGTTCTTAGTTGTCGCCACCGCAATCAACTTCGGACTTCAGGAACTTTTGAAGGTCATCACCGACATTAAGGGCATTGGAGAATAACACATGGTAGACGTCACTACTACGCCGTGCTGGTATATTCTTCACACCTATGCCGGTTACGAGGCTATGGTTAAGGACAACCTGGAACGGCTTATAGAAAACAACAATCTTCAGGACATGATCTTCGACGTCAAAATTCCTATGGAACAGACTATCGAAGAGAAAAACGGCAAGCGCAAGATTGTAGACAGAAAACTTCTGCCTTGCTACGTGTTCATTAAGATGATATATTCAAACCAGCTTTGGTACTGGATAACCAACACAAGGGGCGTTACGGGCTTTGTCGGACCTCAGGGCAGACCCATTCCTTTAAAGGAAAACGAAATCCGTAAAATGCGCCTTGAAGATACGGTTGTCGAAGGCGAGTTCGCAGTGGGCGACAAGGTTCTCGTAGAGTCGGGCCCCTTGGAAGGTTTCGAAGGAACTATTACCGAGCTCAACGACGCAGCGCACAAGGCTAAGCTCAACATTCAGATGTTCGGCAGAAATACCGACGTTGAAGTTGAATATATTCAAATTAAAAAAGTTTAAAACGTTCACTTTGTGAGCGTTTACATATTGTGGGAGAGTGTTTTAAATTTTCAGCACTGATACACTCGTTTTAACCACAAGGAGGAATTTTATATGGCAAAGAAAATTACCGCTGTTGTAAAATTACAGCTCCCTGCCGGTAAAGCAACCCCCGCGCCCCCCGTAGGTTCTACGCTCGGCCCCCACGGTATTAACATACCTGGCTTTACCAAGGAATTCAACGCAAAGACCGCAGGCCAGGCGGGACTTATCATTCCTTGCGTTGTAACAATTTATCAGGACAGAAGTTTCACTTTCGTTCTCAAAACGCCCCCCACACCCGTCCTTATCAAGAAGGCTTTGGGTCTGGAAACGGCAAGCGCACGCCCCAACAGGGACAAGGTAGGCAAGCTTACCAAGGCGCAGGTTGAGGAAATTGCCAAGACCAAGATGCCCGATTTGAACTGCACCGATTTGGATGCGGCGAAGAGCATGGTCAAGGGAACAGCCCGTTCTATGGGCGTAACGGTGGAGGAGTAAATTATGAAACTTGCTAAAAAGTATTTAGAAAGCATAAAGTCCTACGACCGTTCCAAGTCCTATGATTTAGGCGAGGCTGTAAAGCTTGTTCTTGACACGGCAAAGGCAAAGTTCGACGAAACTATAGAATTACACGTACGTTTGGGCGTTGACCCCAGACAGGCTGACCAGCAGGTCCGCGGCGTTCTCGTACTTCCCAACGGCACGGGTAAAACCAAGAAAGTGCTCGTTGTTGCAAAGGGCGAAAGAGCCGACGCTGCACAGGCTGCAGGCGCTGATTACGTAGGCGCTGAAGAAATGATTCAGAGAATCCAGAAGGATAACTGGTTCGACTTCGACGTTATGATTACCACTCCCGATATGATGGGTATGGTAGGTAGAATCGGTCGTATCCTCGGACCTAAAGGCTTAATGCCAAACCCTAAGTCGGGTACCGTTACCATGGACGTTGCAAGGGCTGTTAAAGAAGTTAAAGCAGGTAAAGTTGAATACCGTCTCGATAAAACGGCTATCATTCACTGCCCCATCGGCAAAAAGTCGTTCGGAACGGAAAAGCTTACCGAAAACTTCAACGCGCTTATGGACGCAATCGTTAAGGCTAAACCCGCAGCTGCAAAGGGACAGTATATAAAGAGTGTAACTCTTTCCGCGACAATGGGTCCCGGCGTTAAGGTTACTTATAATAAAGGCTAAGTAAGTAGTAAAAATCGTTTGACATTTAAGTTAAACGAAACTATAATAAAAAAGTAAATAAAATTCTGTGCCGAAGAAGGCGGGTGCTTAAAGCTTAATTTCCCGCTCAGGTGACGGGTCAATTTTAAAAAGAACATTTTAAAATTCCTTGTGTCACTTTGCGCACAAGGAATTTATTTATACAGAGCGATAAAGGCATATCAAATAATTAATGGCGCAAGCAGGGTTTCCCTGCGCAAGCGCACCCCATTTGTGCAAACTTGCACCTCGGCGGTGGGAATTTGCGCGATTATATTATTGTTTGCCCTTAAAATCGCGCAAAGGGAGGCAGCGCCTCCCAAAATCACGAAAAATCGCAGGCGCAGAATAGCCGAGATTTTTGTGAAATATTTATAGGAGGTAATAAATTTGTCGGCTAATTTTGAGGCTAAAAAACTTGTAGTTGAAGAAATCACCAACAAGATTAAAGACGCAAAGTCCGTCGTTCTTGTAGATTACAACAAGCTTACCGTTGCAGAAGTTTCAGAACTGAGAAACAAATGCAAACAGGCAAACTGCGAATACAAAGTTTACAAGAATACTCTTGTCAGAAAAGCTTTCAACGATCTCGGTTATAAAGACTTCGACAGCGACCTGAACGGCCCCACGGCGGTTGCGTTCGGCGTTGACGAAACTACCGCGGCAAAGATTATGAGCGAGGCTGCTAAAACTTACGAAGGTAAGATTGTCGTAAAGAGCGCTTTCGTTGATAACGCTTACGTGGACAAGGCCGGTGCAAAAGCGCTCGCGTCGATGCCTTCGAGAGAAGAACTCGTTGCGAAAATGCTCGGTTCTATGCAGGCGCCCATTGCGAACTTCGCAGGCGTACTCAACAATCTGTTGTCGGGTATTGTGCGCGTGTTGAACGCAGTTGCACAAAAACAGGAAGGCTAAACTTCGCATCTACGTCGCATTTCGGCGTTGCACTGCGGGAACCCTCAGTCATTTACGTCAGTGTAAACTCCTTCGGGTTTTCCTCGTGCGCCTTGAACTGCTCGTATCTGCAAAGTTTACAAAATTAAGAATAAGGCGGGCGTTGCCTTGACCAAAGCGCAAAAAAAATAAAAATATAAAAAATTTTCAGGAGAATAAAAAAATGGCAGACGTAAAGAAATTTATCGAAGAAGTTAAATCTATGACCGTATTAGAGCTCAACGAGCTTGTTAAAGCACTTGAAGAGGAGTTCGGCGTATCCGCTGCTGCTCCCGTAGCAGTTGCTGCTGCTCCCGCAGCAGGCGCAGCTCCCGCTGCAGCTGTTGAAGAAAAGACCGAATTCAACGTAGTTCTTAAAGATTGCGGCGCTAAGAAAATCGACGTTATCAAAGTTGTACGTGCATTCACAGGTCTTGGCCTTGTTGAAGCTAAGCAGGCAGTTGAAAAGGGCGGCGTTCTTAAAGAGAATGTTGCTAAAGAAGAGGCTGAAAAAATCCTTGCAGACCTCAAAGCTGCAGGCGCTACCGCGGTTCTTGAGTAATTTCAAATTAAATAATAAAAAAACCGTATCCCTCGCGGATACGGTTTTTTTTATTTGTCGTTTCCTCTAAACTTCGCATAACTGCGTTGAACTGCGCTTTTCTTGGGTTACGTACTTCTGTGTACGCGCCCCTCGCAAATGCTTTGCGCCATATTATCTATAATACAATAAGGTGCGCAAACCGTCGCTACGCTCGGGCGTTCGCCTTGTTCTGCTTGTTTATAGAAACCGACTATCGCTTATCTAAAATAATAAAATTAAACGTAAAGCTTAAAAACGCTTGACTGAATAGTTAAATAAAAGTAAAATAATAGGGTAGTGGTATAACTACGCCTAATTTACATTTTGGAAGTGGCAAACAATGTCTAAGAAAATAAAGATAGCAATGTTAACATGCGCGCTTGCATCGGTAGTGGCGGTTTCCGCGTCACTGTCGGCTTGTACTATAAAGACCAAACACCCCGGCGCAAAAATAACCGTTGAATTTAACAGTGTGTCGTACGAGATTGATTACACGCTTTACAGGAATATGTATCCCCAGACCGTTCAGCACTTCATCGAGCTTGCCGACGCGGGATTCTATAACAATATGATAGTCCATAACTATACAGCTTCTTCGGACTGGTTCACGGGCGCATATTCTTATAATGCCGACGAATCTCTTGCTTACGCCACGGCGTCCACAAATAAAACGCTTGCGGAATATCTTGAAAAGAACGAAAAGGAAAAGGCTTACTACGACCTTGCAAGCGGGGACAAGCTTACCCCCACCGTATACGATTACGGCAAACTGACTTACAACAGCGACGGCAAAGCCGAAGTTACCTCCGAAGGCAAACTTGCAACGCTTATCGGCGAGTTCTCTTCAAACAACCACGTAGTTGAACAAAACGGACTTACCGCGCAGCTCGGCGCACTTAAAATGTTCTATTACAGCGATGATGACGACGCAAATAAAAAGGCGGCAATAGTCAACAGCTTTAATCAGGTACTTATTCACGACTATAAATACAACCGCGCGACAAGTATATTCTCTATGCAGATGGGTTCAAGCACGTCATATTCCGAATCAAGCTACTGCGTTTTCGCAACGCTTAAAAACGACGGCGCGAAAGAAAAACTCAATGATCTTTTAGAGGCGGTTTCCGACTATATTTCGGATAACGGACTTTCAAGCACTTTCACCACGTCGGTTACGACCACGGTAGATAAACTTGACGTATATTCCAACGGCGGTCTTGAAACAAAGTTCACAATGACCGCTACGCCCATTATCATCAAGTCTGTTGAAATAACAAAATATTAATTAAAAAAAATGCAAACCCCGACGGTCAACGACCGTCGGGGTTTTTTATTTATCACTGATTTTCAAATCTTCAAACGCATACGTTGCGTAGTAGTAGTGCGAAACAAGATTTTCATCCCTTTTCATAATCAGTAAATGCAATTCGTAGCAGTCTTGCTTTTTATACAGCTCGATATCGCATACGCACGAGTTTACAACGTCAATCTCTTCTTCGATAATTTCCGCACCGCTGAAAACAATTGTTACACTATCGTCAAGCGTCAAATATAAATCGTCTTTATCCTTTTCAACTTTTGTAATTTGCGCGCTGTCAAATAAGAAAGGTACGGAATATATGTATTTGTGCTTTTTAAATTGTGCGTGAATAGTAAGCTCTTCTTCAGCCTTAAAGGAATTTTCACAGCACTTTTCATACAATTCTTGTGCCTTTATGTATCTGCCTCTTATATATCCGAGTATTTCTTTTTTTGTCTGCTCTTCCGCATAACCGAGCGCAAGCAGTCTTTTATCTTTAACGGTCTTTAAAACATCGTCGGGAATATACGAAATTTGGCGCAGCCTGTTTAAGTACTGTATCAGAAAATCGTTTGTGCAGGTTTTTTCGTTTATTACCTCGCCGTCGCCTAATAAATCAATTTCCAAGGCGATTGTATCGGGCAGCATAACAAAGCTGATTTCGTTTTCTTTTTCAGACAGGTTAAAATTTGTTTTTATCGTATGTAAATGCTCTTTTGCAACACAATCTTTTCCGCCGTCCGTAAATACGAACGGTATTTTTTTATGCGTATTCGGCTCCAACATTATTATCAGATCGTGAAAATCAATGTCTTTACGCCATTCCTTTGTTAATATCTTCATAAAGTTCTCCTTTTGTTTCTCTGAATTATTTATCCTAAAATCGCGCAAAATTTAGTGTACTTCTATTATATCTTCTGTTTCTTAACATTGCAAGCAAAATGTTAAGTTTCAGAAGATAATAAAAAATAGAAAAAGCACTATTATTGGGGAATTATGTCGAACCTATCCGAACAACTTACCGAACTTATGAATGAAGATGGTTATACTCAATCTACACTTGCCGAAACATTGAAAACTCCGCGCGCAAAAATTTCATTGTATTTATCGGGGAAATCTGTTCCTAATTTTGAGTATTTAGTTTCTTTTATTACATTTTTTAATTGTTCGGCAGACTTTTTAATAGGCTTAAACGATTATCCGAAACGTGATATTAAATACAAACCTGTACAGCCGTTCAATATCCGTTTACGTGAAGTTTTAAAGTTAAAAGGTAAATCTCAAAAATCTTTAATAGATAATACACATATTTCTTGGAATACTCTTCACGGTTGGTTGACGGCTAAATCTTCACCGTCTATTGAAAATTTAAAGAAACTTGCAAAGTTTTTTGACTGTTCGATTGATTTCATTTTAGGTCGTACAGATTACTGAAATAAAAAATAGCCCGAGCGGGCTATTTTTTTATTCTGCGGGATAGATGTTGCTTATTTTTCTGTCGGTGATATCGACTGCGTAATACTTTATTTCAAACAGGTTTTTGCCCTTTGGATAGACAAGCCCGACCGCCTTTATGTCGCCGTGCAGGGTAAAAAATTTTTCGGGCGGAACGGTTACGCTTACGTATTCCCCGAGATAATCTTTTAATTCGCCCGCCTTTTCCTTAAGTTCATTATCAAGGTATTTAATGTAATCGCCCCTTGTAAGCACGCTTTCAAAAAAGGCAAAGTGAATTTCTTCGGGGGTGTAGGTTTCCTCCGTATGCCCGCCGATTAAATTGAGCCTTTCTCCGTCGTACGAAAATTCGCATATAGCTTTTGACGCCGTGCACGTTTCAAAGGGCACGGTTATTTTTAATGTTTGCCCGAACTCCGCGTTTTCCGCGCTGTTAAGAAAAATCTTCTGTCCGTTTTGGGAAATTATCAAAAGCGTTTTTCCGCCGCGGACTGTCAGAACTTCATATCCCGCAATTGTATTGACTTCGGCGGTTGCGGAGGCAAAGCTCTGCGGCAGGGGACTTAAATCGTATTCTTTTCCCTCGCACGAAAGGTAAATTCCGCCCTGTCTGAAAATAGTCACAAGGTTGCCCTGAAACCGCGTCTGGTAAATAACTTCTATTTTAACGTCCTTGGGCGCGTACTCGCGGACGTAGACAAATGCGTCGTTTTCGGCAAGATACAGGTCGATAAATTCGGGCGGGTTGGTAAAAAACTTTTCGTCCATAAAAAAGTTTACGCTTTGCAGATTGTCGCCCGGCGTAATTTCTGCAAACACGCTATCCGAAGGGTTAAGCTCTATGCGCCGTTCAAATCCGTCGACCGTACCTATATACATTCCGTTAAGCCTGAGTACCGCAGGCACGCAGGATAAAAAATAAACTCTCATAAATAAAATCACGAAATTGCCGCGCTGTAATTTCGGGCGGCAACGTTTTTTTATTTAATAAATATGTATATACTCCGTAAATTATGTCAATATAAATGCCGTGATTAATTATTGCAGGAGGCACTGATATGAACAAAATCAACGGTTATACGGAAGAAGAGGCAAGGGGTCTTGTAAAATACGTCTGCGACGAGAGAAAGGCGGGCGCAACGCTTTCGGGAATATTTGCAAGCTATGCAAAAAAGACGGGCAGGGCAAAGGGTAGCGTAAGGAATTATTACTATGCGCTTTTGCGTTCGAGCGGGGATAACCGCGTTAAGGAGATGTTGGACGGCACGGGACTTAAAGCCGAAAAAATCGTGCAGTTTTCGGACGATGAGACGGACAAAATTTTACGCGCCATTATTACCCAAAAGAGTAAGGGTGTGTCGGTAAGAAGGGCGGTTTTAAACCTTTCGCACGGCGACGACAAGCTTATGCTCAGGTATCAGAACAAATACAGAAACGTTCTTTCCAAACAACCCGAGCGCATAGAAAAGCTTATGCGCGAGTGCGGAATAGATGACGGCGACGGCGCGCGCAAAAGGCTTGAAGAGGAAATAAACGGACTTTACGACAGATTAGCCGAAAGCCTTAAAGAGGAAAACAAAAAGCTCGCCGCGGTAATAAAAAAGCTGACCGACGAAAACGCGCTTTTAAAACTGCAAATTAAAAATTCGTATTAAAGCCGCGCTTAACCCCCGAAACGCAATTTGCGTTTCGGGGGGTTACTTTTTAATAACCTCTTGAAGGATTGTCATTATAGCGTCCTGCAGCTGCGGGTTTACCTGTAATAGTCACAATTATTCATGCTGTGCATTAATTACAATTAAATTTTAGCAATTGAAAAATTTAACAAATTACCCGCCGAGTAGCCTCGACGGGTAATTTGTTACTATTAGGATTTATACATAATCGTATGCAGCATATGAAATTGTATTAGCAATATTGAATTCAAAGTTAATTGTTTTGTCTTTCCAAGGCCAGAAATTGTCCTGTATCATTTGTATTATTCTATTATCAGACATTGAATACGAAGTTTTATTGCTGCGGTTTTCTCTTACAATGTATATAGCTGTTTGCATTGATTGATTTATGTTATATGAATACCAAGGATTGTTTTCTGTCCAAGGATTTACATATTCAAATTCTATATTTACTTCGTCTTTTGCCATATTACCTTTATCATAAACTTTAGGCGATTCTAAAATTGTTGAATATGAAGATGAAATACTTGCACCAATTTTTGCCGAACTATCAGAGCCTATTTCTGCGCTCAAGTCGGAGCCATATGTTATGGTCATTGAAGGATTTTTAGATTTTGGTTGGTAATCACGTAATTGTACTTGTTGGCTATTCGGCTTAAAATTATAAATTAAACGACTAGCTCTAAAGTCATCAGTTTTATTGTTATTAGGTGAAATATATGTTTCATGTGCCATTAAACGGTAACGATAATTGTTTGTTACAATTATAAAATTTGAGTACCATTCTGCCGCATCTCCGTAGTGAACACCGTCGTAGTCAAGACTCCATGTAAATTTTTTAGATGTAGTAGAAGTCCATGAGTCACCAATTGCCATACTAGCGACTGAACGAGAATTGGTATTTTGATAATCACGTTGTATTATTCCGTTTACAATTTCGTCTTTGGTATTTTGAATCATTATGTTTAAATTTTCGTTTGTTGTGTATGTGGTGCCAATTAAATATCCTTCACCAATAACACCTTCTTTGACTTCGTAAAAGTATTTTCCTAATACCCTACCTTTAACATCAACTTCTTGTATTTCGTTCGTTTCTGTTAAACGCGAAATACCATCAATATTATGTGGAATTTCATTTTCGTCTATAGGAAGATAAAATATTGTACCCAAATAGGAATCATCATAATTATTCTCCGAAATTGTTTCTAAGCTTTTAACTTCTTGTACCAATACATTTTCTTTTGAATCTGTGGTAGGTACAGCTGCAACATTTAATCCTACAAATACAGTCGTGAGTAATAAAGCCAGTTTTGAAATCATTTGTATTTCCTCGTGTGAGATTAAAGTAGTATTTATTAACGTCCCTCTCCAAGGACGAGCAAAATAGCTGAATTTTTATGAGAGATTAGATCAAGGTTGGTCACATATATAATTACTTGTAACAATGGTTCCAATCTCTTAAATAGCTTTTAATCAATTAATTTTCGTAATAAATAAAGGAAT
Source organism: Clostridia bacterium (assembly GCA_029061155.1). Classification (GTDB taxonomy): domain Bacteria; phylum Bacillota; class Clostridia; order Christensenellales; family Borkfalkiaceae; genus Coproplasma. The sequence continues at coordinate 23,175 of JAIDSQ010000157.1, forward strand.
GTTGGACTGTTTAAACTCCTGCAGTAGTTGAAATCATCAAATAATTCTTTTTTATATAATTAGAGTTATTAAACCCGTACGAAGTACTTTGACTAAAAAACTAAGTTTCATAATTTTCTTTATTCTTTACGGTTCTCCTTCTTTTCAAAAATATTATAAGTGACGTTACGATACAAATAATTGAAATAAAAACGAGAATACGAAACCATGTTCCGCTTGATACCCAAAAACGTACGTACCACCAAATAAAAGAATATGTCTGATTGTAATATAAAGGATTAAGCAAAGCGTAAATAAATAGCCCGATAAAAATGGCTATAGAAGTAATAAATGCTATCAAGAGAATAATATCTTTCTTGTCCAACAAGTGATTCTTTTCCCTTATTATAATGGTTTCTTTTTCACGAACGACTTCTTTAGGCGTTTCTACGTTTACGCTTTGTCCCGTAATCAAATAATCTAAACCAACTTCAAATAACTGAGCTATGGAAGTTAAGCAGTCAAGATTGGGTTCACAAACATCGTTTTCCCACTTTGCAATTGCCTGGCGCGACATATTTAAATGTGCCGCCAACGTTTCCTGCGAGTAACCTTTTTTCTTTCTTAAATCACGTATTCTTTCACCGATTGTCATTGCCAAATGTCTCGCTTAATGTATTCACATTATTTACACTTTTATTATATAAAATTTTTCAGATTAAAACAATTAACTATAGGTAGCATTTTGTATAAATTTCGTAGCATTGAAATATTATACTTTTTTGCTTGACTTGTTGCGTATAATATAATATTATAAATTTGTTGATTAATCAACAATTATTGTAAAGAGGTACGGTATGGTTAAAATTTTAATAGATTCGGCGACGGATATAGAACTTGCGGAGGCGCAGGAAAAGGGCTTTCATCTCATTCCCGTTCAGGTAAGATTCGGGGAAGAGGAGTATCTTGACGGAATAAATCTCACGCACAGTAAGTTTTTTGAAAAGCTTATCGAAAGCGACGAACTTCCGCAGACGAGCCAGATAAACGAGTTCAGGTTTGAAGAAAAGTTTAAAGAGTTGACGCAAGACGGCAGCGAGGTGGTTGCGGTATTGCTTTCGTCAAAGCTGTCGGGAACTTACGCCTGCGCGGTTGCCGCGGCGCAGAAGTTCGGCGGTAAGGTGCACGTGGTTGACAGTCTGAACGCCTGCATAGGTGAAAGAATACTTGCCGAGTACGCTTTAATTCTTGCAAAAGAAGGCGCGGACGCGGGTGCGATTGTTGAAAAACTTGACAAGGCGAAAGGTAAAATTCAACTTCTTGCGCTTTTGGATACTTTAACCTATTTGAGAAAGGGCGGAAGAATTTCAGCCGTCACGGCGTTTGCGGGCGAAATGCTTTCCATAAAGCCGGTGGTCAGCGTTATAGGCGGCGAAGTCAAGCTTGTGGGCAAGGCGATAGGTTCCAAAAAGGGCAACAACCTTTTAAACAGGCTTGTGTCAGAATGCGGCGGGATTGATTTCGATATGCCGTACGCTTTGGCTTACTCGGGGCTATCCGACGCAATGCTTTCAAAATATCTTGCCGACAGTGAACATTTGTGGAAGGGCAGTACGGACAGTATTCCTTCGTATATGATAGGCAGTACGATAGGCACTCACGTAGGACCGGGCGCAATAGCCGTAGCATTTTTTGCGAAATAATTCAATTTCCCCGCGCGTTAAAACAAAACGCGCGGGGAAATTGGTTTTTACTGTCAACGGCAATAATTTTTAAAATCCCTTGACACATATACTTTAAAAGTGATAGAATAAACTTGATATATTGTCTTTTTTATACCTTGAAAAAACCGCCCGTAAACGCGGCGCAGGGTAGTAAATTACAAGCAACAAGGAGAACTGCCTATGAGAAAAAAATATTTAACGGCGAGGTACGGCATTACTGCTTTGTGCGTAATGCTTATTGCGTTGTGCCTTGCTTTGGGCGTATGGTTCGTCGGGCGCTTACCGGTGTATGCCGAAGAAACCTCTCAGCCCGTTGCAGACGAAGAGCAGACCGCACCCGAAAAAGCCCAGAACTACTGGGAAGTTACACCCAACCTCGTAAGCTGGAAGTGGGGTGAGTTCGATTCCAAGATAAACAAAATTTCGGGCAAAGCCGCTTACGGCAACGATACCCTTCAGTTTATGATATGGCACCTGACCGACGGTTCGGGCAAAGAGATAGATGAAGGGATAACTTACGACGGTTATGACGGTTTAATTTTTAAGCTTGATGAAAAGGGCGAAATGCCCGCACCCGTAATAGAAAAGCTCAAGACGCTCGATTACGGCACGTACTCGTTAATTGCCAACGTGTCGGAAAGTGAGACGGCTACGGGACTGGGGGAATCTGATCCCGTCAAAGGTTTTACCTTCAACGTTTTAAAGGGTGAAAACAGGTGGACTTACACGCCCCATATAGTTTCGTGGAACTGGGGTGAGTTTAAGGCGGGTACAAACACTATAACCGCCGTTCCCGCTTACATTCAGGAGGGTGAAAGGGTTAAGTTTTCGGTTTACAAAGGCGTGTCTTTTGCCGACCCCAAACTCAGTTCCTTCTATACGGTAAACGGAAATATGTCGAACGGCGCTGTTGAGGGCGACGTTGAAAAAGCGCTTAAATCTCTTGACGCGGGCAATTATACGCTTCGCGCATACGTTGCGGGTACCGAAAACTACGACTCGCTTGAAACGGTAGCTCAGTTTACAGTAAGACAGGTTCGGAACTACTGGACGACTGCCCCCTCCGTCTTGCAGTGGACGTGGAGCGAATACAATCCCGAAGTCAACGTAATTACCGCCGTTCCCGCATATCATCCCGCAAACACCGCACAGGTGGTTTACGGCATATATAAAGACAAGGAATGTAAAGTTCCCGTAGAAGATAACGGACTTCTGGAAAACTTCCTTACCGTGACTCAGTCCAGAGCGGAAGTCATATCCGGATTAAACGCGGGTACGTATTATCTTCAGGCTGAAACGCGTTACGGCAGCGGCAACTATACCGACTTAAGGACGGTCATTCCCTTCACCGTACAGACAATTCAGAACCGCTGGACAACTACGCCCAATGTAGTGCAGTGGAAGTACGGCGAGTACGATCCCGCCGTAAACGTAATAATGGCGTCGCCGAGATTTGAAAACGGAGCCGTAACTTACGGAATTTATACCGACGCCGCGCACACAACTGCGGTTGAGGGGCTTGAAAATTTCACGGAAGTCAATTCCGATATCGCGGCGAAACTGGACGCACTGAATGTAGGGACGTATTACCTGTATGCAAGCGTTGCGCAGGCAGGCAACAGCGGGCAGAGACCCAACTTCGCAAAACTAGAAACGCAGACCGCGGTTGAGTTCAGAATTTCGCCTTTGCAGAACTACTGGACGGGTACGCCTTCAGTTCTTTCCTGGAAGTACGGCGATTATTCTAAAAACGTTAACCTTATTTCGGCAGTTCCCGCGGAGGGCGGCTCGGCACGCATTTCCATCTACGACGGGGAAGGAATCATAATAGGTTTCGTTAATTCCGAAAACACTACGGTAACTTCGTTCGAGCTGGTGCCCGAAAACGGTGCGATGCTCGTTCCCGATTACGTTGAAAAAAGGCTTAAAGGTCTGGACGCGGGCACGTATTATATGCTTGCAAGCGTTGAAGAGAGCGATAACTATACAGGTATCAACAACTATACTACGCCCGAAGAAATAAAGCAATACGCAATCAAGTTCGATATTTCGGCTATTACCAACGTCTGGACGAGTATTCCCAAAATGTCGAGCTGGAGAGAAGGTCATTTCTCAAATGAAAACAAGGTTTCGGCGGAGGCTGCTTTCGGCAACGACACGGCCGTAATTATAGTTTACGATTCCGACGGAAAAGTAGTAACTTCCAACCAGAACAATACACAGCTTGACTATGATAAAATTGCCGCCCTCGGCGTCGGACTTTATAAAGTGTCATTGTCGATAGGCGCAACTGGAAACTATTCGGAGCTTACCGCTGAAATAGAATTTTCGGTAATGGAAGACTCGGTTGCATTGAGCGGTATCATAGCGGTGACAATAGCTTTTGCCGCGCTTGACGTAATTGCGGCGGGAACTTGCATTGCGCTTATCATTATAAGAAGAAGAAAAATTGAAGAGCGGTTCCGTCAGATGGTTCAGAAAGAACTGCACGGAGGTAATAAATGAGAACGACATTACTGATTTCGTCGGCATACGGCTGGTTTGCGGGACTTTTGGTCATAATGGTTGTTATGGCGGCGCTGTTCGTGTTCATAGCGATGTTTGCGCTTAAACCCGTCAAGTTTGACAAACAACAGGGCGGGTCCGATCTTGCGCAAAAGCTTTTGCAAAAACGCGAGGCGGAGCTTGCAATGCAGCTTTTGAACAGTAAAGAGGATAAGGCTGTTTCGGAAGAGATAGAAAGCAAATTGCGCGACGTTTCGGCGGCTAAACGCATTGTAGACGAACTTCTTGCCCAAGAGCTGGGCGTTACCGCCCCAAAGCCGCATTACGGCGTTGACGAGAATCTTACGGACGCGGAAAAGAAAAGTCTTGATAATAACGAAAAGCAGACGCTGGAACAGACTTTCGGTGAAACTCCCGCTCAGGACGACAGCTCGATTAAAAAGAGTTTTACGGCTCAGTTAATGCAGGCGAGCGACGATATAAAGGTATGGTATTTCGAGCTGAAAAACTGTATTCTGTGCTATGAAAAAACCAAAGAGATAATGCACTGGCACAACGAAAAATTCTATATCGGCAGAGACAACGTCGCTACGCTCACAATGCGCGGCAAAACGCTCAGCCTCTATCTTGCGCTCGACCCCGCAGAGTATTCGGACAAATTCCACGTAAGGCTTTCGCAGTCGGAAGTTTACAGAAAAGTTACGCCCTGCCTCTTCCGCATAAAGAGTGATAAGAGCGTTAAAAAGGCAAAGGAACTTATAGCGCTGCTCATGGCGGATTACGGCGTAATGTACGTGAGAACAAATCATTCTATTTACGCTTTGCCCTATGAGGACGACGACGCGCTTGTAGCTAAAGGACTTGCAAAGAAACAATAAATTGAAATCCTCCGCATTGTTTATAACTGCGGAGGATTTTTTTGCTTATGCAGAGGCGGAGCGTAACGTTTTTTTTGGGTTTTTACAAAAAATTTCCAAAATAAATACTTTACATATCAATTAATTTATTGTATAATCTTTTACAATAGAATAATTATATTGGATAATTGTCATTTATGGTAATTATACCGATAACTACGTGGAAAAAATCCTAAAGGAGTCAAGTATGACTGGTTTGAGAAAAAAACTTGTGTTTGCGCTATTTGCGGCACTGGTGGCGGTATGCCTTTCAGCGGGGGTAATGTTAGCAGCCCCTGTCTATTCGTCTGCCGCGGAAACTCCGTCTGTTTATGCTGATGAAACGCCCGTTGAAGTAAGCGGCAGCGGTTTCACTTACTCGGAAGACGGAAAGACATTAACGGGTCTGAAGGGGGAAGAATCGGGCAGCTTTATTGCGGTAGTTCCCGAAACCGTTGAAGTTATAGGCGCGGGAGCTTTCCTTAACAACAAAAATCTTAAGGAAGTGCGTTTCGCTGCCACTTCTGCATTGAAGGAAATAAGTGCAAACGCTTTCACCGGATGCAGCAAGTTGGAAACAATCGGCTGGCCTGAAAGTCTGACTGCTCCTGCTACTACTGACACGAGAAGGACGTTTGTTATAGGCGCCAATGCGTTTGACGGTTGTACTTCTCTTACGCAAATTACTATACCTGCCTATGTGACACAGATAAACGGTAATGCGTTTGCAAACTGTACCGCGGTTACAAGGATAAACTACTATGCGATTAACAGTAATTCTATAGCGTCAAGTCCTTTTGCCGGTTTGAACGCTGCTAAAAACGTAGAAGTTGTTATCGGTAATACGGACACGCATATTACATATATCCCCAGCTATTTGTTCAGCGGAACTAATATAAAGAAGGTGACGATAAGCAACGTAAACCTTAACGGCGATATAGGTTTTAAAGATTATATATTTGCAAACTGTAAATATCTTACCGAAGTCAACTTTACGGACGGTTCTTCCATTCCCACAATAGGCGCGGGAGTATTCGACGGCTGCGAACTGCTTAAGGATATTAATTTAGCTGGTTTATCTTCCTTGACGACAATAGGCGAGAGGGCGTTCTACGGTTGCAGTTCTCTCTATCAGGTTGCTATACCTTCAAACGTTGAAAATATCGGTCAGAATGCATTTGCAAACTGCAACAGACTTGTTGAAATCGATAACCTGTCAGGGTTAGCCATCACAGCCGGCAAGCCTACTATATCTACGACTACCGTATTTGGTACGGGCGTAAAACACGTATACAATTCATCAAACAGCGAAACCTCATACATAGACAATAAAAACGGTTTCATTTTCTACGACGACGAAAAAGAAAGTGCGGACAGAGAGGTTTTATTAATCAGCTACGTAGGTAATGAAACAGTGCTTGATTTGCCCGACGACGTAGGATCGTATAAAATATACAGCAGAGCATTTTTCAATAATACCAAATTAACGGAGGTGTCTATACCTTCTCAGGTAACCGAATTAAATTCGTATGCTTTCTGCGGCTGCACTTCTCTCAATAAAGTGACGTTCAGCGCATCAACAGTAATAACTGCAATTGGGAACAATGCTTTTGACGGATGTGTTTCGCTTACTCAGATTGATATTCCCGCATCTGTCAGGGTTATCGATGCGTACGCTTTCCGTAATTGTTCCAAACTCAATACCGTAAACTTTGTAAGTAAAAACACGTTGACCACAATTGACACGAGCGCTTTCTTAAACTGCAGAGCACTTGCACTTATTGAAATCCCCGTTTCCGTAAAAACTTTCGGTGCGGACGCGTTCAAGGGCTGTACAAATCTTTCCATCGTGTATCTGCCTGAAAGTCTTCAGAGTCCTTCTCATTATACTGTAAGCGGTTTGTTTGACACGGACACAAAAGACAGCCGTTTGCTTATCGCTCCTTCGGTTGATTCTTACTCGTCATACGAAAGTTATGTTAACACCTGGTCGGCTTACGGTACGCTGACCTACGAAGTTCCCGTATATCTTGTATACAGCGATTATAAAAAGCAAGAAGAAACCAATGCGCAACATCATATTGACTATAAACTGTTCGGTCTTGATTATACATATAAAAAGGACGGCAACATCTGGTCGATGAACGGCGGAATGCCCGTACAACATGGCTATTCTCAGTCCGTTTGGTATGAGGACGAAGAACATTGCCTTGGTCTTGACGCTGCATATGTTGTTACTTCCGACAGACTTAACGCTATACTTGGAGTCGGAGAGGATGTCAATATTATAAGTCACTTAAATCTGTGGGCTAATTATTCCGATTATTCGAATTTGGAATTTACCTTTAAACCTCTGACAGGTAATAACGCTGCAGATATAGGTCCGAATTATGATGCTCAGGACCCCGCTTATGCGATTTCGTCCTGTAAGCTCGGCGAAGTTAATCTTACTGAGGATAAATATACTGTAGAAATTGCCGGTTACTTGCCCGTAGCAGGCAGTGTAAGCAGTTTACCTACGATGCTTAAGAATGCCGGTACTTATACTTTAAGAGTGAATCTTAATAAAGAAGTATACGGACAGTGGGATATCAATGACGACGTGGTGCTTGCTAAGATTCAGAAAGATTTTGAAGTAGCTCCCGTAACATATTCTTTGGGTAAAGAAGGATTAGAGCTTAAAGATTATATCAACTGGGGCGTTGCCGGTCAGTCCACTGCATTAAGCCCCGAAGATACGCAGACATTGTATATATATAGCGGTACACCCTATTTGACTAAGCAGGACAAATTTGGTACGGCGACAGAAGTTAATGTTTCGTCTTCTTACTTAATTTATCAACCCTCGGGTTGGACTATTGATTTAAAAGTCGGTGCCGAATATCTTCAGAAAATAGTCGGATACACCGACGATGACAAGAGCGTAGCTACCGAAACGGGCATTCATGCTGACGCTACCGGTATATATACGGCAAAAGCTACGTTCATTTCATCTAACAACTACAGGTTTGAATATATAGCTCCCGCTAACGACCCTTACGGACTCACGATATCCGAAACGAAGACAGCCGAAGGTTACAGATATGAAGTAACCAAGGTCTGGTACATTGTCACGGCTGACGCGTCTATGCTTATCGGCGACAACGGCAGTAAGTACAGTATAACCGGTTGGACGTACGGCGATAAAGTGCCCGGCAAGCCTATTCTTTCTTCTGAAAGCACTCACGGCAAGGAAGAGCAACTTATCACCTTCACACTTGAAAACGAGCTTATATTAGGTGAAACGGTAACCCCGTATAATTACGCTCGGTATGACGACGTAATTAACTCTTCGATGCCTGTCGGTTCGTACGTGCTCACAGTTTACGTAGCAGACTATACTCCCGCGGGAGGAAATCTTATCGCAGGTAACGGGGCAAAAGGTGAAAGATTTGAGTTTGACGTAACAGCATGTAGCATTGATACTTTGCTTGCTAAGCTTAAAGCCGAAAATAAATTGAGCGGTACGGCTGATTTATGGGGTGATTTATACACAACACAGACAGTTAAAAAGTCATTTGAAGTTGAATATAACCATTTAGTGCAGTTCGCTCCCACTTCAGGTGTGCCAGTCCTTAAACTGGAAGAAAAAGATATCCATAACAGACAGGGTATCTGGGCAAGCAAAGATTACGACAATTATTACGGCAAGTTCAAGATTGAGTATAACGTTGATACGGCGACCGGCGGTTTAGGCGGAAACGTATATTATACGGCTGAGAACTATCTTGCCGGACCTGCTAACCCCGGTAAATATACCGTTTACTTCAACGTATATGCAAACAACTATACTAAAAAGATAGACACGTCAAGCGAAACCATAAGAAAGCAATATTACTATACGCTGTACATTAAACAGTATATAGACTTGTCTGCAATCGATCTCGGTACGGTTACCTATACCGGCAATGCGGTCAGATTTACCGATACCGATATCTACAAATTCGTATATCTTGACGGTAAGGCAACGGACGCAGACACGCAGAAAGCATATGCGCTTTTCTGCAGCAGCGGAGCAAAACAAGATTACGTAAAAGCTAACGACAGTGTAGCAGTTGCGCTTATGATCAGACAGAACGTTGCCGACTACTACGGATGGAAGAACGGTACGGTGTCTGTTTACAGCCCCGGTACGGCTAACGAGCAGGCGTTTGCAAAAGTTACGTTTGCAATAGAGCGTGCAGACAACAGAGCTACGACTCCCCTCTACTTAAGAGACTGGGAGTGGGGTAAGGAAACCAACTTCTCTATCCAGTGGGCAACTTACTACGGCAACGCTCAGACCGATTATACGTTCTCATTACAGTCCGTAAAAGATCCTACGCTTGTTTATTACTATAAGCCCACGAGCACGCAGCTCGGTTTCGATAAGGCGGACGCAGGCGAATATACGCTTATTGCAACTGCGGCAGGCGGCGACGGTTATGACTGGAAAGTTTTAAGAGAAACCCGTCCGTTGACTATTCTTCAATCAAGAGTAACGCTTGAAACAAATCCTTATATCGAAAGCTGGAAGTACGGCGACTTTGCGCAAATGTATAAAGCTCCCGAATGCGAGCTTTCTGCAGGATTTACCTCACTTCAGAGTCAGGTTACAAGTTATATCACCAGACTTTCTGATTATAACGCATATTTAAACGGCACTCTCGCAAAAGATAAAATGACGGTATGGCCTACCGTAAACGATATGCGTGACGCAGGCGGTGAAGTTCCCGCAGGCAGCTACGTATATGTATACGAACTTCCCCAGAGCGGAAACTATGCCGAATGGGCGCACGAAGTTTACTTCTCCGTACTTAAAGTTATGAACTATTGGGATACAACTCCTACCGTTCACGACTGGGTATACGGCGACTACACCACGCGCGATACGACAATCGACTGCAAGCCTCACTTCGGCAATAAGAATTCCGTAATATACTACTACCGCCTTACAGGCGTAAGCGGTTGGGTAACCGAAATACCTCAGGACTGGCTTGACAGACACGGCGAGTTGAGCGTAGGACGCTACGAATTCCGCGCATTCCTTGCTGGCAACGAGAACTATGAACAATTAGACTCGTATATGTACTTCAACGTAACCCGTGCAAAGAACAGCTGGACGGAAGACGGTATACCCGGCGTAAAGAGCTGGAGTCAGGGCAAATGGAATTCCAAAGACAACGCGTTAACCGCACAGGCAAAATACGGCACGGTTGTATATGAAGTTTACAGCACGTCAGATACCGAGCATAAGAACGCATACGATATCAAAGACCTCAACTCGCTGAACGTCGGTTCGTACGTGCTCGTTGCAAAAGTTGAGGGAACCGATAATTATGAGGAACTTGTCGGAGAGGCAACTTTCGCAGTATTTGAAGATTCAGTCGGTATGACCGGACTTATCGCGGCAACGGCTGTGTTTGCGGCTATAGCAATAGGACTTGCGGTAAGCGGAGTAGTGCTTTTGATAATCAGAAACAAGAAAATAGAAGAAGAATTCCGTAAAATGATTAAGTCGGAATTGAGGAGGAAATAATATATGGTAAACGCGTTATTATTATCACCCGCATACGGCTGGTTTATCGGGCTGCTCGTGGTCATGATTGTAGTTACGGGATTGTTCGCACTCATTCTCTACATTGCCCTGCGCCCTATTAATAAAGACGTTTCCGTCGACGACGTTTCCTATGCGAAAGCGTTGCTCGGCAGACGCGAGGCTGAACTCACTATGGAAATTATGAACAATAAAGGCAACGTGGAGATAATGGACGGTCTTATGGCGCAACTGCGTGAAGTTGCCGTAGCCGAAAAGCTTATTGACGAACTGGCAAACGGAGAGGCGGTAAATACTTCCGCTCCCGCGAGACCCGTAAATCCTCAGACGGCTGCAAGACCCGCAAGACCGGTAAGACCTGCTCAGTCCCAGACTGCGGCTGCGAGACCTGCCAATCCCCAGGCGGCGCCTGCAAGACCCGTAAGGCCTGCGCGACCTGTTAAACCTCAGGCGGCGCCCGCGCAAACTTCACAGACTCCTGCGGAAGAGTCAAATACGCAAGACGAATAAAATTAAAAAACCGAACCCCTTTGCGGGTTCGGTTTTTATTATGTCACAATATTTTTGTTGATAAACTGCCTGTTCCAAATTTTGGAGGTATGTAAAATTCTTCCGTTGTGAATTATTAAAAATTGCAAAAAAACTCAAATTTAACGCTATTTCGGGTGCAAAAACGGTACAAAACACAATATATTGTGGTATCGGGTGTTGATAACCACTAATATAAAAATTTTGTCAAAAAGACTTGAAAATATGTTGACGAGATGTTATAATAATATAACCAAAATAGGGATATTGTATAATTATGCCCTTTTTAGCCATTTTGTAATACGGTTTGAACGCATTTAAGTGTTAGGAAATTGTATAAATGGTTTTTTTCGGAGAAATTGAAAATGAAATTTTATAAGTTGACGGCAACTAAAAAACTATTTCTGCTTGCATTGTGTGCAGTTTTTATGAGTTGCCTTTTAGCGGGGTATACTTTCTTCGGCGGTTCTGCAAGGGCTGCCGCCGGTTCCAATACCACGGCTATATCCGCGCTTTACGATTTTAATAAATATTGTTATGACGAAACTTCGCTTAACAGTCTTGCGGAAAAAATTCTCGGCAACGGCAAGAAAATGAGCGACCTTGTCCAGGCTGCGAGAGACGCGGGCAACAACGGAAGGACGATAAGCAACAGAGAACTCACGGTAGAATACGGCAGATACCGTTCATCCCCCGCAAGCGCCTACAGACCTCTCATATGGATACCCGTATATCTCTCCAAGGCAAGCTCAGGCGACTCGGTATTGACGCTGTATCTCGCCGAAACCGCAGCGCAAAGCGGTACTACTTCCGCACAGGAAACTTATCAGTTTTCACATTCGGGCGCTTATGTTACGGCAACGTCCTGCGCCGCGCCTACCAACTCTTACGGTACCAGCCATATGCGTTCGGTAACGCTCGGCAACCTCGGCAATTACGCGACTTACAATACGAGCCTTAACTCTTTGACGAAGATGCAGGCCCCGACCGAACCCAAATCGGGAAAAGAATTTAAATTCAGTGATTTTATCACGACCGTTGACGGCGTGGCTGGTCTTCTGACTGAAGATTTGGTTACTCCGTCCAATATGGCATGGCAGGCTAACGAAAGCGCCATGACTTCAATTAATGCAAGCGGAACCTTCTACGATTCTTCTATTAGCTCGAATGTTCAGATAAACACTTACAGCTGGCCTAACGAGGCGTACGGCACGCCTTCTTCGATAAACTATTATCAGCCCGGATATTTCGATTATTCGCGCGGCGATACCGCCAATGCAAAAGACAAGACCAATTACGACGTCTGGAAGAATGATAAAGTATGGCTGCCCAGCCTGTCCGAAGTCGGTACGGGTAATCTTGACGGTAACAACGTAGGTTATCTTGACGGCATATGGAAACTGGACAACGCGCAGAGAGGCAACAACATTAAATCGTGGCTGCGTACTGCCTGCACAAGCGTAAACAAGACTCAGGGCTACAGTACATATACCATGTTCGCTACTGCTGCCAACGGCAGTATAACCACTGCGGACGTCGGCGAAAGATGCGGTATACGTCCTGCAATCCATCTCAACTTAACTAAAATATCCAAAAAGACGATAGCGCCCATAAGCCTTCCCGACGAGATTGTAACGACATATAACGGCGAGGCGCAGAGAATTACCGTCGCAGAAACAACCGTTGACCCCAAACAGCTTGAAGGCTGGTGGAAAAACGACGGTTCTATGTTCGTGACCTTCTACGTATACGAGGAGGAAAATCAGACAGAGTTCGATATCCCTGTAGCGCCGTTGGACTCGGGAACATATTATATGGTCGTCGAGCTGTTAAATTCAAGCAGCCATTTCCTCGGCGAGCCGGCGACTACGCGCTGGAAGGCGACTAAATTTACAATAAAGAAAATTCAGCTTGATGTTATCTGGGAATACGACATTGTCAATTACAATCAGCCCAAGAGCGTTAAGTTCGCGGACGAAAGCAAAATTCTCGACAGAGACGTTCAGGCGGGATTAAAGCCTGAAATCGGTATGATGTACAGCTATTATAACGGTTCGGGTCTGCACGACAGCAAAGAATTCCCCGAATTTAAGGGCGAATATTACGCTACCGCATACATTCTGAATGACGATCTGTACAATTATAACTACGAAATTTCAAACAGTTCAAAAACGTCGGGTACGTTCACGGTTAAAGAAAAGAATATCGATTTACCCTACTTTTTAGAGTCGGGACCGGAAAACGGCGATAAGCTTAAACTTACTTACAGGGGCGGACAGTACGTTCAGATTGCCAACGCGTCAAAGTACGTAAAAATCGAGCTGACAAAAGTCGTGTCTACCGATACCGCCGCTGAGAGCAAGGTTCAGGATTTAGGCGTAATAAACGACGTTCATACATTCATAGTGGAATCTGTGGGCGCGTACGTCTTTAAGGCAACGCTGCCCGACCCTACCAATACGCAGTGGATAACGAGTACCGAAGATAGCAAGGATACGGATGACAGAGAGCTTGAACTTACTGTCGACAGGGCTGAGGTTACGGTTACTTTCGAGGGCTTGCCTTCAAGCTGGGATACGAACACGTCCGTATCATTCTCGCTCAACGTTCTCGGTGCTTATGAAAGTACCGAAGTCGAGTTCAGAGTTTACTACCGCTCTTCCGACAGCAGTCAGACAAACGTTTCCAAAAACGCAGCGGGTAAATACGAAATCAAATCAGGCGTGGCGATAGGTTCGTATGATTTGTTTGCGCTCGTTCAGGGACAAATCGGCGGCAACTATTACATGAAAAACAACTACGTGTCGCAGAAGTTTACAGTATACCAGGCAGCTGCGGAATTCGGTTCGGCAAGAGCTAACTGGCAGTACGTTATGGGCGAAAGCGGAAGTCCCGTCAGCGCGGGCGCGTACAATTTGCACAATACCCCCCAGACTGCGCTTGAAGTAGAGAATACGGGCGAACTTTACAAGTTCTCCATGGTATGGAGTGAAACCCGTTTCACAAGCGAAAACTTAAAAGCGACATACTCGGGTGATAAAGCCGTCAAGGACGCAGGTCTGTACAGCGTTACCGTAGTAATTTCAGCTTACAATAAAAATGTTTCGTTCACGGACGAAACCTATACGATTTATTTCAAAATTAAAAAGAAGGCGTTAAATTTATCCGCCCTTAAATGGGATTACAGCGGTACGCCGTTTACCTATAATGGAAAACAGCATATGGTCGGTATTACGGCGGACTCGCTTGCGCTCGTCCCCGGACTTACCGTAGACCAATACACCACGAACGGCGACGGAATTAACGCGGGCAACTACACAACTGCTGTTACATTTATAGTTTCCGACAGCAATTACGAGGTTCCCTCCGCAAGCGACAGTACTTCGTATACGGGAACTTTCTCGTTTACGTGCGACTGGGTTATCGACCCTCAGAAAATAATAGTTTCCTGGACTACGGGCGATTCGTCGTCCAACCTGGCGCTTATCCCCACATTGCTGGTAGGCGGCAGCTATGTAAACTATTCCTACGAACATCTGGTAGGCGGCAACTGGGTCGCGACTACTTCACTGACCGCGGAAACGGTTACCGAAACTTACCGCGTATCGGCGGCGCTTAAACCCGAATACGCAAATAATTACATACTCGAAAATAACTCTACGCAGGAATTCAGCGTAGAGTCAGGCAAGCAACCCGTAGTTCTCAGCTACGAAATCAACGACGAGCCTTGCGACAACAACGACCAGTTTACTTATACGGGTACGCCCTTCAATGTTAAACCGGTTGTCAATTCTAACACTGTAAGCATAAGTTCGTTTACGGTTGAGTACTTTACCGCAACCGGCGGAATTAAGGGTACGAGCCTCGGAACCAATGCTCCAGTCAACGTCGGCACTTACGCCGCGGTGGTTACGGTTACCTTTAACGGCGGTTACCTTGCCGCAGGCAGCGGAAACGAAATATACTTTGAAGTAGTAAAGGCGGACATGGATATTTCCTCCCTCCTTTGGACATATACGCATACCACCGTCGTGGATTCGGCTACGGTCGTAACCGCGATAAACGCGTACTTCAAGGTTTCGCAGGGTAAATGGGTTGACGCGAACTCAGGCGCAGAAGTCAACTTTGCGTTTGAATTCGACGGTACCGAACACAAGCTTACCCTTGTCGGCGAAGAAAATTACGCAGGCAAGATTAACATCTCCGATATGAAGGGATACAGCGGTACGAATGTAAATAAGTATACCATCAATGTAGATTATACTTATGACGACAACAATTATAACGATCCGCAGTTCCCCAAGACTTTGGAGTGGGAAATAACCAAAGCGAACACCAAGTTCAATAACATAAGGTGGGGCTATATCGACGAGGACGGAAACGAATTTGACTTTGATTTGAAGAATGATGCGTTTATATATACGCGTGTTGCGGACGGCGACGGCAGCCGCGAATATAAATACAGCGTAGGACTTATAAATCTTCCTTCGTATCTCAAATCGGCAATTAAATACTATACCACTCCGCAGACGGTAACGAACGGCGCGGAGCAGGAGGGCAACGCGTTCTCGGCGGAAGGCGTATATCACACAAGATATACGTTCTCGGGCTATGCCGGCGATGCAAACCATAATCCGGTAGCAAGTTTACCTTCGACTATCGATACTTTCGTATTCTGGGAAATAGGCGAAAGAGCGCTTACCAGTCCTAACTATAATAACGACTGGACGGAGTTTGACGATAAAACCCACGACCTTATCGCACTTTGCAATATGCCCGAAGAAGAGATGTTCTATTTCCATGTAGACATAACTTTCAGGGATTCACAAAACAACATTACCAAGAACTACGACGGCACAAGCTATTTCGGCAACAACCCTGACGGCGAGAATTTCGGCGGTAAATTTATCGGTTATCACGCGGGTGTATATACCATCTATTTTTCGCGGATAATGGAAATAGACGGAGTTGAAACGGATATTTACTTTGCGAGCGTCGAAGTGGAAGTCGCTAAGCAGAAACTTTACGTCGTTTGGGATACTAACGGTTCCATCCCCGCGGCAAGGGTTAAGGGCGTTTACGTATCGGATATAATCGATACCGTTTACACCAATACCAACGGCGGTCCCGTAAAGCTTGAGTACGTTCAGTCGACAGACGGAGTAACTTTCTACGCACAACCTGCAGTTTCCGCAAAATATTCCAAAAACATTGATTTTGAGATGGAGGACGCCGAAAACGTTCCCGATAAACTCAAATTCACAACTTACAAGTTTACCGTCGGTACGGGCTCCGCTGCGCTTGATAAACCCGTATTTGAAAACGACGGAAAGCATGAATATACCGGTAACAGACTCACCTTCAATATAGACCAGTGGTATCAGCAGTACGAGCAGTATCTGTACATCTCCGACGGCGAGGCTTACGACTCCGGAAGAGGCGAGGCTTATGCTACCGAAATGGGCGAATACCATATCGTTATAAGTTTTAAAAAGGACGCCGACGCATACTGGAAGGGTACTGACGGAAACAGAGACCCCGTACCTTTGGTGTTCTATGTTGTAAGGCCCACAAGAGTGGCGTTGGATTTCCCTGTATTCAATGAGTACAGCGCCGATTACACGGGTTCTCCGATAGAGTTCAGAATAACCAACTGGATGGTTCTCAACGAGTACCTTGACTATGAAGTATTCTATGCGGGCGTCAGCCTTGGTAAAGATATCGACCTGAAATTCGTGACCGCAGGTATATATACTTTGAAGTTTACGTTTAAAACCGACGGAGAAGTCACAGGCTATTGGAAGAGCACCAACGATTCCCGCGAAAGAGAACTTCAGCTTGAAATAGTAGACCCCAACAACAGATCGACTACTATTCTCAATCCTACCGTCGAAAACAACCAGGCGGTATATACGGGCAGTGAAATAGAGTTTAACGTAAACAACTGGGAAAGCTATTACAGCAAGTATATCGAGCTTACCTGCAGCAACGCAAACGTAACGATTTCAGGCGGAACTATCAAGGCGACCAACGTAGGTTCCTATACGATAGTAGCTAAGATTAAAGCCGGCGTTGAAATGACGTTTGCTAATTTAGGCACGGAATATTCTTTCACGGTAGCAATCATTCCCGACCCGAATATGTCGGTACCTCTTGAAAAGCCTACCTTTGTATCGGGAGAGCAGACGTATACGGGCAGCGTACTTGAATTCAGAATTTCCGAATGGGAAAGCATTTACAGCAGTTATATCGTGCTTTCGTGCGACAATCCCAACGTTGAGATAGTCGGCGGAGTTATAAGGGTAACCCAGACAGGCAACTACACCGTTACGGTAACCTTTAAAGACGGTGCAAACGCAACGTGGGCGGACGGAACTACTCAATCGTTCAGCCTTCCGTTCAGCGTAAAGGCGGAAACTCCCAAGCCCGGCGAACCCGTAAAACTTGAACTTCCTACATTGACATTCACCGAAAAGGAATACACGGGTAAAGATATTACATTTGTTATCTCCAACTGGGATTCAATAAAGAATTACGTAACCATTCTCGAAGGCGAAAAACACCTTACCCAGACGGCGGTAAAGGAATATACCGTTACTCTTAAAATCAAAAATCCGAGTGCGGCTGTATGGAGCAACTGGGAAGGCGACACGTACGCTTTGACTTTCAAAATCAAGAAAGCCAAATTAACCGTATCGGTAGGCGAGGACGGCAAGCCCGTTGCGGTAAACGGCGACGGTGAAAACGTGGACGTTGAAACCTTCTTTGAACCTCATTATTACGATCCCGAAACGGGCGAAGAGGTTACCAAGCCCGAGGACGGCAAGCAATATGACGTCAGGTATACGGTCAAGAACGAAGAAGAGTTCAATAAATGCATTGAAAATTACGAAGAAGTAAGAAGTACCATTACGAACAATACGTATAATATAACGTACGTTAAACCCAAAGGTTTAAGCATGGTAACTATAATTACCATTGCCGCGATTGCCTTTGTAGTACTTCTCTTCCTTGTACTTGTTATCGTAATTGCAATCAGAAGACGTAACGCGTACTACGACGACGAATATTATGATGACGACTACGACGATTATGACGACTACGACGACGATGACGAATATTACGACGACGAATATTAAGGAGTAACATACTATGGATAATATTAAACAGCTGATAGCAGATAACGTGCCCTGGTCCTATGTAATCATAGCGGCGGCAGTATTCGCTGTATTTCTTATTATCGTTCTTTTAATCGTAGCGACTTATACGAAGAAAAAGAGAAAAAAGCGTGCGCAGAACCCTCATGCTCATGCACATCACCCTCCAAAGAGGGCTAAACGTGCAAAACGGCATAAGGTTAAGCGGCCGCGCCCCACAAAGACTGTTAAGGAGAAAACGCGCGTTGTCGTTAAAAAGGACAACAGTGAGTTAGTCCGTGCAAAAGCCGACGCCGAAATAGCAAAAGCCCGCGCCGAGGCGCAAGCTGAAACCGAGCGTATAAGGTCACAGTCCCAGGCTGAGGTTGAGCGCGCCCGCGCCGAGGCTGAAATAGCAAAAGCCCGCGCCGACGCTAACAGCAAAAATGCGCCCCAGTACGTTCCTTACGGCGTTAACCATGATAACAGCGCAATCGTAAGGGCGCAGATGGAGGCGGAGCTTGCCAAAGCCAACGCCCGCAACGAGCGTGAAAGAGCGCGCGCCGAGGCTGAAATACGCCGTCTTAAAGAAGAGGCGGCAAGGGCTGAAAAGGCAAACCGCAAAAAGAAAGACGACGATGCCGAAGGTGAGGAAAAGCTTTCCAAAAAGGATTTGGCGGCGCGTAAAAAAGAAGAGGCAGAACGCGCAAAGGCGGAGGCGGAACGTGCCAAAGCAGAGGCGGAGCGTCACCGTATTCTTGAAGAACGCCACAAGGCGGAGCTTGCCGCAGCCGAGGCTAAAAACGATAAACAGCGCGCAAAGGCGGAGGCGGAGATCGCAAGACTTAATGCCGAGCTTGCCGCGCGTAACCAGAATCAGCAGCCTGTTGTTCAGCAGATTGATAACAGCGCACTTATAAAGGCGCAGATGGAAGCGGAGCTTGCCAAAGCTCAGGCTAAAAACGACGTAGACCGTGCAAAGGCTGACGCCGAGCTTGCAAGGATACGTTCCGAAATGGCGATGAGAACGCAGCGCCAGTTTGCACAGGCAGACAACAGCGCGATAGTAAAAGCGCAGATGGAGGCGGAGCTTGCCAAGGCGCAGGCTAAAAACGATATCGAACGCGCAAGGGCGGACTTCGAGCTTGAAAGGCTCAAAGCCGAACTCGAACGCCGTGCAAGGGAACCCAAGGCGGCGCCAATGCCCGTTAATCAGCCCGACAACAGCGCGCTTATAAAGGCGCAGATGGAGGCGGAGCTTGCCAAAGCTCAGGCAAACAACGCAATCGAGCGCGCCAAAGCTGACGCGGAACTTGCAAAAATCAAAGCCGAACTTGCCGCTCGCCAGCAGCAGCCCGCACAGCCGCAGGTTGACAACAGCGCGCTTGTAAAGGCGCAGATGGAGGCGGAGCTTGCAAGAACGCAGGCTAAGAACGACATAGAGCGCCTTAAAGCCGAACACGAAATACAACGCCTTAAAGAGGAAATGGAACGCCGCGCAAAACAGCCCGGACAGCAGCCCGCAAACGCTAACCACGGCGATTTGGTAAGGGCGCAGGTAGACGCCGAGCTTGCCCGCGCGCGTGCCGAAATGGAGGCGGAGCGCGCAAAGGAAAGAGCGCGTCAGGAAATAGAAAAGGCAAAGGCGGACGCCGAGATTGCCCAGCTCAAAGCACAGGCAATGGCGGCTCAACCCGCACAGCAGGTTGACAACAGCGCGCTTGTAAAAGCACAGGTAGAGGCTGAACTTGCCCGCGCCCGCGCCGAGATGGAGGCTGAGCGCGCAAAAGCACAGGCAAGGCAGGAGATTGAAAGAGCAAAGGCCGAGGCGGAAATTGCAAGGCTTAAAGCTCAGCAGGCAATGGCGGCTAAGCCCGAAGGGCAGCCCGCGGCAAATCCCGACGAGGTAAAGGCGCGTATAGAAAGAGAAGTCGCGCTTGCCCGTGCGGAAATGCAGGCTGAACGCGAAAAGGCAATGATGGCGGCAAGGGCGGAAAAAGCTCAGGCGGACGCTGAAATCGCCCAGCTTAAAGCTCAGATAGGCGCAAACCCCGCACCTGCTCCCCAGCAGTACGACAACAGCGAATTAATCAAATCCAAGGTCGAGGCGGAGCTTGCCAAGGCAAAAGCCGAAATGGAGGCGGAGCGCTCGAAGGCGGCGGCGCAGGCGGAAATAAGCAGAGTTACGGCGGAGGCGGAAATTGCCAAGTTAAAAGCCGAAATCGCAGCCGCCCGCGACAACAGCCAGCATATACAGCAGTCTGTACAGCCGCAGGTTGATAACAGCGCGCTTGTCAAAGCGCAGATGGAAGCCGAAATGGCAAGGGTTCAGGCTAAGAACGACATAGAGCGCGT
>JAIDSQ010000157.1:43972-59726 GCA_029061155.1 Clostridia bacterium
CAGGCTAAGAACGACATAGAGCGCGTAAAAGCCGAGGCGGAGCTTGATAGACTTAAAGCCGAAATTGCGGCTTCCAAGGCGCAGAAACCCGCGCAGCCGGTCAATAACGAAGAACTTATAAAAGCTAAGGTAGAGGCGGAATTAGCCCGTGCCCGTGCTGAAATGGAGGCGGAACGCGCAAAGGCGCAGGCTCAGGCGGAAATCGACAAATTAAAAGCCGAAGCGGAAATTTCAAAACTCCGTGCAGAAGCGCTTTCGGTACAGCCTGAAACAGGTAAAGGCGACAGCGCCGAGCTGATTAAAGCCAAGGTAGAGGCGGAACTGGCACAGGCAAAGGCGCAAATGGAAACCGAGCGCGTAAAGGCGCAGGCTCAGGCGGAAATCGACAAAGTAAAAGCCGAGGCGGAGATTTTAAAGATGAGAGCAGACTTATTTGGAACGCAACCCCAGTCAAAGGATAACAGCGATATAATTAAAGCGCAGGTTGAAATGGAACTTGCCCGTCTGCGTGCGGAAATGGAGGCGGAACGCGCAAGAGCGCAGGCACAGGTAGAGATTGAACGCGCAAAGGCGGAGGCTGAAATTCAGCGCCTTAAAGCGCAGATCAATTCTGCGCCCGCACATCCCGCAGTCACCGACAATAACGAGCTTATAAAGGCGAAGGTGGAAATCGAGCTTGCCAAAGCCCGCGCAGAACTCGAAAACGAGCGTATGAGACTTCAGCATCAGCAGGAGATTGAGCGCGCCAAGGCGGAGGCGGAGCTGCAGCGTATGAAAGCCGAAATCGCGGCTCAGCAGCGCCAGCAACAGCCCCAGTATCCTTACGGAATGCCTCCCTACGGAATGCCCCCCTACGGAATGCCCCCTTACGGAATGCCTTACGGCTATCCTCAGCAGCAACAGCAGCAGGATAATTCCAGTCAGATGGCAATGATGAAGATGGAAGTAGAGCTTGAGAAAATGCGCGCCGAAAACCGTTCCGCACAGGAATTAAGCCGCGCACAGGCTGAAATTAACGCTACCAACCAGCGTGCACAGCAGGAGATTGCGGCAGTTAAAATGCAGGCGGCTCAGGACGCAACGGCTATGAAAATGGCTAACGAGTTTATGAGAATGCGCGTAGAAAATAATAATAATAACAACAATGCGCAGCAGCAGCCCTATAATGGCGTTTACGGCGCATTCCCCCAGCAGCCCTACAACGGCGCTTACGGTGCATATCCTCAACAGCCTTACGGTCAGCCCTACGGCTATCCCCAGCAGCCCCAGTCGCAGCAGCTCCCTCCCCCTCAGCAGCCCCAGGTAGTAATTCATACCGAACCGCAGAAGAAGGTGCGCGTGATTGACGCAGACTCACAGGCGCAGCGTCAGCCTATGTATCCCCCCGATTCCGTAACGACCAGCACGACGACCACTACAACGCGCGTCGGCGGTGGTAACAAGGGTAACGACGGGATTGATGATATAGACGGATTCTATGATTATTATGATGGTAACAAATAATCAAATCTAAATAAAAGGTTGCGCAAGCCGCGCAACCTTTTATATATGGTAATTTTAGGCTGTGAAATTACATAGGAATTATTATTGACATATTGCATTGCTTGTGATATAATACACGATGATAGAATAGGATTTTAGTATGTATTAGTGCCCCCTGGGACAAAAAACGGGGCAAAAAGCGTATATTCTATAAAAAATCACGAGAGAGGTACAGTATGAAAATTACAGGTACTAAAAAATTATTAATAATATTTCTGACGCTTGTCTGCGCCTTGACGGCGGGACTTTTCGGTGTGCTTTTTGCCGGAAATAATATGCCCGCAAATGCGCAAACGTCAGCTGTTAAGGAGGACGGCGGCGCAAAGGCTGACGGCGGCACGGACGCAAAAATTTCCGAGCTTGCCGATATGTTGGGCGTAGAATATAAATATGTCAATTTCTACGTTCACGTAAACGGTACGGACGTTGACACATGGATCAGCGACCTTAAGCTTGTTGCTCCCGATAAGGCGGCTAAAATGGCTGCAATCGGCGTTCCTTACACAGAAGAAAAGGTCAATACGGACGTACAGGAAGAGCTTTGTTTAGAATTGGAAAAATTCACGAAGGACTATGAAGACGGTCTTGTTACCTTATCCGAAGAAGCTGAGGAAGAGGACTGGTTCATTTCTCCTGACGAGGCTGCTAATTTTGCTACTTACAAGAATTGTCTTACATACTGGACGCTTTGGTTTGAAGGCAAGACGCAGAACGTGGATTATACCTGGACGGTTCACCCCAGCCCTCAAAACAGTTCAAATGCGAGGGGCAAGCTTTGGTGCGAAACTACTCTCACGTTAGCGGCGGGCGAGTCTGTTGCGTTTAAGATGTATAAGCCTAACGACGCTTATTATTCGTACCGTGGCGGATACGCCAACAACGAGCACTGGGGCTACATAGACTATATGTTCGGTGCAAACCCTTATAAAGGCACCACCTCAACGTTCACTATCGACGGCGATGCGCCTACGGGTACGAGATTCAATATTACAGTAGCATCCGGCGGCGGTAACGAGTCCGGTGGTTATGCTTATTCCTCTAACGGTAGTTTATATCTCAGCCCTAACGGCACTGCGACGGGTTCTGCGGGTATATGCGACTATTACATTTACGTAATACGTGAAAACCCCGAAAAGATGTTTATAGATAACAGTGACGGGCTTGGTACTATTTCAAGTACGACAATAGCCAACGATACGCTTACCAAGTGGTATGAAGGTACTTCCACAAAGATAAGTTTCGGTATTGACTGGGGCGTAGGTATGGTTACCTGGGAAAACGGCACGGATAATGGCGTTTCCCTTTACGGCCGTGCCGTACACGCAAACAGCGGTACTGCGGGCAGACTTATTCTGCAGGTTTCCACGGCGGGCAGGTTCAGAATAGTTCTCCACCCGGTAAACGGAGCGTGGAAGGACGGCTCTACAGGAGACCAGATATTCTATTTTGAAGTTAAGCGGCAAACTACCGCAAAGCCAAAAATAGTCAATCCGGGCGACGGTTCGGTTGCGGGCAGCGGATATTCAAAATACGTGCACGACAACGGCACGGCGCAGTCAATAGAATTTTTAAATTACAATCCCGAATTCATAAATTATTCTCACAACGGATTGCAGAATGCTACATATACGCCCAACTCGGGCACAAGCGGACCGGGCAGACTTTCGCTGTCGCAGACCATTCAAAGCACGTATACTATAACTTTCTCACTTATCAACCCCAACGGCTGTACCTGGGACGACGGTACTATCGACCCCAAGACGTTCACCTTTACCATAGCGGAAATGCTTGTAACCCAGCCGACTATTACTACAGCCGGCGCGTCGGGCAACAAGCTTTCGGTAGGTTACGACGGAACGGTAAAATCAATGACTCTTGCTCCCGTTATAGAGGGGCAGGTGACCATAATTACGTCGGGCGTGCAGTATCAGTACGATAACACAACCAACTCTGTTACGTTCAGCGCTACCGACGCGGCAGTATTCCCCGTAAGAATTTATCCCACCAAGGGTTATTGCTGGGCGTCTGATTTAAGCACCGATATAAAACTTTATACGTTCACTATCGAGGCGTTAAAGCTTACCGCGCCTGTTTTAGACGAGCCGACGGCAGTGGGCAACACAAAAACTGTCGATTACGACCCCACCCCCGGTTCGATGCAGACGCTTACTATCAGAAACTTCGATATGGGCGGTCTGACTATAGTTTCTGCAATGAACGTCCGCAGCTACGACCAGACGACAAAAACGCTGGTAATGGAAATTTCTGCGGCGCAGACTTACTATGTGTCCTTCCTCTGCAACACCAACTACGAGTGGGCTCCCGGCGTTGTTGCACCTACGTTCGTACTCGTAATCAACAAATTCGTCCTCGGCGTGCCCAAGATTGAGTTTGACGGCGACGAGAATTATATCATAGGCAGCACTAAGACAGTTCAGTACGTTCTGGACCCGTCAACGGCAACTTCTTCCCATCCCGAAGGCACTGTCGGCGTAAGGCATTATTTCAAACTTTTCGTCGGCGGTTCAAGCGCCGATCAGACAAACGTAGTTATCACTACGTCCACGGGCGCGGTGCTGGCGCAGAGTTGGGACCCCATAACCAAGATTATCACGTTCTCTGCTACCGAGGCAGACAACTATCTTATCGAGCTTACGCCTACGGC
Organism: Clostridia bacterium; assembly: GCA_029061155.1. Lineage (GTDB taxonomy): Bacteria > Bacillota > Clostridia > Christensenellales > Borkfalkiaceae > Coproplasma. The sequence continues at coordinate 48,180 of JAIDSQ010000157.1, forward strand.
TAACTATCAGTGGGCGTACCGCGACGAGGCGCTGCGCAACTTCAAGCTTGTCGTTCTGCCTATTTACAGGGATTCCATTCCTATGTACGTGTTCAACCCCAACAGCAAAGCCTATGAAACGGCGGCAAGCAACAGGGGTTCGCTCACATACGACGGCGACAACAAGTATATGCGTATAGGTAATCCCGCCAACATAAACGAATTCTACGATCCGACTTCGATGAGAATTGTCTACGTAGATTCCAACGGCGCTCAGATTACCATGGCGCAGAGCGGTTTAACGCAGGCTACGGCGGACCCTCTCGGTCAGGCTGAAACAGGCTGTCTGTATTTCTACGCGCTGCCCGCGGGTACGTATATCGTCGATATCCAGTTGCAGAACAGCAACTATAACTGGCGCGACGGCTCGGATACAGACTTGTATTTCTACTTTACGATAGAGCCGAGACCCCTGCCCGAACCTTACGTAGTAGCCGACGAGTGCGGCGGTTATAACAGAATACCCTACGATACGGGTATGTACGGTATATATTACGGCGAAAAATTCTCGCTTGTAATCAACGTCGGCGCGTCCGAATCCATACTCGACGTAGAGTTTGACCAGTACAACCCCGTCAGACCGGACGGAGTTATGGATATGGAGCGTGCAAGCTGGTCGAACGCGACAAATTATGAAAGACTTGTCGTTACGGCAACCATAGTCGGCACGCACATCTGCAGGCTGAAGATAATTGACGACAACTACAGCTGGGAAAATGCCGTAAACGGTTATTACGAGTTTGAAATTACAATAACGCAGGCGGAAATAAACGGCGTAGACTTCTATTTCACGGGATACGAAGGCAGCCTTAATGCCGACGGCTCTTACAACTATAAGTTTATTCAGGACGAATTGCTCGGTTCCGACGGCTCGTCCTACAACGACGCTACGTTCAATACCGATACCGTACAGAACATAATTGTAAGGCGTTCTGACAAAGATGAGTTTACAAGCACGAGTTTCGAGTCGCAGTTTGAGTTCAGCGTGCTTGCATCTTCAACCGGCGGTATAGTTACTTCTTACACAATCAATAACGTTACTACGCCTATACACGAATACCACGGCACAGACCACCTTAAACTGTCGCTGTTAGACGTGGATATGTACGTTATTTCAATAACTCCCACTTCAAACTACTGCTGGGCGGGCGGATTTACTATGCCCTACCAGTGTATTCTGACGATAAATAAAAAATGGGTAAAAACACCGTATATTTACGACCTGTACGACACCAATTCGGCGGGCGACAAAGTCAGCGACGGCACAGTTCACTTAGACAACCAGACAAGGCAGGTTACTTTCAACCGTAAAGAGCAGGAACTGCGCCTTGTATTAGGCGACGATTACAGGGCGTACAAGGTAAATACAAACCTTACTTCTTCGGGACTTACGGCTACCAACGTCGAATATGACGTAAACAACTATCCCAAGGAATTTGCATACCTTGCAAAGAATGCGGGTATCTACGATCTGACCATAGAGCTTACAAACGGCAACTACTACTGGGACGAAACGGATACTTACGCATACCATCTCAGCATTGAAAGGCTCGGCGTCGACCTGCCAGAGGCATATCTTGCCGACAGCAGAGGTTATCAGGCTGCGCAGGTTCCCGCAAACAAGATAAGTTTCGACTACGCTCTTGCGGAAGAGAGAGACTATAAGGCGGCTTATTACTATATCTATCTGTTCGGCGACGTTATCGTAAACGGTGACGTTGAAGTGGAAATCGCATTCTTAAACGCAAGAACTGACGAAAACATGACGCACACTTTTGCGCGTAACAGTATAGGCGGTATTATTGCGGATGAGATAGGCTTACAGCTCGTTAACGAATATACAATCACGGTCAAGTTTGCTAAATTCACGGACGCTTACAACGTTGAGGATTGCAACTATTACTGGGATGCGGGCGACGGCACACAGCTTTTCAACGACCACGAATTAAAACTTAAAATCAATAAGCGCGCAGTCGATATACCTTATATCGATTACACCGAAACGTATATAAGCGGTTCGCAGAAAGGTTCGCAGTATCCTACGAGCACCTCTTCGGCAACGGGCGATCCTGACAGCTACTATATCTATTACACGTTTGACTACGGTCACCACGATATGATATTGCGCGACTACCTGCCCGCCTTCATGGGCTGGACGAGGGATGAAACCCGCCTTGCGGTAGACACGTCAAACTCCGACGTCGCAAACGGAAAGCAGGTATTCACGACCTTCCTCGGCGCAAACTCCGTTCAGTATGCAAGCGTTGCCAATACTTACTGCGTTGAAATCAACCTCAATTCCGCCGACGACGAAAAGTGGAATATAACTCTTCCCGGCGGCGTGGAAGATTCTGCGCCCAAGTACTTCTACATAATAATGGAGAAAATGCCCATAGCATTGCCTACCATACTCAATCAGGGTGAAACTACGGCAATGCGCGGCGGCGCTACGTACGCGGCGGACGGTTTGTCCAAGCAAGTTACTTACGACGGCGACAAGTGGATTAACTATTTAACCCTTCAGGGCGTCAATGCAACTTATATGGCGTACAGACTGGCGGCTTCGGTTGACGGACTGTACGATAAAGACAAGGTTATAAGCACCGGAATTACCGGCGAGCTTATTATAAGCACGCCTGCAAACGCCGCAAGCTACGACATTATATGTTCGCTGCTCGATATAGCGAATATGGAATGGGATGGCTTGGGCAGTTCGGCTGACCTCACGTTCAGTTTCGTCGTAAATCCTATGGAAATTGCCAAAGCGCAGGTCTATGACGACGGCGAAACGGGCGCAACGTTCACCCTTGAAACCAAGGAAATCACCTACGACGGCAGCAGCCATACTTTTGAAGTAGAAAATCTTAAGATAGAAAGCGACAACAGATATATGACCATAGAGGTCGGTTCGGCAAATCTGTTCCTTGACTATTATTACGACGCTATTACCGACCGTATGGTTTATTCGGCAAGGAATGCGGGCAGCTACACCGTCAAGATTACGCTGACCGACAACGCCTGCTGGAGCGACGGAACGAGAGACGTTACGCTCACCTTTAAGATAAATAAGATTGAGCTGCCTACTCTCAGTATCGTTGCCGACGCAAACGCGACCATAAACCAGTTTGACAAGACTGTTACTTACGAGCTTGACTTATCCGATCCTTCCGACGTTAAAGAAGTCACGAAGAGGATAGAGATAGCCAACTTCGACAGTACGCAGATGACTCATTCGGGCATTACCATTACTTCCGACTGGTCGCAGACAGAATTAAATAATACCTATACTTACAACTACAACACAGCAACGCAGATTTTCTATCTTGATGCGGTAAAAGCAGGTAATTACGAGCTTGAATTCAAGCTCAGGGACTTTGCAAACTACCGCTGGGTATTTGCCGACGTTGAAACGATAAAGATTAACTTCATTATCGACAAGCTCCACCTCGATACGCCTGTAATCAATACGGACTATCTTATAACGGGTGAAAGCTTAAGCGGCGCGAATAACACCACTTTCGACACCACGTACGACAGCAAGACGCACACCGTACTTATCGAAAACGTTAAAATACTCGGCGACAACGTTCACGAAACGTACATGACTTATACAAGTCATTCGGCGCCCGGAGCGGGTTCGAAAGACGATATGAGCGTTGCGCATTACGCAACGACGGAAATTTCTACGGGCGTATATCATAACGTACAGCACTTCTTCGGCGCGGACCACGGCGGTCTATTCACGGACACGACTGTAAATCTTACCGACGACGTAATTTTAAGCGATCTGCTTGAACTTAAAGCAGGTTCGCCCGGCTCGTATACGGTAACTATAAAACTTTCCGACACGAAGAATATGTGCTGGACGGATAACACCACGGTTGATATTACTTTCAAGCTTGCGGTAGGACAGTTCTCGCACAGCGCGCCTATATATCAGAACGGTGCAAACAATCAGCCTGAATATACAGGCGATGAAATCTACTTCTTCGTAGAGCACGCGTTCAACGGCTGCGATACGCTTTCCGACTGGCAGAATCATAACATAGTCAACTTTGAATATGAAACGGCTACGCTCAATCCTCCCGTATCAGACGTTTCGGGTGCGCTCTGGGCAATAGAAAGCTGGTACAACGGCACGCTTACTTTAAAGGCAAAGGAAGTGGGCACGTACAGTGTTACCGTAAGCATTAAGGACCCTTCCACAACGAAGTGGACTAACGGTTCTTCGCCTAAAACTTTCACGTTCACAATCAAAAAACGCGGAGTTACGGCAAGTGTTTCTTATACCGATACCAGCACTACACCCGGTACGGCAATAAGCAATGCAACGTGGGCGCTTGACACCCCCGTAACGGCAAGAATTACTCTTGCGGGTATTCAGGGCAAAAACGGCGTTGCCAACCCCGGCACTAACCCCGACAAGGATATAAGGCTTGACGTTGCTTATTACGACAATTCCGACCCCAACCAGACGCTTAAGCTGCTTAAAACTATTGCTGCGGCGGACTTCACAACGGGCGCATACAACGCAACCAACGATACATATACGATGTATTACGATTACGTTCTGCCTGTCGGTGCGGAAAACATTGCCAAGGGCAATTACACAATCGTCGTAAAACAGAACGGTCAGACTGGCAACTACACGTTCACCTCTACCAATTTCCCGTTCACGGTTACTGCTCCCAGCGCGCCTTTCACTACGCTCAACATGATGAACGATCTGGTATGGCAGTATTATGCAAGCGACGACCCCACAACAATAACAACCATTCCTTATTCGGTGTGGTCTACGTATAATTCGGCTAACGGTCCCACGTTGCCCCTTACGTTCAGGGACGGTATCTCGTACGTATTCAATCTTTATATGACGCCTAACGCCAGCGGTAAAATCACTGGCGCAGACGGTATAGATTACGATAAGCTTGACGCCGCGCTCCTTACCTGGGAGGTTGCGTTCGATACGACCTACGGCAATTACGGCTACGACGGAACAAAATCGGCGTCGTACTCGGGCACGTATTACATTTCAGCAAGAATTATCGCAAAAGACAGCGACCTGTTCTCGTATAATCCCACAGTCGTTACAATGTACTATACGATAGGTAAAATCATTTACGATTTATCCGACTTGTATTGGGACTACGATTCGGCGGACGCAGTTTCGGCGTTCACTTACGTATACGACGGCACGCCTAAGTCTATCTATTTAAAGAGTACTACGGGCGCGTTCCCCACGGGCCTTTCGGTTAAGACCTATCAGGTAACTGATAATACTACGACGCCTGTAACCGTATTCGCATCAAATACGCAGAAATATGCGGGAACTTACATCACCGCGGTTGAATTTGCAAGCTCCAACAAAAACTATGTTTGTCCCGATATGCATAATCCTCTGACGTTTATCAACTCGGGCACAACGTTCAGCTGGACGCAGACCTGGACTATTAACCAGGCTACCCTTACCGTAAGCTGGGATATGGTTCAGGACAACGCTGACGGCGGTTCGGCGCTTGTCTATGTTCCCACGATAGCGGCTCCCCATACGGGTAAGTTCGACCATATCTACGAAAAAGAGGATACGACAACTACGCCCAGTACTTGGAATGTGGTCAACAATTTCGACCATACCGGTTCCGAGCAGTTCCGCGTTACTGCCGTACTCAAGGGCACGCTTGTCGACACTGACCCCGCTTATAACAGCGATTCCAACTATCTCCGCAACTACACGCTCAACTTCACGGGCGCGGTTACAAGTAACCCCAACGTATTTACACTGGGCAACGGCACTAAGATAAATGCGCAAGTTTCCGTTGACGGTGGTACGACATCCCTTGTAACTACCAATACTCCAGCAAGTATAGATCCAAGCAACGTATACGTTTACACGGCAAATCCTTTTGCGGCTACGGTTTCACTTCTTGGCGCGCCCGGTGGATTTACCGCGGCGAACAATATCGACGTTACGTATTACTCGTCGGTCAACTATAATAAGCCCCTTGCAGGCGGCGCGCCTTCGGCACCCGGCAAGTATAAAGTTAAACTGACTATCAATACGGCGGGACTTTCTTCGGAATACGAACTCAGTCAGTCTGAATTCTATTTTGAAATAGCAAAGGGAACGTTCTCGCATACAGATTTCCAGTGGCAGTACAAACACGTGGATAGCAGTAACGTTACGACGACGGCGCACTACGACTTCTCACAGGGCGCCAGCGGACTGTGGATTTGGGATAGCGCGCCTTCGGGAATTACTTCCGGTTCGCCCGTAGCGGAATTTACTTACGACGGCGGTTACCATACCGTTGAACTTGTCTGCCTCAATACAAACCTGCCCATAAGCATCAGCATGAAGAGCGGTTCCTCGTATATTAATGCGGGCAAATACACCGCAATTGCGGCATACAGCTACGACGCAACCAAGTGGAACGCGCCCGACTTCACGTCGGTATACCCCAACTTCACCAACAGCATGGAGTGGGTGGTTGAAAAGGCTAAGATAAGCTTAGCGGCTATCGACTGGATGCCCGACACCAATTATATCTATACCCGCACTACGGTAAACGGCACGACGACCGAAACTGCGTATAAGATGGAGATGACGGGTATTGACCCGCTGCTTTCAAACTATGTTACCTATAAGACGGTATACGCGTCCGACGGCAGTACGGTTGAAGACGTAACCAAGATAAATCAGGCGGGTTCGTATATAACCACAATCAAGATTGAAAACCTGCCCGACGATTCCAACTATACCATAGACTGGACGACGTGGCCCACTTATCCCATGTCGGGCAACCCCATACCCCAGATGATAACATGGCAGATTCATAAGAGAATTATAAGTCTGCCCACGCCTACGCCTGCGGGTACAACAGGACACTGGTCGGCGTTTGACGGCAACCTGCACGACCTGAAGTCTGCTATCGACCTCAGCACCGACTGGGAAGAATACTACACCATAAGTCTTCAGTATTCCAAGGACGGCACTTCGCCCGCCAAGTATGACGGTACCGAAGATTACGGCTATGAGTACTCGGCATTCAATTCGGGTAAATACTACTACGTTCTCAAGCTTATAAGCAGCATAAACAAGGACAATGACAACATTGCCTTCGACGACGGCACGACGGCGGGAACGACTTCCGACCAGACGGTAACCCTTACGGTTGCAAAGGCGGCTATGCTTGTCACGTCGTGGAATATAGTGGCAGACCCCAAGGGCTACTTATCAACGATAAAACTTGATGAAGTCGGATATTACTCGTATAAGTTTATAGCCTATACGTTCTTCGAGGGCGTCGGCATCGGCGGCAATCCTACCGACCTTGACGCGGTTCTCAACAGCCCGACTTCGCAGACGTTCTCCATATCGCCCTATGTAAAGGATGAATACGGCGACAACGTTCAGTTAACCTATGCAACGGGCGTTGACGACTATCATGCGTTCAACACAATAGATTATACGGTTATCCCTGATTCCGACCAGACGGAAGTAGGAGAAAAGCCCGTTATACTCAACTATATGGTCAACGGCGTCCTGTTCCCCTTCGAGCAGGAAGTGCTTGACACGGGTACGCCCTTCGTAATTTACAGCGGCAGCGAAGTAACTTTCGTCATCGATATGTGGGATACGTATTATTCCGATTATCTCGACGTATGCTACGGCGGAAAAATCGAAGACCTTACACAGAACGAGGCGGGAACATATTCCATAACGCTTACGCTGAAACAGAGCGCGGCTAATCCTCTGTACTGGAGCAAGCAGGACGACGGAACGGGCATGGGCACATTCATTTACGACCGTTCGCCCGTAACGCTTACCTACCAGATCAAGTATAAGATGCTTGACGTTCCGAGCTATGAAGAGAACGCCGAATACCAGCTCAAGGAGATAACCTACGACGGCGACCTTGTCGATATACTTAAAGATTCGCTCGGCGACGCCAAGTACGACGAACTTATGCAGCAGTACGGCGATTACGTAACCATCGAAGGATTCGAGGGTACAAACGCCGGCGACTACAAACTTGTTCTCAGCATTAAGGACGAATATCTCAATACCGTAAGGTGGAACAACGGCACCGAATTCGGTCAGCCCGGCAAAATAACCGTCGGCTGGAAGATTCTTCCTATATACCTCGTTAAACCCACGTTAAACGCGTCAAAAGTCTTAATCTACGACGGCACGGGACACACTGTGTTCGAGCTGTTGAACGGATACGGCGATGCCGGCGTAGAGGGTTACCTTGCCGACGTTCTCCGCTATGCAAGCGTATCGCCCGAAGGCAGCGCGGGTATCAATGCGGGTACGTACACAGCTGTATTCACACTGCCCAACACCAACTTTGCTTGGATGGACGCGGCAGGCAATATCGATAAGTCCGCTACGACCGTTTCGGTTATATGGACTATCAACAGAAAGACGCTCAGCATGAGCGGCGTTTACTGGGGCTATACCGAGTACGATTATTCCAACGACCCTGCCGGCGTAATTAAGGAATATGCGTACGACACAGTCAACCACTATAAGTACAAATTAGTGGACGGTATGCCTTACGGCTATTCGATGCAGCTTTTGGGAATCCCCAAAGAACTTGAAAACTTTATCACTTATACGACGAACGGAACGGAAGTTAATAAGGTATCCGCAATAGGTTCCTATACGACCATACTGTTCATGTCCGAACAGGCGGTAGGCGCGGACGGCAATTACAGCCTTACGGGACTTAATCCTACGTTCGCAAGCCAGTACACTTCAAATACGGGCTACCTTGAAATCGTCTGGAGCATTGACCAAAGACAGTTAACCGTTCCCGCAGATGATAAGGAGCTTGAATTCGACAATACAATTCAGGACCTTCTCGCCGTTCTCGACTTTGAAGACGGTTGGGAGAACTATTTCGACGTTACGGTTGAATTCTCGCAAACGGGCGCTGACGGAACGTGGGCGGCGTACGAGGGAGATAAGGACGCGACGGTAGGATATTCCATCTATCACGCGTTCGCACTCGGGCATTACCGTCTCAAGCTTTCAATCAAGCCCGGTCTCAATACGGCGGATTCAAACAATATCGTCTGGAAGTATAATAACAATCTCATCACTACAGACCAGCAGGTAACCATAGTTTACAATCAGCTGCAAATCGAAATAACCGGTTGGACGGATGATTTGCAGGAGTCGGAAGTAATCTCCGCAAAGCTTGCTGATCTCAAGCTTAAAGATTCGGTTGCGCTTGAAATGTTCGAGTACGTCATCCGCGACGTAGACTCCGACGAAGTAGTTACCGCAGAAGAGGTAAGCGACAGAGGCAGCGGCTACAGCTACGAAATTCTCTTCCGTATCAAACCCGAATATACTTATGCAAAAACTACTGGCGTAAGTATCGTATGGAAGGAAGACGGCGTTGTCGTTCCCGAAAAGAATATGAACCCTTACGAGTTCGGCAATTACTATTTCGGTTCGCAGACCACGATATGGATGCCTATGCCCGAATTTGAAGTTGACGAATACGACTTCACCGGCAAGGACATAGTATTCAAGATCAAGAACTGGGAAGATTACGTAATTGACGAACCGTTCAGAACAGCTTTCAACGCGGCTTACGCGGCTGAAAACTTTGAAATAGGCGCAGACGTTAAATCGTTTATCTACGCTATCGACAAGAGCCTTGATACCGAAAACGGCACGATAACCGTTTCTCCCGAAACAAAGGCTGACAAGTACCTTGCAAAACTGCGTTTCATTTCCGGAGTAGACCTCTGCTGGTATGACAGTTCGGTTTATGAAGTAATAGGCGGTACGGGCGGCAGCCTTGCATATATCGGCGGCGCGGTTCTTTCGGATTCGGATATCGAAAGCCTTAACCTCAAAAACCGTTATGCGCAGAAACTCAGCTATACCGTCAACCCGAGGAGCGTGACCCCCATTGATTTCAGCTCCGTTCAGGGCATTGAAATGACGTACACGGGCTTTGTCCTCGACGTTACGAAGATTTCGGAATACGCAACGTTCTTCAACCGTATCAAGAACGATCCTCTCCTCACGATGACGGGCACGACCGGTACGTTTGTAGGCAACGATTACACTGTCGTTATCGAGCTTACTTACCCCGAAAGCAGTTACTGGAACCTCGGCGAATACCTTACAACCAAGGTTGAAACCGACGAGTACAGAATAGAATACGTTCAGGAAAACGGCGGCTGGACATGGAAGTTCGTTAAAGTTGACGCGGAAGGCAATATTGTTACCGACGCCGCGGGCAAATATATCGAATACAACAACGGCAATTACAACAGAGACGGAATCAAATATAAGTACAGTTACAGCAGTAAATACATTCAGATAGGCGCTGACGAAAATTCACTGTTAAACGAAGACGGCACACCTAAACAGATAGTTGCGGGCACCGACTCCGAAGGCAACGATTATTACTACAGCTACGTAATGAACGAAGACGGCGTAACGGCTAAACGTTACAAAGTTTACCAGGGCAGGTACATTGCTGACTCCGAAGGTAACTATGTCGCAAGATACGATTTGGATTCGGAAGGCAAGAAGATTCTTAACCTTGCTTACGACCTCGACTCGTTCGGCAGAGGCGTTATCGATTATGAAAACAGCGTCATTACCGTAACCACACTGAAAACTTCGGTTGAGCCCATGACTCTTAACTGGGCAATTGTTCAGAAAGGTTTAACGGCGCCCTATTTGACGGCACCTTCGGCATTGACGTATACAGGTTCGGAAATCAAAGTTACGGACTACGGCAATTACCTTGTCGGTTTCGATCCTGCAAGCATGGAAATCTTTGAAAACGGCAGTGCGACCGACGCAGGCACCTACACGGCTAAAATCAAGCTTACCGATCCCAACTACCACTGGGAGTCTGAAGACGGAACCGAGCTTGAATACGTAACGCTTATCTGGAGTATTGATCCCGCAACCGTGGATTTAAGCGGCGTAAAGTGGGGCTACTTCGACAACGAAGGCAACACTTACACGAGTGATTCAGAGTTTATCTACACGCGCAAGAACGGCAATGCAAGGATATACTACGTAGGTTTAGTAGGACTTCCCGATGTAGCTAAAAATCTGTTTGTTTACTCCACAAACGAGAAGGCAAACGCGTTTGCAGGCAGAAATGCAGGCAGATACGAAACGGAATTTGCGTTCAACCCTGCTAACCTGAACAATTACCATCAAGTAACTATACCCGAAGAATTGCCTAAGTCGTTAGTCTGGTATATCAACACAAGAACGCTCGAAATACCCACGGCAAGCGGAACAAGACTGTTCTTTGAAGATAAGGAACAAGACTTACTTGCAATGATAGAGGGCCTGCCCGAAGACTGGAGCGAATACTGCAACGTCAGAATTTCATACTTCTTCAACGGCGTGCCTATGGCGTATGAAGGCTATAACGGTGATCCTTATAAGGCATACGCAGCAGGTGCATACAGATTCAACATCAGCATCAAGAGCGAGCTTAACACAGGCAAGAC
>JAIDSQ010000158.1 GCA_029061155.1 Clostridia bacterium
CCCGAACAGCTCAAATTATTTTAAGGTAAGAGGAAGGAAATTATATGGCAAAGGCTAATTTAAAGAAAAAGCTTCAGTTCTGGGGAACCGGTAGAAGAAAGAAGGCAATAGCCCGCGTTCGTCTTGTTCCCGCAGGCACAGGCGTTATAGAAATCAACGACAGAGCTTTCGAGGATTATTTCCCTCAGGGCGTTCTGCAGTATGTCGTTAAACAGCCCCTTACCCTTTTGGGCGTTGAAAGCAAGTACGACGTACTTGTAAACGTTAACGGCGGCGGTTATACAGGACAGGCAAACGCTATCCGTCTCGGTATTGCGCGCGCACTTCTTCAGGCAGAAGAAGGTTGCCGTCCCGCACTTAAGAAAGAAGGTTTCTTAACCCGCGACCCGAGAGTCAAGGAAAGAAAGAAGTACGGCTTAAAGAAAGCGCGCCGTGCACCTCAGTTCTCAAAGAGATAAAAAAATACAAAGAGGTTGGTCACAGCCTCTTTTATTTTTTGATAAATCAACAATTTAAAAAAATTTTGGAGGATATTAGGAATGAAGAAGTTTTTAGTAGCAGTTGTTTCGGTGCTTTTGATAGCTGTTTTCGCGGTTACAATGACAGGCTGTGACAAATCGGGTAGCATTAAGAAGGCGTTCGAGAAAGAGGGTTACACGATAAGTGAATCTCTTGTTAAGGATAGCGCGGTTCTTACGGCAACTTTAAGCGGACTTGATGAAGAGGACCGTGAAGAAATGCAGGAATACGGCGTTATTACTTGTAAAAAGGGTCTTAAAAGCGTTGTAATTATTAAATTTCCTTCAAGTGATAAGATTAAGGAAATTCTCGGCGACAACAAATACAGTGACGCAGAAAAGAACGGATACGTAAACGGTAACTGCTGGCTTGCGATTCCGCTTGATAAAGACGCGAATGAAATTTTCAAAAACGCATAACTTAAAAAACTCCGCGATGGCGGAGTTTTTTGTTTTTATAAAAACTTACAAATAAAGTAAAATATTTTCATTTTGCTATTGATTTTTATGAGCAAACACATTATAATATATGGGTAAATAAATTTAAGGGGAAACTTGCAATGAAAAATGTAATTGTCGGACAATCCGGCGGCCCTACCGCCGTAATAAATTCAAGCCTTCTGGGCGTATTCAAAACAGCGAAAGACCGCGGCGCAGATATCGTTTACGGAATGGTTCATGGTATTAAAGGACTTTTGGACAAGGATATCGTAGACTTATCCGTACGCTTTAAAAACGACCTGGATATGGATCTTTTAAAGAGAACGCCTTCGTCCTTTTTGGGTTCTTGTCGTTATAAACTTCCCGATATAGAGGGACACGAGGATGTATACGAAAAGATATTCAAAATTTTAAACGAGCTTGAAATTTACGCCTTCTTCTACATAGGCGGTAACGACTCAATGGATACCATAATGCGCCTTACGGACTACGGCAATAAGATAAAAAGTCCCATACGCTTTGTGGGTGTTCCCAAGACTATCGATAACGACCTTGCGCTTACCGACCACACCCCCGGCTACGGCAGTGCGGCTAAATACATAGCGGCTACAACTAAGGAAATTATCCGCGACGGACTTGTATACGACTACCCCGTAGTTTCCGTAATCGAAGTAATGGGCAGAAACGCAGGCTGGCTTACGGCTGCAACCGCACTTGCAAAGGGCGAGGACTGCGAAGGCGTAGACGACATTTACCTTCCCGAAAAAGTGTTCGACATCGATAAATTCCTGGAGAGAATGGGCAAACTCTTAAAGGAAGACCGTTCGGTAGTTGTTGCAGTTTCGGAAGGCGTTAAGGTTGCCGACGGCAGATACGTCTGCGAACTTTCCGACCATGTTGACTATGTGGACGCATTCGGTCATAAACAGCTTGCGGGCACTGCAAGATTCCTTGCGGGCAAGGTTGCAGAAAAGTACGGCGTAAAGACAAGGGCAATCGAGCTTTCGTCACTTCAGCGCTGCGCGGCGCACATTCAGTCGAGAATAGACGTAACCGAGGCTTTCAACTGCGGCGGCGCCGGCGTTAAGGCTGCGTTCGAGGGTAAGTCGGGCATAGTAATTACTTTAAAGCGCGTATCCGAAGACCCGTATATGTGCATAACCGAAGTAGCCGACGTTCATAAAATTGCGAACGTAGAAAAGAAAGTTCCCGACGAGTGGATAACCGAGGACGGCACGAACGTAAAGGGCGAGCTTGTACACTACATACTGCCTCTCATTCAGGCGGAAATCACCCCGCTTTGGGTAAACGGACTTCCCCGCCATATAAGATTACATACAAAGTCGACTATAAAATAGGTTCACAAAAATTAAGACATTCGATGATGTCTTAATTTTTCGTGATTTGAAAGGCGCCGCCTTTCTTTGCGCAACACTAAGGGCACACAGTTATATAGTTGCGCAAATTCAATCCGCTGAGGTGCAGGTATGCACAAATTGGGTTGCACTGCGCAAAATCGTGGTTTTGCTTGTGCCGTTAATTCGTTTAACTTAGCCCGCGCGGACAGCGCGGGCTATCTTTTATTTCTTACCCTGTTCGAGATTTGTTCGTGGCGGGCAAGCACGCTTGCCATAACGTTGGGGGTATCCTGATAGGGAGGAGCGGCGGCGGGCGCAGGCTGTGCGGACGGTTGTTGCGGCGTGCTTTGCGCGCCGTTTTGCACATTGTTTTGCGCCGAAAGCCCGTCTAATGCCTTCAATAAATTTAATAGTGCGAATTTTTCCGTAATAAAATCCTCCTTTTAATAAATTTTCGTTAAAATTCAGCCGAAAATTATTGCTTAAACTTTGCGTTTAGTATATAATGATTAGTGCTTATAAAGCGTTCTAAAGTATTTAATCCTCGGTTGGAGTTATAATATGCGCAAGATTATTACTAAAATTATATGCTGTACCGCCGCGACAGTTGCCGCGCTCGGTATGACCCTCGCTACCGCGTGCAGCGGTTCTTATAAAGCGGGAAAACTTGACGGCGATATTTCGTCTGGCGAAGTTACTTCATACGGCGGTTTTGCCGTTAAGAAGGGAAACTACGTCTACTTTATAAACGGCAGGGAAACGAACAACGCGGACAATACCTTCGGTACCCCCGTAAAGGGCGCGATAATGCGTATTTCCACAAGCGACCTTTCCGCGCGTAACTACTCGTCCGTTCAGACGGTAGTGCCCCATATCGCATATTCGGGCAGTTACAATTCCGGTCTGTATATCTACGGCGATAAAATTTATTACGCTACGCCCTCGACCGAAAAGAACAGCGACGGCGAAGTTCAGTATTCCAATATTGCTTTCAAGAGCAGCAACCTCGACGGCACCGAGACGATGAAGGACTACTACGTTCAGTACTCTGACAGCACTATCGAATACAGATACGTTTTGGGTTCGGACGACGTGGTTTATCTTCTCTACGTAGCAAAGAGCGAGGACTATTACGGCAACGGTTCAAGCTACACTAACATTCACTCGGTTAACACTAAAACTGGCGTAAACACACTGCTTGCTTATAACGTTGACTCCGTAATGTTTGACAGCGACGACGTAACCAATCCCCGCGTTTACTACACGATGAACGTTACCGACTATAAGACTCAGACGCCCACGGCAAGCACGACCTACAATCAGGTGTGGACTGTTTCCGCCGAGGCTACCGAGCCTAAGGATTACAGCGAATACTTCAAGGAAATCTACGGCGACGACTATAAGCCCGACGAGGACCCCCTGTACGTAAACTGCGGTAAGCTTGTTTACGACGGTATAGGCAAAATCGAAAATATGACGGGCAGCACAACCGATTTCAACGGTTCGGGCGCGGAGAATGCCGAAAGACCCGCTTACAAGTACACCCTTTCAAGATACACGCACGACACTCTGTTCTATACGCGGACAAGCACTCTCATTTCGACAGCAACGCTTTTCACCGTTAAGGATTCCGAAGTTGACGGCGCAAACTGGCAGGCGGTAGAGGGAGCGCAGTCACGCCCCTTCCTTTTGAGGGACGGCTCGTCGGAGGCTAATCATACCTACATTTTCAAGGACGGCGAACTTGACAGCGTTCTCATTGCAAACGCTAAAGGCTTTATAAAGACTAAAGTTGTCGACGGTCAGATTACCACAAAGGTAAACGACAGCGACTGTTACTATATTACTAAGGGCGAACAGCCCACAGTGCTTTTCACACAGCAGCACGGCGATAAAAACTATGTATATTATTCGGTAACGGGCGGAAACGGTTACTCTGTTTACCGCGTATGCTATGACGGCACAGCCGAAGAGTACAGCGCAAACCTCTATCCTATAGCGGGCGACGTAAACGAATACACGCCCGTAAAGGTGCTTGACCTGGACTGTTCAAGCGACTGGTACAAGCCCGAAATGATTGACGGTCAGCTTTTATTCCCTACGCAGACGGAGAATATGACGAGCTACGTTTACATTATGGCGTGTGATTTGCGTGTTCGTGAAAACGGCGCGGCAACCAATACCGTTATGTCTAACGAGCAGATTAAAAAGCTGAGCGACAAATACGCGGATATCAAAAAGGATATCGACGCAATCGACAGCGAAACTTTTGAAAACCTGCCCAATGCGCTTAAGTACGCGTTCTACACCAATGACAGCGAGTATATCCGCAAACTGTGTCAGGCGTATGTGGATATCGCGGGTAAGGACTATAACAACTACTGGTCGGAAGAATCGCTTAAAGCGTACGACAAGTTTATGGCGGCAACGGGCGACTGGGAAAAATATGCCGACAAAATTACCGTCAACGGAAACGAAGTTACGGCAAACAAGCGCGATTATTACTACACCGTTCTCGGCAAGATGAATGAAGAAGATGCAAAGGCATACGCTGACAGCCTTAAATCGAGCTATATGCAGGAATATCCCGAAAAAACGGCAACCTGGTTTGAAAGCCTTTCGACAGGCGCAAAGGTCGGCTTTATAATCGGCGTGGTTGCAGGCGGACTTATCATTATCGGTGCGGGCGTGGTAGTTGCACTTGTAATTATTAAAAAGCGCAAGGAAAAACTTCCCGAATACACCAGAAAGCGCATTAAGGTTGACACTACGGACGATAAAGATATCGACGTTTACGCCGACGAAAACTCTTCTGAAAACAAATAAAGACAATAAAATTAACAACCCCCTTGCGTATAAGCGCAAGGGGGTTGCGCATATTATAAAAAAATATTTATTTTTGGCTGAAAAACTTTATTAAAACAGTTTACAAACGCATTAAATATTAATATAATGTTACCACAAAAATGACATAAAGCCGATGTGGCGCATAGGCTGTAATAAAACGGTAATGGGAGAAAATGAAAAATGGTTAAATACGTTAAATGTCCGAGGTGCGATTTAAATTATATAGACGAGGAAAAGCAGGAATACTGCGACGTGTGCATCGCGGAAATGAAGGGCAATAAATTACAGTTTGCCGACCTTGACGACGAAGACTACGAAATACTCGACGCCGAGCTTGATTCCGAGCTTTGCCCCGTCTGCGGTATAAACCCCGTCCGTCCCGGCGAAAAGATGTGCGAGGCGTGCAGAAAAGAGAACGAGTATGAAGAAGAGGAAGAGATAGACATAGAAAAGGACGAGGAGTGGAAAAACTACCTCGACGACGAAGATGACGGCGACCTCACAATCGACGACGAAACTTTACAGGAAGAACTTGACGCCGAGCTTGAAGAGGAAGAAGAGGAGTCGTCCGACGACGAATTCTTCGACGACGAAGACGTTGACTCTTTATCCGACCTGGAGGACGACGAGTTTGACGATGACGACGAAGACGAAGATGATGACGACGACGATTTCTAATTAAATAAAATTAAAAGCGCGCGCACTGTACAGTGC
>JAIDSQ010000159.1 GCA_029061155.1 Clostridia bacterium
ATCTTATTGTATAGTTCATTAATCTTATCTATTTTATCTTGAATTGCTTTTTCTTTTGATTTAGCATTGACTGATATCACCAATCCGGAAACCAAATTCTCTCTAAACAAATAATTGTGAAAAAAAATATAATTTCGCTCTTCATTAATATGAAAACTGTACAACACATCTTTTATAATTTCTGTAAACCCAACACTGGGACGAAATTTTTTATCTGCTTTTGCTGATTTTAATACCTCGCTTTTTAAGACATCATATAACTCTTTATTATGAGTTATAGCTATATCTAAAAGCATTAAAGCACGTTCGGGATTTACTTTAATAGCCTTTTCTATCAGCGCACCAAAAAAAGGAAAAATCCATTTGCAACTATATTCTTTATCGCGTATCGATGTTAAACAATATTCTTGGCAAAAATAATTAAATACATTGTCTTTTGCTCGTACAATAGCATCGATATAATTCTCATCATAAAAATTAGCAAATTTCACAGCATTGCAATCGTAAGGAATTACATTATATTGTACTGGAAATTCTCTTGCATGAAGTTCTTCCAAAACCGACTCGTCATCACTTTCTAATGCCAATGCAATAAGTCGAGTTCTTAAAGTGTTGTCTTGTAGAAATTGATCTTCCATCGCATATCTTTGTTTATCTTTTATCAAAGATTTAGCACCGAAGTTATATCCGAAATCCCATATTGATTCATTTGATACAAATTGGATATATCCGTTTTCCATCAGGAATCTGAGAAATTTGTAATTCTTAAATTCCAAAGCGTAATCCACCACTGTTTTGCCGAATTCGTCCGCATAAGCCGCAATGCAATCTTCCCTTGCAAGATACTCCTTCCAGTCGTTTTCATCATGCGAAAAGGCAATATTGTAATTGGTTCTTCTGTAAAGTATCGGTTTACGGATTGCTCCTGCAGTAAGCATCTCTTCACACGATATACCTAACAGCTCGGAAAAAACAGGTAAATCATAGGTTTGAATTGCCTTAACTCCTTTCAGAATCTGAGATAACCTATTTGTAAGCTTTCTTATCTCATCGCTTCTCATATCATTTGGATCGTCCTGTAAATCTAATGTTAAATCTACATATGCAACACAGAACTTACGACACGACGGATACTTCGATAAGATAACTTCTTTTAAATATGCACCTATCTCCTGATTGGACTTTACTTCAAACATTTCTCTTTCTCCTTGCATTTACAGTATAACTGAAACTAATTTTACTGTATATCTAATAAAAGTGTACACGTAAAGTGTATATTTTTAATGTCAATTTTATTATATACACTCTACGTGTATTTTGCAAGTTTTTTGAGCATTTTTAACTAATTTTCACTATATTTCGGCTAAAAATGAAAAAGCGGGGCAGATTTCACAAAAAAATCTGCCCCGCTTTGATAATTTACTTCAACAAATATACAAAACGTTCTAATAAGTCACTACCGTATGTACGGTTGATTTGGAAATTTTAAAATGATTTGCGGCAGCGCGTACGGTTGTGCCGGTTTTGATAATGTACTTCCCTTCCTTTATAACTCTTTCGGAAATATAATCCCACATAACCGCCTCCAAGCAAATAAGCTAATGTGCGTAATATTACATACGCGTATAATAAACTTATTCCGTAATTTGTCGAATTATGCGGATTATGCAAGAATTTAAAACGCAGTGACTAATAGTAGTCACTGCGTTTATATTATAATAATTTAAGATATTCCATAAAATTTTTCTTATTATCCAAAGCAGTAGTTGTCGGTCTGCCCAAATCCGCTCTGGCACCCAGTGAAGCATTTACTTCGATCAATGTAAGCCCGTCATGCCGCTTAGCGTATTTAAGCTGGTCATCTAGCATATCAAAATTATCTACGCTGACCGTATATAAATATCCGCATGCCTTAGCTACGCCCACAATATCCAAATTGCCCGCAACAGTCGGCATTCCGCCAACCGTCTCATGCGCACCGTTATTTATAACTATATGAATAAGATTTTTAGGATTTATCGAACCTATTACTGCCATAGCGCCCATATGCATCAGCGCGGCGCCGTCACCGTCAATACACCAAATTTTAGTTTCGGGTTTGTTAACCGCAACACCTAACGCGATAGACGAACAGTGTCCCATAGAACCTACCGTAAGGAAATCATAACCGTGCCCTTGTTTATTGGCTTCCCTTATTTCGAAAAGTTCTCTTGAAGCTTTGCCTGTTGTAGAAATTATCGGATCGTTTCCCGATACGGAAACTATATGCTTAATAATTTCTTCTCTAAGCATAGAGTTTGAATTTGCATATTTAACGCTTTTTGCGTATTCAAGCGCGCCTTTCTTCACGACTACGGCTACTTGTTTTCCGCTTAAAAGAAGCGTATTCCATTCATTTGTCCAGTCAGCAAATTGCGATTCGGTAACATTTTTATCCAACACATAGGTTTTGACACCCATATCTTCAAGGAGCTTGACGGTAACCTCACCCTGATAGATGTGCTGAGGTTCGTCATGAACTCCCGGTTCACCGCGCCAGCCTACAATAAATATGCAAGGAATAGCATAGACCTTGTCATTTAAAAGAGATGCTACCGGATTGATAATGTTCCCTTCTCCGCTGTTTTGCAGATAAACTACGGGGACTTTACCAGTAGCAAGATGATAACCGGCTGCAATCGCGACACAGTTACCTTCGTTAGCGGCGATTACATGATGATTCGCGTCTATGCCGTATTTATCATATAAGCAATCGCAGAATTGTTTAAGTTGAGAATCGGGCACACCGGTATAAAAATCAGAAGA
>JAIDSQ010000016.1 GCA_029061155.1 Clostridia bacterium
TTTTTATTGTTTAAGTATTTGTAGAGTTTGTTTTTTCACATCCTTATTTTCTTTCCGTTTACGGGAGCGGATCCCCGAAGGAAAGTAAAAGTCGGCTCTCGGACAGAGAGCCGACTTAACGTTCCTCACTATATAAGCCACGAGAATACCCTTTTTATGCAGAGATTTCAAAAAAAGTTTAAAAAAATTTTTAAGTAAGCCTTGACAATGTGTTTTTCTGTGTTACAATACAACGATTTAGTGTTTAATTGCTGTTGAAAAAAGTTAAATAATAAATAGGAGAAAAAAATAATGCACGATTTTTATTATGTGTCTAAAAAAGAAGCTGCCCCCGTGAAAGCGGATTTGCTAAACCTAATTCACGAAGTACAAGATGAGGTTAGAGATAAATTTACTTTTCAATATGAGTTTGTCGGAAGCGCGAGCAGAAATATGATCACCTACGATACAAAGTCAAATATAGGCTATGATTTTGACGTTAACTTTGAAGTTAATGATGACGATGAAAATTTTACGCCCAAGCAAATTCGTTCAATAATTAAAAATGCAATAGATAAATTTGTTAAGTCACACGGCTACGATTATTGCGAAAATTCAACACGGGTATTGACAATAAAACAAAAAGATTATAAACACGCAAAGATATTACATAGTTGTGATTTTGCGATAGTTTATTATCACGAAGATGGGCAGAAATACATTCGTTTTAATAAAGCAACGAATAAATATACTTGGGAATTTCAAGGCGAAGGATTCGAGTCCTTACCCGATAAAATTGATTGGTTGAGAGAAAATGATTTATGGGAAAATTTGAAGGCTTATTACATAGATAAAAAAAATAAAAACAATATCCCCGAAAAACATTCCCGTTCTATTTTTGCGGAGTCAGTTAATGAGATGTGCCAAAAGAACGGATATGAGGAAAATAATTAAGGAGGTAAAATCATGAGCAAAGGTCGCGGAGTATCGGGTTATACCCATACGCAACAGCAGTTGGATGACTATGCCAATCAACATAATCCCAATAACCACGCTTATTGGGACAACTTGGACAATCACGCTAATCAGTGTAATCCGAACAATGATGAGTATTGGCATAACAGAAGCAATGATGAAGATGACGAAGATTAATAGCTAAGCCGCCGACGGAATCCTCCGTCGGCGGCTTCATTTATATCAGTGCTTATATTTTTTCATAAACTCTTCATAGCGTTTTAGCCGCTTTTTCGCCAAAAAGGGGAAGAAGCGCTTGCAAAGGAATTCGTCCTCGGTAGTTTTCAGCCGTTTGACAGTCTTTGCTAAAACCATATCGGCTTTATAATAGCTCTCTCCATTCGGAACACCGGGGAACGTTTTTACCCGTCTCCAGACTTCTAAAAGCAAATTTACATAAACGCACTGTAAAAGCGGAGCACGGTCCCCGTAATATTTTTCAAAATGCTTTTTGCCTTTCGTGCTCGCTTTACTCATAAAAGCTTGAATATCTTCGTCCACGTGGGCTTCGCGAGTTATCAGGTATTTTAACATATAGCGGACAAGCTCTTTTAAGCTGTAAAACCAATATAGAAACCACAACAAATCTTTTGGTGTTAAAGTGCGGAATATGTATTCCAAAATAACGTCATCGTCGTTTTTCGTCTTGCCTGTGGCGCAGAGTTCATTCCAGGCTACATAATAGTCAACGTCAGTTTCAGTGTTTGTACCGTCGGTTAGAAACTGCCTTTCCAAAACACCTTTTATTTCTTTCAGTTTGCGCGAAACGGTGCTTTGGTCAATGCCAAGTTCCGCTGCCGTTTCGGATTGAGAATAACCCCACTCCAACATATATCTATAAATTGCTTTGTGCTCATCCGAATAGTCTGCAATCGCCGCTTCGCGGTCTAACCTTTCGCAGATTTCGTCTTCACGGGTGTAAGATTTTTTATCGGGATAGTTCCACCACGGGTCGTAGTCGGCATCGTCTTCCATGTCTTCATAGTCATTATGATATGTGGGAAAATTTGTGCGGTGGCGGTGTTCGCTGCGGTCGGTATCGTATTCTTCTTCATCGTTCTCTTTCAGCGCATTATATACTTCGGGGGAGACATCGTATTTTTCTATTTTGTTACCGATAGGATAGTAGTATGTAAACTTTCCGCAGATAGGCTTCTTTTGTTTTTTGCGGTTAAAATAGTATGCGGGAATGTGCGAATTAATCAAAGCTTTAACTACCTCCTTGTCAGTTTGAGGCATTTATTATATCACATTAAACTTGACAAATATAGGCATATATTAAAAATTTTTAAAAGAAACTTCTTGGTTGCGTATGGGCGGTGAAAATACTATAATTTGGTAAGAGGATTTTGAGTTTTTATCGCGCTATTAATTTTTAATGATTTTTGTATTGCCGAAAAATGTCTTTTGTTGCTTTATATGAAATATTCATGTTATAATAATCTCAATTATGGATAATACAAAGAAAAGTCAAAGTATAAAACAGCCTATTAAATCTATGGACGAAATGGAAAAGGCGTTAAAAGAAGTGGAAGAGCAGGAACAGCTGTACTCGATTGCGTTTTTCGATATTCTCGGGTTCTCTAACTTCGTTGAAAACAACGGTAGTCAGGTAATACTGAATTTGTACAATAATTTGTTGGATATAATACATAAACAGCAGTCAATGCCGGATGGAAGGGCAAGTGAGGCTGGTCAAGTTGTGCCTGCGCCGGCATCACCTGATTGGAAATACAATCATCTTATCGCCAACGCCAACGGTTTTGTGCGTGTTTGTCATTTTAGCGACACCTTTATTATCTATGTCAATTATATGTTTGCAAAGCAAGGGTTTTGGCTTCGTGATACAAAATATGAACCTCATCCGTTGTTGCTTGGCGAAAAAGGTACGCTCTTTAACCGTTTGATATGTACGGAACATCCTGTTTATCTGTCTTTTTTGCAGACATGTATGGAGTTTTTTTGTCAAGCGATAGCAGCGGGCATCCCATTAAGAGGGTGTATTTCTACCGGAATGGCATTAATGAATCAGGATAAGTCTATCTATTTCGGGCGTCCGCTAATAGAGGCGGCGAGAGGTGAACCGGCACAGAACAGTATTGGCGTTGCCTACGGTAAGAGCTTCGGTAACTATCATCCGGTTTATAATGATTATTTTATTCCTTATTTAGATCATATAAAGGAAAATGACCCCAGAGCTTCGTTCCTTAGTCCTATGGCGTTGGATTGGCCGAGATTTTGGAGAAAGGCGTCCGCCTATAAGGATTTAAATTTAAAAGATTGCATCAACAAAATGAACATTGATCCTGCTTTTTCGGTATATTATGACAACGCGATAAGATTTGCGGAATTTTCAGAAAAACACGAGAATTGGGCAGATGAGATAAACTATGAAGGGTTAGATGATATTAGAATTTATTATGAAAGAGTAAAGGAGTGGGTTAAAAGTACTAAGTAATTTATAGTGCTTGGTGGCTGTCCGGTGACTTGTCTTAGCAATTACGCTTTATGATGGTAGCGTTCATAAAAATAAATTCGGTGTCGGGAAGTTCTGAATTAGGTAGTTGTAATAATTATAATTCTTTTAAAATAAAGTTTTTAAAACAGTAAATATTCTCTTTCTTAAATCCGAACTTAGACCCTTCAACCGCAATATGCGGTTCAAACGTAAAACATTTTACGCTGCCGAGAGTTGCTTTGTTGCCATTTTCGATATAAATTCTGTCGTTTTTATCCGTTACGATAGAATGTCCTAGATTGCTTAAAAAATCTAAATTAATAAAGCCGTTAGCCGTAATAAAATCGTTTATGTATAAGTACAGCTCTTCAAAAGTCGTTTCAGGGGTGGCAAACGTTAATAATTCGGCGTGCAATTTATCTTCCATAAGCAAGCCGTTTTTCCATTCGGTATTGCTTATTTCATTTATATCATCTACAACAACGCCGTTTTCAATAATAATCGTCCTTGCGTAGTCACCCCAAATATTACCGACTTGCGGGCTTAAATCAATCGTTATAATGTCGTTTTCCTTAATCGTTTTATTTGCAGTCCGATAGTGTTTACCCGATACGGAAAGAGTAGTTTCATCGCCCGAAAACACAAACGCGCCTATATCCCAATACCAAAAAGAGGTCGCGCCGAGATCAAGCATTTTACTTTCGGCTATTTGTCTTAATTCCAGCAAACTCATTCTGGCTTTTATTTCCGATTTTATAAAAGCCATCGTTTGCTTGGCAATTTGCTGCACTTCAAAATTATTCATAGCTAAATATTATCACAGTAGCTGCCTTTTAGCAAGATAAAATTTTGTTGCTTGCTTATGGGCAGGTTAAATGCTATAATGTTCAAGAGGAGATTTATGGTTGGCATTTATTTTAGCGGAACGGGCAATACGAAATATTGTATAGAAAAGTTTTTGAAAGCTCTTGACGGGACAGCGGAGGCTCTGTCGATAGAAGACCCTGCGGCAACGGAGGCGGTCAAAAATGCGGACGAAATTGTTTTTGCATATCCCGTGTACTATTCCAATCTGCCGAAAATCGTCAGGGACATTATTTGCGATAACGCCGATATATGGCGGGGCAAACGCGTTTTTGTTATTGCGACTATGGGCTTATTTAGCGGCGACGGCACGGGCTGTTCGGCAAGGCTGTTTAAAAAGTACGGAGCAAAGGTTGTCGGCGGTCTGCACTTAAAAATGCCCGACTGTATCGGCGACGTTAAATTACTGAAAAAGCCGCTCGATAAAAACCGTCAACTGATTAAGCAAGCGTATGACAAAATCGTTAAAGTCGCCGATAAAATCAAACGCGTAAAATATCCGAAAGAGGGCTTGGGCTTTTTCTATCATATTGCGGGATTGTTCGGACAGCGGCTGTATTTTCCCAATAAAACCAAAAAGTATTATGTCGGAGTAAAGGCGAACGGAAGCAAGTGCATTGCTTGCGGTCTGTGCGCCTCGGTCTGCCCGATGAACAATATCCACGTAGAGAGTGGCAAGGTTACGTTCAACGGTAAGTGCACTATGTGTTACCGCTGCTTTTCCAACTGCCCGCAAAAGGCGATAACGATTATCGGCAAGCAAGTTTACGAGC
>JAIDSQ010000160.1 GCA_029061155.1 Clostridia bacterium
CCGCAGACCGTAATAATAGTATATCGCATTAACACAAAAAACGCAACAAGTAAATTTTAACAACTTGAAGATTATTTTTATAAGCTAAATTATTTTACTTGCATTTTATTAAAAAAAGACTTAAAATTATAAAAAAAGCTTACGAGGCATTTACTATGCAGGAAATTACCGGAGTTATTACCCCCACTTCTACACCCTATTCCGAATTTAAAAACCATATCGGAGAAGTGGTTTCAATCAAAGGCGCAATCCATAACATTCGCGATATGTCTGATTTCGCTTTCATTATCGTGCGTACGGCAAGAGAACTTATTCAGTGCGTTTATTCGCCCGAATTTTCACACTACCGTCTTGACGAAAACGTTGTCGAGCAGGCGGCTGCAAAGCTTACAGGCAAAGTAGTTAAAAGCGAAACGCGCGACGGCAGTGAAAGATACGAGCTGCAAATTCATAATATAGAAATTTTGTCAAAACCCGCGGACATTCCGCCCGTTGTTATTTCCAAAAAGCAGGTTGTGTGCGATTTGAACGTTAACCTTGATAACCGTCCTGTCACACTCCGTAACCCCAAGGAGCGCGCGGTATTCAAAATTCAGGAAGGTATTCAGCGCGGATTCAGAGAATATCTTACGCAGCAGAACTTTACCGAAGTACATTCTCCCAAAATTAACTTTGCGGGCGCGGAAGGCGGTACGAACGTATTCAAGCTTGACTACTTCGGCAAGACGGTTTTCCTTGCGCAGAGTCCTCAGCTTTACAAACAGGCGCTTGTGCCCGTATATGAAAGGGTATTCGAGATTGCGCCTGTGTTCCGTGCGGAACATCACGATACTTCAAGGCATCTTAACGAGTACATTTCAATGGACTTTGAAATGGGCTTTATAGATAATTTCACAGACATTATGAATATGGAGACGGGCGTTCTGAAGTATATAATGAATTTACTCAAAACCGAGTATGCGCCCGAGGTTGAGCTTTTAAAAGTCAATATTCCCGAAATTACCTCTATCCCTACTATTCGTTTTAAAGACGCAAAGGAACTGTGCGTTAAGAAACTTAAGAACATTACGGATATGAAGGACTTTGAGCCTGAGGAAGAGGCTTTCCTTGGCAAGTGGGCTAAACAGCAGTACAATTCCGACTTTCTGTTTGTTACCCACTACCTTTCCAAAAAGCGTCCCTTCTACACAATGGACGACCCTGAAGACCACGAGGTTACTCTTTCATTCGACCTTCTGTTCCGCGGTATAGAAATTACCTCCGGCGGACAGCGTATTCATGACTACAACGAACAGGTTGCAAAAATGAAGAAATTGGGTATGAATCCCGAAGAGTTTGAAACGTACCTTATGCTGCACAAGTACGGTGCGCCCCCTCACGGCGGGTTGGGACTCGGACTTGAAAGACTGACTATGCACCTTTTAGGGTTCAAGAACGTAAGATATGCGGCCATGTTCCCGAGAGATATAAACAGAGTTACGCCTTAACAGTAAAAATAATGCGGTGCGCGATAGATAATCGCGCACCGCTTATTTTTTATTATTAAAGCTTTGAAATTGCCTTTTCGATTACGGGCATATACCTTTCTTCATAACCGCGGGCATTTGGATGAGTGCCGTCGCCCCTGCCCCAGCCGTAGCTGTCGTTAGTGTACTTATCGCGGTCTTCTTCGCGGAATGTATCAAAATCGCAGTCCTTATACAAATCGCAGACGGCAATACCCCACTTCTTGCAGATTGCAACGGCGCGTTCGCCGTATTCAACCTGACACTTTTCTCCCCTGCTTACCATTCTGTGGGGACGGATAAAGAGGACTTTTGCGTTGGGACAATATTTTTTAAGCGCGTCGGCAACGTTTTCAAAACAGTTTGAAAACGTCGTATTTTCTTTGCTGACGGCGAAAATGTCGAAACCTTCAAATCCTTCGGTCATTTCGCCGAGGGGCACGTCACACTCGCTTTCGGGGGTTTTAGTATGACAGTCGTTGGTGAAACCATCGAATATTATTATATCAGGGTCTACCTTGTCATTAATTGAACGGCGAACCTGTTCTACCATCCAGTTCTTGCCTTCAAAGTAGCCCACTCTCGCACCGCCCCAGCAGTATTTATACAGCGTAACGCCGTAGTCTTTTACAAGATATTCGCCGACACCGTAGTTTTTGTTGCCTGAACCGTTCATTATACTGTCGCCGAGCAACAGCAATTTTTTTCCTTTGATATCCATAATTTCTCCTTTCATAAAAAGAAGGGCACGGTAAACTTTACCGCCCCTCCCCTTATCCTATTAAATTGCAGCTTTTCCGCCGCGTGAAATAGTCAGTTTTAAGTTATTACATATTAGCATATATAATTCCTTTTGTCAACTGTTTTTAGAAATTTTTTATCAGATTTTTGTGCAAATAGTACAAAAATGGTGAATTTTATTCTTTGTAGAGGAATCTGTGGCAGTTTTCACACTCTGTTACTTCGCCGCCGGAGATTTTTTCCTTGCCGACAATAGAAAGCTCCATACCGCATTTCGAGCAGCGGTTGTTTTTAACCGTGCAGATAATGGGGAAAATTCTTTCGCTCCTCTTCATTTCGTAGCGCCTTAAAACTTCGGGGTTGATATCTTTGGCAAGCACTTTAAGTTCGTTTTTTATTGCGTCCATTTCCGCAAGCTTGCCCTTTCTGTATTCCTGATATTTTGCGGAATACTCGGCGTACTGTTTCTGTACGGAGATGGTTTTCTTTTTAAGGCTCTGATATTCTTCATCCGCCTCTTTTACCGACTTTACAAGCGCGTTAATTTCGCCCTTGATTGCTTTAAGCTGGTCGATAATCTGTGTGGCGTTCTTTTTATAGAAGGAAATGTCGGCTCCGCCGTCAACAAGTTCGTCAAGGTTTTCAAAGTCTTTAAGCGTTTCGGCGATTTCGTCGTACTTTTTATTGAGACTGTCTAACCTTGCATATATATCCTGCGCCTTAGCGTCCATAGCGTCAAGCTTTTCGGGCGCTTTTGTTAAAAAGCTTTTAGCCTGGGAATAGTTCTTCCACTCCTCTGACCCAGCGGCGTCGCGCTCAATCTGTAAAAGCTTGGAGTCTTCCGTCTGATATTTTAAGAGTAGTTCAATCTGTGCCATAATAATCTCCTTTTATGCAAGTCCCTTATCGAAGTAGAACGAAGAAGGAATTTGCAAGCCGTCTTTGATTTTTAAATAAATTTTATTGAATCCGTAACTCTCCGCACTGTAATGCGTTAAATGAATTACGTTTATGCCGTTGTGTAAAAGTGCGGTTATTTCGTGATGTTTCATATCAGATGAAACAAATACGTCCGCGCCGTTAGCTTTTGCGAAGTTAATTGACGAATTGCCGCTGCCCGCACCGCAGAACGACGCAACCCTTTTTATAATCTTATTATCGTCGCCGTAGAAAAGCGCGCGGTCGGTTGAAAAAGTTTTATTAACGTGTTTTTTATAATCACCGAAAACTATAGGCTTTATATCGTAAACCCTGCCGTATGCCCCGCCTTCCACTGGTTCGAGCACTTTTATTGCGGTGTTCCCACCCAGTCCGCACATTAAATGGTAGTCAACGCCTTCAGGTGCGGCATCAAAGTTGAGGTGCATTGAAATAACGGAAATGCCTTTACGGAAACATTCGGCTACGAGGTCGCCGGCATATATATGCTGAATACCGCCGAAAATTACTGGGTGGTGCGTAACTATAAGGTTATAACCGAGCTTTTCCACCTCCGCTAAAACTTCGTCGGTTAAATCGAGAGAGAATACCGCACCGTTTATTTCCGTGCCGCAGTCGACGAGTATTCCGCTATTGTCGTACATGGAATATGTTTTGCAAAATGCGTTTGAAAGTGCGACGGGCGCGACTTCTTCAAGTTTTTTAAGTATTGACGTCAGGTTCATTTTCAAGTACTCCCCGTATAAATTTGATGTCTTTTTCAAGATTGGTTCGGCTTTGTTCGGACATTTGCGCCGATAAATAGTTGAGCTTTTTATCAAGCTCGCAAGTTAAATACTCTTTTAAAATAGGGTTAAATAAGCTGTCCCTGCCATACGCAAGCTGATATTCGTTATAGTGCCCGACGCAGTTTGACAGACTGCCTTTTATTACAAAATAGTAGTTCTTTCCGTCGGAAAAGATATCGTCGGAAGTTATTTTGCAACCGTTTTGCAAAAGGTAAGCCCTGAGCGCCTGAGCGTTTTTCATCGGCTGGAATACGAAGTTTCGGGGGATATAAGCGTCCTTTAAAATCTTTAAAATTTCGTCGCCGCCTATTCCCGCAATCATAACGAGATCGGCACCCTTTACTTCCTTCAAGCCGTCGCAGCACACCGCCGTGCATTTTCCGCTTTTTATGTAATCCTTTAAAAGCGCGCGCGCTTTGTCAAGGCTTTTATCGCTTATATCGGAAATGATTGCTTTTTCGCACAGGTTGTTTTTAAGCATATACTGCGCGAGGTAGCCGTGGTCGCACGCGACGTCGGCAAATGTGTTGCAATTATCAAGGTAGGAACAGAGTGTTGATATACGTGACATCAGGTGTCTAAGAAATCTCTTAAATGTTTAGATCTTGAGGGGTGGCGGAGCTTTCTTAGCGCCTTTGCCTCTATCTGACGGATACGTTCACGTGTTACGTTGAACTCTCTGCCGACTTCTTCGAGCGTGCGGGGTCTGCCGTCGTCTACGCCGTAACGGAGCCTTAACACCTTTTCTTCACGCGGGGTTAAGCTGTTCAAAACGTTTAAAAGCGTTTCTTTCAGCATTGTTGTGGATACGCTGTCCGAGGGGGTTGCGGTAGTTTCGTCCTCGATAAAGTCGCCGAGGTGGCTGTCCTCTTCCTCGCCTATTGGCGTTTCCAAAGAAACGGGGTCGAGCGCGATTTTCTGAATTTCGCGTACGCGCTCTTCGGTAATATGCATTTCCTCCGCTATTTCCGCGGGGGTCGGTTCTCTGCCGTATTTCTGCAACAGAAGTCTTGAAACGCGGGTAAGTTTATTTATGGTTTCAACCATGTGGACGGGGATTCGTATTGTTCTTGCCTGATCGGCAATCGCCCTTGTTATCGCCTGTCTTATCCACCAGGTTGCGTACGTCGAAAACTTAAATCCTTTCTGATAGTCGAACTTTTCAACCGCCTTCATAAGTCCCAGATTGCCTTCCTGAATTAAATCGAGGAACAACATTCCGCGCCCTACATACCTTTTAGCAATCGAAACGACAAGCCTCAAGTTTGCCTCGGAAAGTTTTTTCTTGGCGTACTCGTCGCCTTCCTGCATTCTGCGGGCAAGTTCTATTTCGTCGTCAGCGGATAAAAGGGGCACCCTGCCTATGTCCTTTAAATACATTTTAACAGGGTCGTCAAGTCCGATGTCGGAAAGCGCCTGTTCGTACAGTTCCTTGTCGCGCTCCGCCTCGTCGATAATCTGTATGCCAGCCTCGTTAATCGACTTGTATACGTAGTCCATTTGCGTGGGGGTAGTTTCGTACTTTTCCATAATGTCGCAAAGCGCGTTGGTGGTAATGCTACCCTTGGCTCCGTAATTGTCGATAATCTGTTTTAAAATATCACTAAGCTTTTGTTCAGATAAACTCATTATTTTTCTCCGCTTTTTAATTTTTCCTTTTGTTTTATCAGGTCGTTGAGTTTTAAAGCAAGCGCTTTACGCTCTTCTATCACCGACGCTGCGTCAATGCGCGCGGTAAGTGATTTTATTTGTCTGTCTATAAGTTCGAGTTTCAGTTTTATTACGCAGTCGCTGAAATACTTTTCACAGTGATCGCCAGAAAGGGCTTGTCCGTCGCTGTAGTCAAGTATATGCGTCAGTTCTTCGTATTCGGGAGAGTTTTCTTCAAAAAACTCGAAAAGCTCGGCAGGCTGAATACGTTCTTCCAGAAGTTTTTTGGTATTGATATACTTTGCTATTATTTCGTGTACTTCCGAACAGAAAGGAATCTGGGTTATATCAATATCCGCGAACGGCGCGCCGAAGAGATACGAGGCAATTACAAAGCGCGACGCCTTTAACGTGGCTCCCGCGTTGTCCTTTCTTGCAGGCGTTTTCTTTTCGGGCGGGGGTGCCTTTTTATCGGAGTTTAAGCAGGCTCTTATACACATCTGCCGCTGGCGACGCATAGCCGTG
>JAIDSQ010000161.1 GCA_029061155.1 Clostridia bacterium
AATCGGGAAAAGGAAAACAAAACATACGGCAAGTATTATGAGATATGTAATTGCCGCGCCGAATAATTTACGGGGTTTGAATTTTCTCTTTATCATTGATATGTTTCCTCCTGTTTATATGAAGGTGACAGTACGTAAACCGCAAGTGAAATTATTGAGGTTACAATAAATATAATAATACTTATCGCCGCGCCTATCGAATAATAGTTATTATCAATCGACATATTGTACAGCCAGTTTATTAAAAGGTCCGTATCGCTGGCAAGGAAATAGCCGTCCATATACAAGCCGCCGCGCAGGAAATAGAATATACCGAAATTATTGAAGTTGGCTATAAACTGCGAAATGAGTACGGGCATAGTCGCAAACAGCACGTAAGGAAGTGTTATCTTTGTAAACTGTTTCCACGCGCTTGCTCCGTCTACCCTTGCCGCTTCATATAAATCGGTGTTAACGTTTGAAAGAATACCCGTTGCCAAAAGCATTCCGCTCGGAATATTCAGCCAGGCGTTTACCGTCAGACCTATGAGGCGTGCCGTCCATTTTGCGTCTATATCCAAAAAGCCTACAGCCGAACCGCCAGCATTTGTTATCATTTGATTGATAGGCCCGCCGTACGAGAACATAAATTTGAACGCTATCAGCGTTATGAAACCCGGAACGGCATAAGCGAGTATGGGAAACAATCGCCAGAATGTTTTACCCTTTACACATTTTCTATTGAGTAAAAGCGCAAGTCCCAAACCAGCAAAATAATTGATAAAAGTCGAAAGCACTGCCCACAAAATGTTCCAACCGAATATCTTAAAGAACGTAGGCGCAAACTGACCGAGAGTAAGTATCTTTCCGAAATTTTCAAACCCTACCCAGTCAATCAGGGCAGGCGGTACAACCGTTCCGCCGTAATTCGTAAACGCAATTATTATCATAAAGATAATAGGCAGAATACTGAATACGCATACGCCCACTATCGGCAAAGCAAGCGCCGTTTTATGGAAGTTTTTATTGAGGAGCGATGCCAGCTCTTTTTTAAATGAAACAGGTTTTTTGAGCGTATCCGCCGCACATTGTATTCTATAGGCGTCTTTTACGTTAGCGATATAAATTACGGCATAGAATATTATCGCAATTATGGACAGAATACCCATAAGCAGCATTATTACGGAGTTATCACCCTCTATTCCGTACCAGGCGTTTCCTTCCTTTACGCCGAGTGTAAAGAAACCTATAAAATCGCCCGCGCCTTTCATAACGAAATAAGCAAGGAATGCTATCTGAACCAACAGAAACAATATACCTTTTGCCCACTGTCTGTACAAAAGCTGACCAAGTCCCATTATACACATAGATGCGCAGACTTTTCCGTTACCCTGTGTCAATATTTCTTTTGCACCGGCAAATTTCTTTTTCATTCTTTCGGGAAGAGTTATAAAGAAATTCTTGATTTTATTTGCTGCGTTCAAGAAGAACGAAACAACGCCTTTTTTTATTCGGGCAATGAAGTTTTCTTTTTTTACGTTTGCCATTTTCCCCTCCTTTTACTGTAATGTAAATATACCGTCGTATATTTGCTGGTCGACTTTTTTCAACGCGTCCTTTATGCTTTCCAAAGTATCGTATTTTACCTCGCTGCCATTTCTGAAAGCGTCTTTTGCAAGATCCTGAAACAGAGTCTGGAGCGGCGTCCACATCTGCGCGTTTTCTTTAATTGAAGGCATAACGGTAATATTACCGTTTTCAAGGTTGTTATTTATAACTTCGGATAATCCGCCCACCTCGTCCGCGACGTCTTTACGGGCAGGAACTATTCCCAAGAGCTCGTTTCTGCGCTTTATCATATTATAGCTTGCTGCAAATTTTACGAACGCAAGCGAAGCATTGGGATACTTCGTATATGAACTGACTGCATATCCCTGTACGCCGCCCATCATATTGCTTTCTATAAAGCCCTGACTTTCATCTTCCAAATTGCCGCTTACGGGTAGTTTTGGGATATAAGTAGTCACAAGATTTTGCGCTATGTATTCGTCGGAATAGCCCGCCGCTTTCATTTCGTCAACAAACATTGTGTAAACGTCGGGAGTTGTTATAGTCGCAAAAAACTCGCCCGACGCGATTGCCGCATAAGCCCCCGTTGTAACGGAATCGTCTATACATCTTTCGTCCATTACGGAAGCAAGCTGCCTTATAATTCTTCCGCCCAACTCGGCATTTCCTGCGCTATGCCCTATATCGCTCGGATTTGTGTTGTTATTTCCGAAAGAATACCCGCCGTAGCTGTACAGATATCCCACCGAGAAATAGGGCTCCAAAAACGAACGCATATAACCGTATTTCGTACCGCTGCTGTTTTCTTTAACTTGTTTTGAATAACGGTACATATCCGTCCAGTACTCAATCATATCGGGGACGCCGTTTTTATCGTCGTCCCATTCTTGTTCCCAATTTTCGGGAAGTAAATCTTTACGGTAATACAACAGCGGTCCCTGTACGTTTACAGGAACGCCGAACGTATACTCCTGTCCTCCGACCGTCTGCTTATACGCTTGCCAACCTTTCTCGCTTATCTGGTCATAACAATCGAATTCTTCCACGGGTAAAGGCAAAACGTGTCTGCCCGAGGGATAGCGCATTATTCTGTCGTTTGCCTGATACAAAACGTCCGGACCGTATCCGTAAGGACCGTCGTTTTCCAAATCGGTATACTGGTCCATATTTGCGTCAACGACTTTTATGTTATATTCTTTATATTCACTGTTGAACGCGTCAATAAGCTCGGAAAAATAACCCTGTTTTATCGCCGTATCGTTTTCAAGCACGCGAATAGTCGCTCCACGTTCAATCTCGCCCGTAAACTTTTCCGCACCCGTACTCTGCGATGCGGACGCAATACTTCCGAGTATGCCGATAACAATAATAACCGCAAGTATTAAAGCACAATGCGCTATTATTGCACTCAGATTTTTACTCATCGATTTTCCTCCTTTTTGCTTTTTATTTCTTCAATAACAAAACCTTTATTGGTAATTGTTCCGCCGGTATAATTGTGCGACAACAATATTTTTCCTTCTGCATTAAACGGTTTATTTTCACCGCTGTTGTTTACCGTCAGCCTTATTGCGTTTTTCAGTACTCTCTCAAGGATAAAAAGCTCCCCCTCGGCTTTAAAAGAAATATCTCCGTCTATTACTTCTTTACGGCTGCGAAGTTTTGCAAGGCTTGAAATTACGCTTTTCAAATACGTTTTTCTATGCTCGTCTTTCCAATCCATCGTCCTGCGGCAGTCGGGGTCGTAACCGCCCTCCAAAGGCACTTCGGTTCCGTAGTAAATGCAAGGCGCGCCCGTATGGATATAAATTATAGATAAAGCGCATATAAGCTTATCCAGATCCTTGTTCAGAAGAGTGTAAAATCTGTGTGTATCATGACTGTCTAAAAGATTAAGCATCATTGAATTGACTTGCTTTGTATT
>JAIDSQ010000162.1 GCA_029061155.1 Clostridia bacterium
TAGAACAGGCGAGCAAAAATCAGACAAAAAATAAAGGCTATTGCCAACCCCATTGACAATAACCTCTTTTGTAAAACAGTTACGGAAAAGCCCGATTTATTTATTTTATTTTTTCTTTTCATTCAATTATCTTTGAACCATTCCGTTATTAGCGGCAAACGTGCTTACAACCTCAAAAAGGTTCCTATCTTCTAAATAAGCATTTTTCTGAGCAAGAACTTCAGCATAAGTGCTTTCAGCCTGAGCCAACGAAACCCTGAGAACGCTCACTTCGGAATTCAAGTTAGTTATAATAGCCGAATTAACAATAATAAGCACGAATAATGCAACTATTACAGCAACTGCAACCGCAATAATTATCTTATCGTTCTTGGTTAAGCCTGCTTTTTTAGAAATACTCTTCGTTTGAATTTTTCCTTCCTCGGAAACCTTTGCCTCTCCGGTGGTTTTATATTGTATTGTTGTAGCCGTAGGGCGAAGATCTTCATCCTCGTCTTCTTCAGCTTGTGCGCTTGCGACAGGGATATCGATTACTTTCTTATTAACGATACTGTCTGCACGGAAAATTTCCGAGTTGGCGCGCGCGTTATCAACACGGTAAACGGGGTCAGCAGCAGGTGTCGTTTCATACTGTTCTACTGCGAACTCTTCATTATACTCGGCAGCTTGTTCTTCTTCTATATTCTGCTCCTTACCGAGAATGTCCCTGATGGAATTTTCAGGGTTGATAAGCTTAGCATAAATTGAGCTTATCTCCGAATTATGCTTTTCATCAGCGGTCATATAAGAGTCACTGTAACTTGTTACACGCTCATCATTAAAAGTATCTACTTTCCTTTCCAATAACGCGACTGCCATACTATTTCTCCTTATCGCACACAATTTTATATAATTTTTTCCGCTATGCGGAGTTTGGCGCATTTTGATCGGGAATTTATCGCCATCTCCTTAACGCTTGCGGTTATAGGCTTTTTAGTTATAATTTCAATTTCTTTTTTCTTACCGCATACGCATACGGGTAAGTTCTTATTGCATATGCAGTCACATTCAAGGTATCTGAACGCCTGCTTTACAATTCTGTCTTCCAACGAATGGAATGTTAATATCGCTATTCTACCGCCCTTTTTAAGCTTTCTTGTGATACCGAGCACACATGCGTACAAACCTTCAAGTTCACCGTTTACGACGATTCTTATAGCCTGAAAACTCTTTCTCGAACAAGGTCCGTTAAGCTTGAATTTGGCAGGAATACTGTTTTCAATTATTTCAACCAGTTCCCCGCAAGTTTTCAGCGGTTTATTCTCGCGCGCTTTTACTATATTTAATGCAATTTGCGAGGCAAACTTTTCTTCACCGTATTCTTTCAGAATTTTGGTAAGTTCTTTTACCGAATACTCGTTAACTACAATTTCTGCCGTCAGATTGGACGAGCGGTTCATTCTCATATCCAGCGGAGCATCGGGTTTCATATATGAGAAACCTCTTTCCTCACAATCAAGCTGAAAACTAGAAACTCCGAAATCAAGCATTACGCCGTCAAGTTGTTCAACTTCCGCAAGTTCCAACACTTTTTCATATTCTTTATAGTTGGATTTGAAAATTTTATATCTTCCGCTGAATTCGGATAGTCTTTTATCTGCTGCCGATATTGCGTCATCGTCAAGATCTGTTGCTATAAGCTTGCCCGAAGGAGCTGAACGCTTTAATATTTCATACGAATGTCCGCCGCCGCCAATGGTTCCGTCAAAGTATACGCCGCCGTCTTTAATATCGAGGCCATCCATACACTCTTCAAGCATTACCGGTATATGTGCAAACTCTTTCATAATTATATATCAAGGAAACTGAAATTCTCGTCGTACTCTTCGTCTTCACGCTCAAAGTACTTGTCATAAACTTCTTTAGCCCAAATCTCTATTCTCGAAACTGCGCCGCATATCTTTACATCTTTTACTATGTTGGCGTACTTTACAAGCTCCTGCGGAATAACAAGTCTACCGTTCTGGTCAATGTCGACTGCCTTTATCGAATACGTAAACGAACGCATACCCTTACGAGGATTAGCATCGGTCATTTTCATTTCTTCGAGCTTAGCTAGCTTTTCCTGAATTATCGACTCATAGAAAGCAAAAATACAGCCGTCAGTACCCTTAGTAAAGAAAAGCTTTTCTTCTTTCCCTCTAAGTTTGCCGGGTATTCTTATTCTGTTTTTCGCGTCGATCTGGTGATCGTACTCGCCGGTAAGAAAACTCATTGCTTAGCCCTTTAAAGAATTGTGACTTTTGTGGTTAATAAGCCACTGTCAATATAATAGCACCATTATCGCCCACTGTCAACCACTTACATTAAAAAAGTTATAAATTTTTTAAATTTTTTGGGAATTTATTAAATTTATCTGGGAAACCCACCCTTTGAC
>JAIDSQ010000163.1 GCA_029061155.1 Clostridia bacterium
GGACGAACCGTTTCCGCAGACCTTGAGAACAGGCCTTATTTGCAATTTCGTTTTTGTGAATTTAAGAAGGCTGTTGTTTTTTCTTGCAAAATATATAAGGGGTATCACTCCGCCTGCTACCTGCCCTACCCCGGTAGCGACCGCCGCGCCGACAATGCCCCATTTGAAAACGACAATAAACAGCGCGTCTAAAGCGGCGTTTGTACAGCCTGCGATAAGCGTTACTATAAGTCCGAGTTTGGGTTTTTCCGCCGCCGCAAGAAAGCTTTGGAATATGTTCTGCAACATAAAAAATGTTGTAAACCCTATACAAATCCTGCCGTACAGAACGCAATATTCCACCATATCTTCCGTAGCGCCGAAAAGATAAGCAACGGGACGGACGACGCACATTCCGACTGCTGTCAGAACGGCGCCGAGTATCACGGCAAATATAATTATCAAAGTAAAGGTTTTATTTGCCTTTTCCCTGTCGTTTTCGCCGACTATTTTTGACACGAGCGCAGTTCCGCCCGTACCTATCATAAAGCCCATACCGCCCAAAATCATTATAAACGGCATTATGAGGTTTATGGCGGCAAAGGGAGTTTTTCCGACAAAGTTTGATACGAACAGTCCGTCCACCACACCGTAGACCGACGTGAATATCATCATTAAAATGGACGGCAGAACAAACCTGAAAAGCTTTTTGTAAGTAAAATGATCTGACAGCTGAATTGCCATATTACTCCCCGTTAAAATATGCGTTTACTATACCTGCTACGGCGGGAATTATATTTTCTATATCAAGCCCTGTCGTATTAATGCACAAATTATAAGCCGACTTTTCTCCCCATGCGTGCGAAGAGAAAATATCGTACATGCTCTTTCTACCCTTGTCTATGCTTTTTATTTTCTTTTCAAGCTCTTTGTCTGTAAGTTTTTCGCCTTCTGGCGCTCTGTTTTTACAGCGCTCAATCTTAGCGGGCATATCCGCATAGACGAATATTTTGAAGGGCGCGTATTCCGAAAGCACAGCGTCGGCGCCGCGTCCGACTATTACGCAGTCGTTAATTTTTGCTATGTCCTTTATTATTTTGTGCTGTTTTGCTATAAGCATTGCGGAATTGCTTGCGCTTGAAATGCGCGAAAATGAACTTGCAAACGTTGCGGGATAGTGCGCTACACCCCTCTCGAGTTTACCGCTCAGATAGTCCATATCGAGGTTAGTCTGTTTTGACATTTCCTCTGCGATTTCGCTGTCGAAATAGCTGAGTCCAAGATAGTCCGCAAGGCGCTTGCCAAGCTCTCTGCCTCCGCTGCCGAATTCACGGCTTACCGTAATTATTTTTTTCATATTAAGCTCCCCTTTATATAAAATTAAAGCCCGATTATTTTTTCAAATAACCGAGCGCACTCGACATCTTATCCGACTTGGACGAATTTACGCCCGACTGCTACGGCAGTCAGTCCTCCGATGACCTATGCAGTTGTATTACAACAAGTATTATATATATTAAATATGCCGCCGTCAAGTAAATGGGCGTTTTATTTTGCGTTCTACGACCAAACGGCGGATTTCTGTTTATTCAGCACAAAGTAATCAAAATACTTGATTCCGTCGTGTCCGATAAGCGGCTCGTCCGACTTTTTAAAGCCGAGCGCAGTTAACGCCTTTATGCGCTCTTTTGCGGAAGGGATTGCTTTCGTTGCAACCTTATCGCAACCGAAGAGTTCAAACGACGGTTCGGCGATAAGCGATACTATGCTTTGAATTTTATCCGCCTCTTCGTAGTCGCTGCGAAGGTCCAGTCTTAAAAGTCCGCAGTTTGTGAAGTAGTCCTTTTCGTCGCGGTGAAACTGTTCTATAGTGCCTATAACTTCGTTTGTATTTTTATCTTCGACGGCGAACCTGACAAACCAGCCGTTTTCGTAAGCCTGTTTCCAGAAGTCCAAAGCCTGTTTCATACGCTCAATCGTCGTATAGTAAAAATCGTCGCCGTGGCAGTTGTCGCTGTTAAAAAGAGGCACGGCTTTAATATCGCTGTAAATTTTAAACAGGTCGTTTAAATCTCCGTCGTTTACAAGGCGCAGAATAAAGTTATCGTTTTGCAGTACGGGGCATGTTTTATAAACGTTCATATTTTTTCTCCTTTTATTCTAAATATCTAAATCGACGTCAAAATATTTCTTGAAATAATCTTTTATTGCGTCTTTGGGATTTTCGCTTAAATTGCTTGGAATATTATCTTTATTAAACCATAATGTCGTGTCCTACTTTCTTTCTTAAATCCCGTATGTAACCCATTTCAAACTCCTTTAAAATTCTATAGTTTCAATTTTGAAATCGCAGTAATATTCGGCTGACTTGCACGTAAATTTAAGCACGCAGTAATCGGGGTCGGTTACGCCCTGTTTATAAAACAGCTTGTCGCCGAAACGCCAAATAAGGTTTTTTGTTTCCTGGTCGGCGCATACTTCCATTTCGCCTATAATTGATGCGCCCTGATACTTGAACCTTCCGCGCTTATAGAAATACACGCACGCCTTGTTGTTTTCAAGATACTGCTTAACTTTGTTGGACGAGGTATTTGTGGAAAAATAAATTTCGTTGCCCTCTATTACGCGCGGTGCGAGCATTGCCCTGATTACGGGGTAGCCTTCTTTGTTTACCGAACCGATAAACGCTGTTTTCTGTTCTGATATAAATTGAAGTAACTGTGCTTTATCCATTATGTAAATTCCTTTAAATTGGTATAGTCGTTCATGTTTGTAAACTGCTGATAGTACAAACCTTGCGTTTCAAATTCAAACTGCCTTTCGCCGTTGAGTGCGTTGACGGCGTTTTCAAGTTTCCTTGCGCTGTCCGCGCAAAAGCCGTTGACATTATAGTAACCCAAAGTTATGTGCGGAGTAAGCGGGTAATTGAGTTTTTTTACACCGTCAAAAATGCTGTACAACTGCATAAGCTTTTTATAATTGTCCTCGCCCGCGGGATACAGACCGAGCACAAGGCTGGTATTAACCATATTGAAAATATATTTGCTTTTGAATTTTATTTTTGTGTTTTTGGGCACTTCAAGCTGCCTTACTGCCGCGGCGTTTGCCTTCCTCTCCTCTTCTACTTCGTTTAAATATTCGGAATTGCTTAAATCGTGCAAGGTTACGTGAAATGTGTCGGGGTTGAGTTTTTGGCAAAAACATTCGGGCGCGGCGCGGTATAAGAAATTTACGTATTCGGCTAACTTGTTTTTAACTGAATTGTCAAGCGCGAACACTACCGTATCGCCGTAAAAGCTTTTTAACGTGTTGTCGGCGTTAACTTTTTTTGAAAGCGAAGGATTGACTTTAAAATATTCCCCGCCTAAATTCATTTCACGCTTTTCAAAGCCGTTTATTCTGTCTGAAAATTCAAGGTAGGTTTCCATAAGTTCTCACCGCAAGTATTTACTTAAAAACAGTTCGGCGGGCTGATTGGGCGCGTTTAAACTTCCGCAATCCGAATATCCCAAAGCGCGGTAAAAGTGCTGCGCGTCCTCATCTGACTGTGTTGAAACCAAAATCCAGGTATAGCCCTCCGCCTGCATTTGGCTTTCCCAATAGTTCATTAACTTTTTGCCGTAACCCTTTCTCTGATATCCTTCTTTGATATACAGAAGATTGCAAAAGGGCGTGTTGTCCCAAAACAGATTGTAGCGTAAAATGCCGATAGACTGACCGTCTTTCAACAAAACATAGCCCTGCTTATCCCTTACCTTTTTGTCAAACTCGCTAACGGCAAGGTGCTTGTCGAGCGAAAACCAAAACTCTTTGTCGCCGTCCTGTACACAGCGTATTTGTATATTTTCCATAACTTCACTTTTGCACACTTTTGCAACTGATATAAATGTGATTTACGCCGAACACGATTGCAAAAACAATCAGCGGGATATAGGCCAATACTATACCGCTGAAAAGGAAAATGCACGTCGGCAGAATCGAAAGCGACAATGCTTTTAATTTACCGTTTGCGTTCCAGCATATTATCCAAAATATGATATACGCAATCAGCATGGCGCCGTTTACGGACAGATAGACGGCAAGCGCGTATTCAAACCAAAAATTGAAATACGTATAAGGAATATTGAATATCATCAGGCCGAAACAGCCGTATCTGCCAATCTGTTCCAGGGCGTTTACCGCTTTATTGATATCAGGCGCGGGGGCGTCCTTATGTCTTACGGCGTAAACGATATTTGGTATCATAATAACCGCCATAATTATAAGTCCGTAATAGTTGAACCAGTCCATAAAACGATTATAGCAGAAATATAAATATTTTTCAAGTCCTGTAATTGCCATTACTTGTTGTTTATGATATAATGTTTTAAACACTTCGGAGGGAAATATAATGGAATACAAGATTATTGAAAAGGCGCAGTTCAGCGTTATGGGCGTTACGCGCCGGTTTAATATTAAAACTTCGCAAGCAGAAGTTCCCGAGTTCTGGCAGGAGCATATGTCGAGTCCCGCCGTCAAAGATATCTGGGGAACATACGGAATTTGCCTTGAGGATACGCCCGACTTTGCGTATATGATTGCCGACGATTATGCGCCGTGGAAAGAAGTTCCAAACGGCGCGCAGGTCAAGGTTATACCCGCAGGAACGTGGGCGGTGTTCCCCTGCCGAGGCGCGTTGCCACATTCAATACAAGACCTTACAAAGCGAATATACGGCGAATGGTTGCCTTACAACAAGGAGTATAAAAAAGCGGGCTGTATCGAAATAGAGTACTACCCTCAGCCCTGCAATAATAGCGACGAAGATTATTGCGAAATATGGATTCAGGTGCAAAAGATTTAAAATAACGGCGCCCCCTTTCGGGCGCCGTTTGTATATTAAACGCGCGTAAAGGCAATGCTTATAATATGACAATGTCTAAAGCGTTTAAATTGTTTTTTACTCGTATGGCGGATTTCGGCGGTCGTTCTTCAAGGCGGGAATTCTGGCTGGGCGTTTTGCCCAACGCGATTATTATGCTTATATTAATCGGACTGCTTTTATACAGTTTGCTTGGGTTTGAAAGCACGATAAATCCTTTCAGTATTTTTATGATAATTGTTTTCGGTTTATTTTGCCTGATTGAATTATTGCCGTCAATTTCGCTTATTTTCAGGCGCATGCATGACATAGGCAAAAGCGGAAAGTATATCAGCGTTTTGCTTATACCCGTTATCGGCTACTTTTGGTATATTTATCTTGTTACGCGCCCGACCGACTATTTTGTAAAACAACAGCACCTCGATTGAGGTGCTGTTATAATTTATTTGACCTTATATTTTAAATATATTTTTTCATATGGATATGAGGGCAATAATCCTCGTAGTCCACGTCGCCGAATTCGGTAAAACCTGATTTTTTATAAAACTCGGTAACTCGTTGCTGGGCGTGTAAAACGATGCATTTACCGCCCTTTTCTTTTACGTATTTTTCCGCCTCGTTCAAGAGATGCGAACCTATATTTTTACCGCGGTATTCCTTTATAACGGCAAGTCTGCCTACAACGTAAAAGTCGTTTTCGCAATCTTTGAAAATACGGCAAGTGGCTATAGGCGCGCCGCTTTCCTCAAATGCAACCAAA
The DNA here is from genome assembly GCA_029061155.1 of Clostridia bacterium. Taxonomy (GTDB): domain Bacteria; phylum Bacillota; class Clostridia; order Christensenellales; family Borkfalkiaceae; genus Coproplasma. Next base: position 5,601 of record JAIDSQ010000163.1, read on the forward strand.
TGAACGGCTATCTCGTCTTTATCGTCAAACTCTGAAGTAAATCCCTGCTCGTCGGTAAAGACCTTTTTTCTTATTTCACGAGCGGCTTGGGGCAGGCTTTGGAACACTTTAAATATCATTTTTATAACCTTAAAAATTTAAACTATACTGTAACCGTTCAGAGATAATACTTTTATTGATTTTTCAAAATTCTCCTCTTTCACGAGAATGTAATCGGTATTAAAAGTCGAAACCGCAAAAATTCCGATTTCGTTCTCCGCAAGGATTGAAGATATTTTTGAAAGTATTCCTATTAAAGAAAAATCAAGGACGCCTTGTATTCTGAAACATTTCCAGCCGTCGTCGCGCTCAGTTGTATTTTTCGGCGCGTCGGCGGTAATGCATACCAACGATATTTCCTCGTCGGTTTTTGCAATAAAACAGAACTCGTTATTTAAATTGATGTCGAGTTCGGATTTTACCTTGCAAATTGTTAAATCATAAGGTAATTTTTTCAGTTGCATAACACACTATCTATATATAATCAGGTCAGACGATTGACGAGTTCAAGAAACTTTTTTTCGTTTAAAATCTCGTTTGAAATATATTTACCGTTATAAAATAAAGCGTAATTCGTCCAAACGCAAGGCGCATTTTGCGCTTTTTCTTTGCTGTCTATCAATACGCTTTCAAACGGTATATTTTTATCTTTTGCAAACTTTTCTACTATCGGGACATATTTTGCTGTAAAAGGACAACCGTGCGTGTAATATACGACAAAGCCCTGCCTATCTATATGCGGTTGTCTTGCGCCGTCTTTAAATTGAGGTACGGGGGCGTTATCGTCAAACGGCAGATACAGCAATGTAAAAAACGGTTCGGCGTTATCTGCTATTCTGAAACCTTTATAAGCAAGATATTTCGGGTCTGATAAAAACGGCATTTTCTTCGGAGAAGATATTACGGTAATTCCGTGTTTGCCCTGCGCCTTCGCATCGGCTATACAAGCGTTTAATAAGTCGTTAGCATAACCGTGTCCTTTGAACGAACCCGAAACCCAAAAGCAATTTATGTGCATATAGCCGTCCGCAGCGATAGGACACCAGGCATTTTCGGCAGGTATGTACTCGATAAAACATTTACCGCGTTCGGTGCATCTCAAAAACACCAAGCCGTCCTTTAATCTTTCGGCAAGCCACGCCTTTTTACTTGCTACCTGAATATCTTTATTGTTAGAGATGGCGCAACAAATATGTTCCTTCTCCAAATTGTCAGGAGTGAGTTTTATATAGTCCATACAATATTTTAACCGCCTTTCAATATTAAAATAAATATATCACAAACGATGGTCTTTTTCAAGCGTATAGCATAGGCAAAACTTAAATGGCAATATTGGGTTTTCTATACAGCGAAAGAGTCGTGACGTACGCGTAAAAAGATGAATATAGAAATTTATTTTTCTTTTGCACGTAAATAATTTTTTGAAAAGGTCAATATAATTTATATATGGAAAAAAGTCAGATTAAAAAAATAATAATTTCGATTGTTGCAATAATATTGGTTGCAGGCTTGGGAAGCGTTTTTGTGCGCATTGGTATGGATTGGTTCAATGCATTACGAAAACCCGTTCAATGGGTGCCCAATATTGTTATCCCTATTGTATGGACGGTGGTCTATTTAGCTTTTGCCGTTATAAATTTTTTTTGGTTTAAAAACGAAGATGTACCGACTTCTACAATTATTCTGATGCTTATTAACGGAGTTTTAAATGTGTTATGGTGTTTAACTTTTTTCACTTTAAAACTGTTGTTTTTAGGAAATATCGTAATATTGCTGAACTTAATTGCAGGGTTTGTATTAATTGTTAATATTTTTGAATATAAAAAGCTTTTCGGCTATATTTTAAGTATTTATCCTGTTTGGCTCAGCATCGCAACAACACTCAATTTGGCATTATGGATTTTAAATTAAAATAATTGAAAGCCCCCAAAGCGTATCGCTTTGAGGGCTTTATTTGTGGGAGGAAATGAATTGCGACAGCGTTGTCACTCCGCTCCTCGACGAACGGAATAGCCTATCACCGATAATCATACAGCAAAAAAGACAAGCACCGCTTGTCTTTTTTGCCAGTGGGTTAAGTCAGCCTGAAACGAATATTCATTGCTGAATTAAACCTTACTGAAATACGTTTATGATATATCCGTCTATTGTTGTAATACTGCAAGTCTTACCGCCCCATGGTTGAGTTTTTACCTTCGTAATTTTGTCCCAGCCTTTAGAAATAATGTAGGCATACATTTTGTCTATGTTTTGTACTTGCATAAATGAGATTACGCAATGTTCGGGCTTACCTCTGAACACTTGGAAACCTGTAAACGGTGCTAAATGTGTGATTTCAATTTCGGGAAGTATGTCAAAGACAACTCCGTATAAAGCGTTGCCCTTATCATCTTTTTCAACAACGTTGCTATACCAGCCCATTACATCCTCAAACCATTTAATGGTGTTTTGTATATCTTCAGTGAAGTAGATAGGGGCATTTTCCTTTACATAATAGCCCTTTTCAGCAAATTTACTCATTATATCCTCCGTTAAATTTAAATTTTCTGTAACTTCATTCGCATAAAAAATCGTATAGGTCTACCGCTCCGTTTGTTCGGTCATTATTACCCACCGAAACCCGAACTTGTCGACAAGACTGCAAAAACAAGAACTGTACGACGTACTATGAATCGGATATATTATTTCGCTACAGTCTTTCAGAACTTCAAAAGCTTTTATAACGTCTTCCTTTGTTTCCATTGTAACAGTTAAAGAAAGTGCTTTACTCGGCTGAAAATCAATATCTATATTATCAGACATCATTATTCTTTGATTTTCAATATAAATTTCTGCGTGATAAATATAATTTTTTTGCTCCGCCGTCAGTTTTTTATCGTAATCTTCCCAGTGAGCGTCACTATAACGAATTAAACATTCCACTTTTGCATTGAACGCTTTTTCATATAGACGAATGGCTTGCTCGCATTTTCCATCGAAATTAAAGTTGGGTGTGATTTTAATCATAGTTAGTTCCTTAAAACAATTGATAAAATTATTTTGCAACAAATATATTTGCC
>JAIDSQ010000164.1 GCA_029061155.1 Clostridia bacterium
GTACTACTCCGTTTATGTCAGGGTTTACGAAGGTCACTTCATACCCCGCCTTTTGCATATCCTTTGCACTTTCGATAAGAGCGGGGTGTTCTATCGCGGAAACAACTATATGCTTACCCTTGCCAGCCGAGCACGCGCCCTTAAGCGCCCAGTTGCCCGCCTCCGTTCCGCCCGAAACAAAGAACACTTCTTCACCCTTGCAACCAAAAAGTTCGGCGAGCTTGTCGCGCGCCGACATAACGCCCGCCATAGCCCTTCTTCCGAAGGCGTGCTGCGACGACGGGTTGCCGAAATTATCTTTTAAGTAGGGTATCATTGCCTCTAAAACGCTGTTATCGAGGGGAGTCGTCGAGGCGTTATCCAAATAAATCATTTTGCAAAAGACGAGTAAATCGTGTTTAAAAGTTCGGAATATTTTTTGCTTTCGAGATAATCTCTGCCCGCCTGCGTGGAAGTATCCGACTCGTTGAGTTTAACGTTTCTTACCGCAGTCCAGTACTTGTTTGCCCCGACAAGCGCGCATATAAATGCAATAAGCGCAAGCGCGCCCAGAACGATAGTCGCAATGAGATACGCGCCGTTTTCGTCTGCAAACATCATAGTGCTGAAAACGATTGTCGTAATCAAAAATACCGCAAAGGGACACACCGTGAGTATCAGTCCGATAAGCGCGTGGGTTTTCGCAACGGCGAAAGTATTTCTCCTTTCGTCTTTGCCCGCCTCGTTTACTTGTTTAAGCTCTTCCGTGCGTTTTTCCGCCTCTTTAAGCTTGCTTTCAAGTCCCGAAGAAAGTTCTTTAAGCCCTGCCTTTTGGCTTTCGTCGCAGTACTTTGAAACGTTTTCGGCGCACTCCGTGCACTCTTCGGGATTGTTGAAAGTAGTTAAATCGCGGGTGAGTATTCTCATCTTGAGATAATGCGCCTCGCCGCACTCGCCGTCGTTCTCTATCGCGTTGTTGACGGCGTAAAGCGCGTCCTCGAAGTCACCCTTTTCAAGCGCGGTGCGCGTCTTTTCAAGCATATTGTCCCTGCGCCCGATACGCGCAAGCTCCTCTTCCTGTCTTATCCTTTCACGCTCGGCAAGCTGTTCGGGCGTCAGGATAGCCGCCTCTTCGTCATCGTCGTCGTATAAGGGCATATCGAAAACAGGCTCTTCATCCTCGTCGTCGCCCACTTCGATATACAGCTCTTCCTCGCCGTCCTCGTTTATGCGTATTTTATATTTTTTATCTTTGTCGTCGTCAGTGTCTATGAGCCTTTCCTCTGCCATATCATATCCTCACAAAATTTTTGTTTTTAAGCGGTAAACTGCGCAGTTGCCGCGGTAACGGCTTTTTGCGTATTCGCAGAACTCTGCGTTTTCAAACAAGGCGTATACGCCGCTGCCCGAACCCGTCATATTTACAGCAAGCGGGTCAAAATCTTTCAAATCGCTTATCGCCTTACCTATGTCGGGCGCAAGTTCTACCGCGGGCGCAGTCAAGCTATTAGTCATTTGCCTTGCAAGCCCAAGCTTATCACCCGCAATTACTGCGCTTTCGGCAAAGTCGCTGTTCCCGCCGAAATTACCAGACTTATCGAACAACGAAAAGCACTTGCCCGTCGAAACTCTGTCCTTGGGTGCAAGCAGTAAAAAGTCAAGCTTTAATTTACTTTCTATTGCTTTAACTTCGTCGCCCCTGCCGAAAAGCCTTGCATAGCCGCCTGTCAGCATATAGCGCGTGTCGCTGCCTGTCTCGTCGGCAATGAGTTTAATCCCCGCCAAATCGTTTATTTTATAGAGCTTTTTAAGCGCGTTCAAAACGCCCGCGGAATCCGCCGAAGACCCGCCAAGCCCCAAGCCCATGGGTATATTTTTATATACGGTAATATCGGCGCCGCAAGTTCCGTACTTCTCCACGAACAGTTCGCCCGCCTTGACGGCGTTGTTCTCTTCGAAGGGAATACTTTCACTGCCCTGACCGTGCATTGTTATGCTTATAAGCTTATCCTTGCGTTTTTTAACGGTTATCAGGTCGTACAAATCAACCGAAGTTACCAGACTATCAAGCATATGGTAACCGCCGTTTACGCCCGTTATATGCAGTGTAAGATTAAGTTTTGCGTACGATTTAACGCGCACCGTTGCCATACCTACATTATAGCACAGGCACGGCGGTATTTCAAACGTTTTAAGGCATAAAAATTCCCGCCGAGCGGTTGAACCGCTCGGCGGGATTGTTAATTTTTGATACAATTTTAAATATTATTGACGACGCCCGAAAAAAGCGTTGTATCCTGATAGTCTGTGATTATAAATCCGAAAGCCTTATTTACAATAAAATCTTCCTGAACGGTCACCATAGGCTCGGCAGCGCCCGCACCCGCCATTACCGTTACAGCCGCACCCTCGATACCCTTCCTGTTTACGGTCAGGTCGGTCACGTGATGTATTTTATTACAGTAACAGGAACTGTCCGTCAGTGTGGAAAAATCACAGGCCTGCTGATACTCAAACGGATCTTTAAAGAGTAAATCGATACCGAAATTATCCTTTAAAATTTTTATGATATCATTATCGTAATTGCATTTGTATTCGGGGAACAGAACGCGGGTTTCGTAGCGTGTATTCGCCGCCTCGTCATAGTAGCCGTAGTCCTTTATCGAATTGACTGCGGAAATGTTGTCCGCCGTAAAAACGTCATCTGTCGAATAGCCGTCCTTGGGTAAAATGAACTTGATTTTATAGCCGTTGTGAGTTCTTGTATAGAAAGTTTTAAACGTGTCGAACTCCTGCGCCATGCCGTCGTTATAATAGCCCTGCAACAGCTGCACATTCTTTACGGAACCGTCCTTTGCCGTAAAATCGTATTTACCGTCCGCAAAGGGCAAATCCCTGCCGTTGGTGTTCCATACCGTTTTAAGGTAAAGGGTATTGATAAGCGTAAACAGCGTATCATCCGACAACTCAAAATCCTTGTCTATAAGTCCTTTGGTCTGTTTTTTGACAAAGTCGCGCACAGCCTTGTTTGCATCAACATTTTTATGCACGAAATCCGCGGAGTACGAATAGGCATAATAGTCGTTTGACAGCGTATCAATGCAGGGCTGTTTTACGCTCGTTCCCTCGTTCACCCAAATTGAATTGGACAGATTAAGCACACCCGTCGTCTTATTCCCCGATTTATGTTCTACGTTAAGCGAGCGGTACAGTGTGGAAAAATGCGTTTGCAGCTGCCCATAAGTAACCCCGAGCGCGTCTAAAATTTCCTGCCTCGTATCGCCCGCGGCGCACTCAGCCGAGAGTGCAAGCGCCATATATACGGATATGGGCGACACGGCAAAATTATCCTGTTTTTTATAATCGGAATAGGAATACGCCGCAAAATTTGCCGCAAACCCCTCTACGCTGTTTTTGAAAGTTTTATAACCGTCGGTTGTAAGCGCGGAATAGTCTACCCTTTCAACCGTTTTCGGTTCGCCTAAGCGCGTGCTTTCGCCGGCAAGACTTCCGTTGTCGCAAGCCGTCAAAGAAAACAGACAAACCACCGCACAGATAATTACCGTAAAAATTCTGAATTTTATTTTCATAATAATATGCTCCGATAATTTAGTTTCTATATTATAACGGTTTATGTCAACTGTTTGTCCCGCAATTTTTTAATTTTTTAAAATCCCGCCGAGCGGTTTTCGCTCGGCGGGATAACTTTTAAATTGTCTTGGGTCTGTAAACGAGTATTCTTTCTTTGCCCGATAAGGGGAACGAAAGATCGGGATTGGTCGCAGAAATTTCTTCGGGGCTTTGGCACAGCTTTTTAGCCGTCGTCCATAAGTCGTCGCCCGAGGAAGGTATGTAAACGCTTATCGCCGAGGGATTGACTTCAATCTTTTCGCCCTCTTCAACGTTGGTTACATATTTAACTCCGCTCTCTTCACAGTCGGCGCAGGCAATTTTGAGTACCGCCTCAGCCTCGCACTCGCCTTCGGCGCGCTGTCTTAAATTGACTCCGCACACGGCAACGGTAATTTCCGCACCGCTGTTCAGCCCCGCAAGCTGTGCGGTAAAGGGCAGGTTGACTTCGGTACAGCGAAGTTCTCCGTTCTGTTCATATAAGAGTGTGGCGCACACACTGCCTTCAATTCCGTCCTCGCTGCGCGCAAACTCCGCGCGGGGCAGAGTTACGGCAAGGAATGCGCAGGTGTAGTCTAATTTTGCTTTTACTGCGCAAAGCCCGCTTACCTTTTCGGTATAGACCTTAATGCCCGTGCAGGGTGAAACGTTCTCTTCACCGTAAGTCAGATTAAGGTTGCAATCGGGCGAGAACGCGTCGGCAATGAGCGAAACTTCTTCCTCCTCGCAATACCAGCCTTCAAAGCCCAGCCTTGCGACAAGGTCCAAAGAACACTTGCCCTTCTCCTCGTTGACGCTTGCGCTTACGCTTATTTCCTTTATATCCGCACGGCAGACCGCGTTCCTTTCCAAAAGCGCGCCGTCGCAGGCAACTTCAGCCTTGAAGGGAATTACCCTGTCGAGCGCAACGGGTTTTCCTCCGCGCAGGGCAAGCAGGGATAAATACAGTTCACCGCTTATTTTTACCACGCCCGATGAACACATGCAGTCGGTGACGAGCGCCTTAGCCGAAGGCAAAAGCACGTCTTCGGCGTTGCACTCGAAGTCGTCCTCCACCTCGCTTTCGCCTGAAAAAGTGACAGCAGAATACAGTTTCGCGTTCTCGCGGCGCACGATTGCGCCGTCGGCGGAAGTGAGCATATTGCGTTCGGCGGAGGCGTAAACGCTTATCTCTGCGCCCACGACGACCGCAACCACGTATGACGAACCTTCACGCTTTAACTGCGTTCTTTCGCAGGCGAGCGTGCATTGACCTATATGCGCAGGGGCAAGGCGGTCATCGTCGCAATAGTGCGCAAATTCCGCGCCCTTCTGTATTCTGCAAAGTTTTCCGTCCTCGTCCGAACAGACGAGCGTGCATATAAGCCTGCCGCCGTAGGTTACTCTGCCCGACGACACCTCGCACGAAGTCAGCGAGACCTGAGGACAGACCGCGACGACGTTACCCGCCTCGCTGTCCGAAAATTTTATTTCCACAATGGACTGTGATTTTATTACGGCAATGCGCCTTGTGTAAGTTCCAGTTGAATACTGCGTTGATAAAGACATAAACTCCTCCCTCGGCATTGCCGAATATATACAAGGTATATTTATGCCGTTCGCTCCACAGTTAGAACATTATTTTACCCGCTTTTTTCGGTACGTTCGCTGAGTTTTACTCTGCCGCACAGAATTTCCGAATAGGAATACGCCGTTTTCCCGAGGAAATTTTTGTCGTCGGGACTGACGGTGAAAAGCGAGGGGTAAATTCCGCTAAGCGTTGCGGGGAAAGTTACATACTTGTTTCTGCCGAGGTTGAGTTTGACCATGACGGGTTTGCTGTTCAGGGACATTACCATATCCTTAATGGATTTAATTGTCGTATTTGCTTTAATCATATTATTATTCTTGACTAAATTTGGTAAAATTATGCATAACCGGCTAATTCCAAAGCCGAACCCGCCTGCGCGCCGTCTTTTGCGCGCTTTGCGCCAGTAGCTCAATCGGTGTACGTCTTTGTACGCCTCAATCGCAACAAACACAAATCATCGCAAAATGCGCACGCGCAGGTGCAAAGCAATTTTAAGAGCTGAATTTTGAGGTTAGACAAGGCAAGGACGCGCAGGCGTACTTAAAGTACGGCAAGCGGACTTAACGAAGTATAAACCAAAATTCAGCCTTAAAATCGGGTCCGTGTTTAGAATTATCCGGTTTAGCTTGCCTTGACACTCCCGCGTATGATATAATATATTTATGAAAGTTAAGCAGCACATAAAAAAATTCTTTTATGAAAGTTTCCGCGTACGGTCGAAGGACGACTACGCAAAGTTATTTACGCGCGGAACGGGCGAATGTGAAGGCGAAAACTGCGTTTATCCTTGGTTCTGGCTGCGCGTTTTGTGCGTGCTGGGGATAGCTTATACCCTTTACGCCGTAATCAACGCCACACTGCCCGGCGCGGGCGACTGGGAAGTTTTCTATTTCGTAGGCGCGTCATTTCTGGATATTGCGTTTATTGTTCTTTTATACGAGCTGTACCCGAAAAACGATATTTCGCTTTTAACCCTTCTTTGCGTTATGGTTATAGGCGGCACTGCCGCGGACTTTATAAGTGCGTTTATTTACTACTTCCACGGTTTTGAAGTGCTTATAAACGGCTGGTATCTTGCAGTTATTGCGGGCGTGGGCGAGGAAATAGCAAAGGCAATTCCCGCGATACTGTGCGTTATTTTGCTTAAAAAGAAAAGCCCCTCCGCAGGCTTTTTAATAGGTGCGGCTGTGGGAACTTGGTTTTCCATTACAGAAAACGCAAGCTATATCCACGGCGGGCATATGAACATGATGGTGTTGACCGCAACGGCGAGGGCGTTCGGATGTATGTTTTCGCACGCGGTATGGACGGCGCTTATAACCCGCGCATTCTGCAAATACGGGCTTAAAAGCTATAAATTTTACTTAGTCGTAATTATTAATATGGCGCTGCATTTCTGTATCGATATGCCGCTTGAAAGTTATCTTATATTGCTGTTTACCGAGGCGGCCGTATGCGGACTTTGCGCGTTTATATGGAGTGCGGTTGTAATTTACCGCGAACGCCGCGCCGTACTTCCTCCGCCCGAGAAGGCTGAAATTGCCTTCAGCGCAGTGCACAAATCGAGAATTACTTCGTCGGCATTTCTCATAGCAATGTGCGCCGTACTTTTGGTGTTTTCGGCGCTGTATTCCAACACTTACTACGTCGTAACCCGATATACGTTCGACGAATTTTTAAATTTCGCGCACAGCGGCTACACGATTGAAATCGACAAAGAGCGCGAGTTCGACGCGGAAGAAGAAATTTATTACTTTGCGTCATATCAGGAAGGCAAACTTACGGTTGCCTATCAGAAAGTTGAAGACGGTGATATTTCGTATATTTACTGTTATTATTTAAGAAACGTATTTGACGAAAACGGTGAACAGGTGACGACCGAGGTTGACGGCGAGCAGGTGCCTGTTGAAGAGATGCAGCTTGCGCGCGTGGATATAATTATAACGATTGACGATGAGGAACAAAAATATTATCCCACAACGTTTATGAACGGCGAGGAGGCTTTCACATTTTACGAAATTAACCCCGAACTTAACGAGGGCAGACCGCGTTTCGGCAACAACGAAGTTCAGTTTATTGTCGGGCACGACGGCTGGGATTTAAAAACTGTAATCTCCTTCTCCGCCTGCGCCGCCGTCGCTTTGGCTTGGGGCGTTACATATATAATATTGAAAAGGAAAAAATAGTTTATTAAGTAAGCAAAAGCGCGCGCACTGTACAG
>JAIDSQ010000165.1 GCA_029061155.1 Clostridia bacterium
ACTTTTCCAAATCATACAATTTAACCATTTTAGATATACGTTTTGCATTAATAGTTTCGAACCTATAATAGTATATCTTTTTTTACCTATATCATCAAGATTTTTTGAATCTTTAATGGATTTTGCCCACTCTACATCTTTTTCTGAAACTATTTCTGAGCTATTTAAATATTTTACTAAATCATCTGAAATCACAATTCGTGGATAAATTGCAGTAGCTTCCATTTGTACCGCATTAATCAATCCTTCACCAAATACAAAATCATCAGTAATTGCAATTTGACCTTTTAAAATACCTCCACGCAAAAATAAGCCATAATTAGCCACAAATGCTCGTTGTATATCTGCAATTGTAGATAAGAAAGTGAGTATACGCAATTTCTCTTTATCCGTGTTACCAACTTTAACACATAATATAATATTATCTGAAAATATTTTATATTTAAAAGAAACATCGACTATATTATTGATTAACTTTGAATCATTCATTTTCATAATTATCTTTTTAGTATTTTCAATGCCGTTAGTTATAAGAGATAAAAAATCCTGTACTTTATCGGGAGTTCTAATAAAAAAATCTTTATAACCCAGCAAATCAAAATAAGCTATGTAGTAGTCATTTATTTCAGGCTTTTCCATTTATATTCTCCTCTTCAAAAATTAATTTAAATCCCATTTCAAATATAAAGAAATGGGACTTTTGGAGCTACTGGCCGGATTCGAACCGGCGACCTGCTGATTACGAATCAGCTGCTCTACCAGCTGAGCCACAGTAGCATACTTTATTAAGTTTTTACAACATTTTTTACAAGTTTTTTACACTTGTTTTTAAAAAGTAGTACCAAGTAGCTATTTTTAAACTCTGGGGTACGATTTTAACACATATTTACTGGTTAAGTAAATAATTACGAATCAGCTGCTCTACCAGCTGAGCCATATTAGCAACTGCGCTTTTATTCAAAGCATTTATTATTATAACAGATAATTATTATTTTGCAAGCGATTTTTTGCCGTAAGCTAAAATATTTTTAAGTTAGTAAAAATATGCTATATTATGTTAGGCAAGCTTAAACCTACGGGTCTTGTTATTTCGGTCGTCTGCATTATTGCCGCGACGGTTATTCTGTGCGTAAGCGCAATTTCCTGCGCAGGGCAAAAACTTGTTTTTGACGCCGAGTACTACTTCGTCTGCTACCGCCTTACCGATAACGCCGTTTCCGCAAGCTCGCTTTCGGATACGGTTGCCTCTTACGGCGGGGCGGGTTACATTTTAAATTACGATAACCGTTACTACGTTACAGTTTCCTGCTACTATACGGAAGGCGACGCGCAATCCGTATGCGACAGTCTTAAAAAGCGGGAATTGGACTGCATAGTCTTGAACGCGCAAACGCCCGATTACAGACTTAAAAGCCGTTATGCGCGGTCAAATGCGCAACTGTACCTTGGAAACCTTAATACACTTAATTCGCTTTCGGTACTTGCTTACGACTGCGCAAACGCCTTGGATACGGGCAAGTATGACCAGTCCAAGGCTAAAAGCGTTGTAACTTCGATTGAAAACGGACTTAACGGACTTTTAAAGACTAATCCAAGCAACTGTTTCACCGAGGTTTTAATCAACCTTTTGGCAGAGTGCGAGGATAAAGAAAGCGGGTATCTTCATTCCAAAGATATGCGGTATTTGCAAATAGCCATTACCGACTGCATAATTTCGGTACAACTTTTTTAAATTAATTGTAAATTTTGGAAAATTGCTCAAAATACGGATATGAACAAAAATTTTACCGCTTTTTGCGCGGCTATGCTGGCATTTGCAATTATGTTTGTGATATGCGGAGGGTTTGTGAACAACAACACGTTTTCACTCGCCGACGAGGGCGCAGACCAAAAGACAGTTTACCTGACCTTTGACGACGGTCCGAGCGACAAGGTTACGCCTAAGATTTTGGACGTTCTGAAAAGTGAAAACGTTAAAGCGACTTTCTTTATTATAGGCAACCAAGCCGTATCGAGAAAAAATATTTTAAAGCGCGAATTTGACGAAGGACACACGATTGCCGTTCATTCGTACACTCACCGCTACGGTGAAATTTATTCGTCCGCGCAAAGTCTTTTAAACGATATCGACAAGTGCAACGAAATTATTAAAAGTGTGACTGGCGAATATTCGAGCGTCTACCGTTTCCCCGGCGGAAGTTTCGGGCTTTCGGAAGAGCTTATTTCGGCGGTAACAGCACACGGCATGCGGTATGTTGACTGGAACGCCTCCACCCGCGATGCGGAAATTTACGGCGCAACACCCAAACAGCTTTTGAACTGCGCTGTTTCCACTTCGGCTTGCGCCGATAACGTTGTACTTCTGTCGCACGACTCCACTTCAAAGACTACTACCGCCGACGCGCTTAAAGATATAATTAAATATTTTAAAAACGAAGGGTACACATTTAAAGTGTTTTAAATTAAAATCCCCGAGCGTTTTCATAACGCTCGGGGATTTTAATTTTATTCTACGCCGTAGGTTTTGCGGTATTCAAGCATTTTTCCGAGGTATTCCTTACCCTCGATTATGCCGTCCTCTATCGCCTCTATTATGTCCGCCATTGTGACTATGGAATAGACTTTTACGCCGAATTCCTTATATACTTCCTGCACGGCGGAAAGGTTGCTTTCAAGTCCGCGCTCCATTCTGTCAACCTGAATTACCATTGCCGCGATTTTGACTTCAGCCTCCTGTTTGAGTTTGGGCAGTATTTCTCTTAACGCCTTGCCCGAAGTCATTACGTCCTCGATAATTATTACCTTTTCGCCGTCTTCAAGCTGTTTGCCGACGAACAGTCCGCCTTCGCCGTGGTCCTTTACTTCCTTTCTGTCAAAACAGTAGTTCATATCTATACCGTGTTCGCCGTACAGTGAAACGGCGGTTGTTACCGCAAGGGGTATTCCCTTATAAGCGGGTCCGATAAGAGTGTCGGCTTTAAGATTGTTTTCGGCTATGCAGTGCGCGTAATAGCTGCCTAATTTACTTAGCTGCGCTCCTGTTTTATAGTTGCCCGTATTGATGAAATAGGGCGCTTTTCTTCCGCTTTTTAAAGTGAATTCGCCGAATTTAAGTACGCCGCATTCAACCATAAATTTGATAAATTCCTGCTTATATGACATAAAATCTCCTTAATTTAATACCAAGGTATCGACTATTTCATTTATATTTTTAATGCCGTGCTTATCGAGCCAGTCGTTGGTTTGGGATATAATTTCGGGAATGGCGTTTGGATTTGTGAAGTTTGCCGTGCCTACCTGAACGGCTTTCGCGCCCGCCATCATAAACTCTATTACGTCCTTACCGCAAGTTATTCCCCCCATTCCTATTACTGGGATATCGACAGCGTGCGCCGCCTCGTACACCATTCTCAAAGCTATAGGCTTTATGCCCGCGCCCGAAACACCGCCCGTATTGTTGGCGATAACAGGTCTTCTTTTTTCGATATCGATTACCATGCCCGTAAGCGTGTTGATAAGCGAAATGCAGTCCGCACCGCCCTTTTGCGCCGCCTGTGCGTTTGCGGGAATACTTTCCACGTTGGGTGAAAGCTTTACCATCAGCGGGGTAATTTTAAGCGAACTTTTTGCTACGCGGGTAACCTTTTCTATACTTTCGGGTTTTATTCCGAACGCCATACCGCCCGCCTTTACGTTGGGGCAGGAAATGTTGAGTTCGACAAAGTCGACAAGTCCGTCTAATTTAGCGCAGATTTCGCCGTATTCGTCAAAGGACTTGCCCGCAACGTTGGCTATAATTGCGATATTTTTTTGTTTTAAAAATGGTAAGTCGTACTTTATAAAGTGGTCGACGCCGGGGTTCTGAAGTCCCACGGCGTTTAAAATTACGCTTTTGCCTTCTGCTATTCTCGGTACGGGGTTGCCGAGGCGTGGCTGCAAGGTCATGCCCTTGGTGCTTATTCCGCCTATTTGCGAAATGTCGTAAATTTCGTTGTACTCCCTGCCGAAACCGAAAGTTCCGCTTGCCGCAATTACGGGGTTTTTGAGCGTCACTCCGCACACTTTTACGCTTAAATCCGACATAAATTATACCGAAAACGGGTCTTCCGCAGGCTTTGTTTCGGAGGGTTGTTCGGGCTGATTGAGTCTGTCGATTGCCTGTCTGTTCAGCTCTAAAAGCCTGTCCTGAGCGCGCTGTATTTGTGCGATATTGTTGTATTTGTAAACTTGTCCGTGGACGCTGATTTCCATTTTTCCGTAACGCGAAACCACGCCGTATCTGCTTTTATAAACCTTGATGAAAACCTTTTCAAGTTCTTCGGGACGGCAGGTAACTTTACCCGGTAAATATAATATACCGTCTTTATAAACGATTGCGTTGGACGGAATTTTAAAAAACTTTACGAGCATGTAAACGCCTGTTCCTATCAAAAGCCCGCCCACGGCTAAACCTATTACCAATGCGCCAGTTTCCTCGCTACTGAGTGCAATGCCTGCGGCAACAAGCGCAATTCCCATAAGAATTACGAATATGTACCCTGCACCCGCAGCATTATGTCTTTTTGCTACAACTTCTTCTTTCATAAAATATCTCTCCTTAAAATTTTATATCGTTTATATTGAATACGGGACCGTCCTTGCAAACGCGGGCGTTTTCACCGTTTTCTTTTCTGCATACGCACACGAGGCACGCGCCTATTCCGCAACCCATTCTCTCTTCCAATGAAACGAGGCAGGGCGTTTTGATATTATTTTCTTTGAGTTTTTGTTTCAATACTTTAAGCATTACGGGCGGACCGCAGGCTATAATCGTGTCTACGTTTAATTTTTTGCAGTCGTGCAAGTACGCCTCTACCGCGTTTCCTTTTTTTCCGTAACTGCCGTCGTCGGTAACGACTGTTAAGCTTTTTGATTTTTCAAGTTCGTCCAAAAGGCAGACGGCGTTTTTGTTGCGGAAACCTATGTATGAATAGAAGTTTTTACTCCCGCAGTGTTCGCGTATGGTTGCAATCAAAGGAAAAATTCCCACACCGCCGCCAATTACGGCTATGTTTTTGCCCTGTAAGTCAAAGCCGTTGCCGAGGGGGAGTAAAACTTTGAGTTTATCGCCCGACTGTGCCTTTGAAAGCTTAACCGTACCTTCACCCTTTACCTGATAGCATACGGTGAGTTCGCTGCCTTCGACCTTCATAACTCCGAGGGGGCGCCTTAAAAGATGCGAGCCGTCGCCCGTGGCAATGTTGACAAACTGCCCGCCCTTGATTTTTTCCGTGTTTTCGGGAAGGGCAAGCGTTAACATATAGATGTTTTCGGCAATCAGAGTATTACTTTTTACTGTTGATAAAACGTCTTTCATAATTTTACCTCACAAATTTTCAGACATTCGATGATGTCTGAAAATTTCGTGAATTTGAGGAGCGCTGCTCCTCTGTCCGCAATATTATGGGCACACAATTATATAATTGCGGACATTCACCTCGCCGAGGTCGAGGTATCGACAAATTGGGCCTGCAAGCAAAAAGTGTGATTTTTGCTCGCAACGTTATTTGTTTAAAAAATTTTAAAGTTTTATCTTTATATATTTTGCTAAATCCTGCTGCATATCGAGGCAGGCTGCACGGGCGGCGTCGGCATAGTTCATACCGCTGTATTGGGGTTTTTTATATGCGCAGATTATGCCGCGGGAGTTGTTTACAATACCGCCCAAGCCCCTTTCGTCGAAACAGACCTTAAGCATTTCGGCATTACCCCCCTGCGCTCCGTAACCGGGGATAAGGAAGAAAGTGTTTTTAAGGCGGTTTCTTAAATTCTTAGCCTCGGCGGGGTGAGTTGCGCCCACGACGGCGCCTACTTCCGAATAGCCGTATTTGCCTATCGTGTCCTTGCCCCACTCTTCTACAAGCGAGCCCATACGCTCGTACACGTATTCGCCGCTTTCAAGCTTTAAGTTCTGAAGTTCACCCGACGAGGGGTTGGAAGTTTTGACAAGGACAAATATACTTTTATCGTGCGCCTTTATATCTTCAACAAAAGGTTTAATTCCGTCTGTGCCGAGGTAGCCGTTTACGGTAAGCATATCGGCGGGGAAAGCACGCAGATTTTTGCCTCCCAAAAGCGTTTTGCCGAGATACGCTTTGGAATAGCATCTTG
>JAIDSQ010000166.1:0-22906 GCA_029061155.1 Clostridia bacterium
TGTTTATAGATATTGTAAACCACAATATATGACAATTTCAGTCAGCTTAAAAAAGTATTTTTGATTTTTTTATTAATTTTTATGTGATTTTTTTGTTTACGATATAAAAATAAAAAAATTGCGGTTTCGGAAAAGCCGCAATTTATCATCTAATTTATGTGTTTAACTGTTTATTTTTTATTTCAGGCTTATTCTTACCTGTATACTGCCGTTGCCTGCGCCCAAAAGTGTGCGCAGTTCGGATACGAAATATCCGTTTATTTTTCCCAGCCGCGTGTACGACCAGGAATTGCTGCCGTAAAATAGTACTATCTGATTGCCCGCATATAAAATGACGTCGCCCGCGTCCGTAGTTATCTGCGAATTATCCGTAGGCAGAGAATGTCCCAAACTTCCCACCTTTTCAAAGCCGCCGTAGTCGTCTGCCGTATAGGTAATATCGCCCTGCTTTAATATTCCGATAAGCGCGGTTACGGCGCAGTTTTCCGCAAGAGTAACTTCCAATTTATTGCCGTTTATATAAAGATACATTGCTGTTACCTCATTTTTATCTTCAACAGGTTTTTCAGTTTCGTCGGGCTGCGCCGTTTCAATCTTATCGTTCGGATTTGCATTTTCAGCGTTTCCCGTACACGCCGCGCACATAAGCGCAAGGCAACAGGCAAGCACAATGATTAAAAATTTTTTCATTCGTCTTGCTCCTTGGGGATATCCCTGATTTTGCGGGCGGGAACGCCTGCCACTACCGTATCGGGTGCGACGTCTTTTGTAACTACCGAGCCTGCGCCTATTACCGCGTTATCACCTACGGTTACGCCCGGCAAAATCGTTACGTGCGCGCCTATCCATACGCGTTTGCCGATTTTTACGGGTTTAGGGAACATATCCCCGCGCTTACTCGGTTTCAAATCGTGATTAATCGTTGCAATTACAGTTTGCTGACCGATAAACGAACCGTCGCCTATTTCTATGCCGCCCTGATCCTGAAAGCAGCAACCCGAATTTATAAACACGTTTTTACCGAGCTTAATATTCTTGCCGCAATCGGTATAGAACGGCGGAAACAGACGAAACCCGCTGTCAATTTGCGTTTGCGTTAACTGTGCAAACAAATCCCGCAACTCTTCTGCAGTATGATAAACGGTATTCATTTCAAAGGTAATCTTACGCGCCGATTCCGAATACTCGTGCATTTTAAGATGTACAGGCGAACAGGCTACAATGCGCTCCCCGCTATTCATTATTCTTTTAAACTCTTCTAAAGTCATATTGCCTACCCCGCATACTTATTTTAATACCAGTCGTGTTTTTCGTTTCTGTCAAGAGCGGATATTGCGTTCATTTCCGCCTGCGTAAGCTCAAACCCGAAAATGGAAATATTTTCAAGAATATGCGCGGGATTGGAAGAACCCGGAATAGCAACTACTCCGCGCTGCAAATGCCAACGCAAAATTACCTGCACGCAAGAAACGCCGTGATTTCGGGCAATTTCCGTAATCGTGCCGTCGGCAAGCAACGCACCCGTATGCCCTCTCCCGCCGAGCGGATACCACGCCTGCATTACAATACCGAGTTTATGCATATAAGGCACAACTTTCTGCTCCTGATAATACGGATGAATTTCATTTTGTATAAGTGCAGGCATAATGTCCACTTGCGCTATAAAGTCGTCGATTTCTTCAATGTACCAATTGGACAAACCGATTGAATGTATTCTGCCCTGCGCAACAAACTTTTCAATTGCCTTATAAGCCTTCACATCGTTCGCACCCGGATGGTGCAAAAGCATCATATCAATGTAGCCGATATCCAACTTATCAAGAGATTCCTGTATCGCCTGTTCAGGGTTGGCGAACTGCGTGCCCGGATATATTTTCGTAATAACAAATATTTCTTCGCGCGGAACTCCCGATTGCCTTATTGCCTCACCTATTTCGCGCTCATTGCCGTACATATGGGCAGTATCAATTAAACGATACCCCTGCGAAAGAGCGGAAAGAACAGCGTTTTTGCAAGTGTCACCCGTCAGGCTGTATGTTCCCAGTCCTAGTACCGGCATTTCATATCCGCTGTTAAGCTTAACTATTGGTGCTTTGCCGTTTACACCGCTTGCCAGGTCAAAGCTTGCGACAACTCCGCTATCACAGCCCGTTTCGCCATTACCGCTAATATTCTCGTTAACGCCGATATTTTCGCTTGAATCGTCGTTTGTGCAAGCCGTTAAACAGAATAACGCCATAATGATAACTAATAAAGCCCCTAAAAGCCTTTTCATGCATTACTCCGCGTCAAAATTTTTTCTGAAAAATTCTTCCAACTTTCCGAAAGGAATAATATCAGTCCTGTCATATAAATCGGTATGAACGGCGGCGGGAATGATAAGCAGTTCTTTATTATTCCCCTTTAAGTTCTTAAACGCGTCCTTACTGAAATAGCACGAGTGTGCCTTTTCGCCGTGCATTATAAGCACTGCGCTGCGTATTTCGTTACTGTATGCGAGTATCGGCATATTTATGAACGACAGCGCGGAAGTCTTATTCCAGCCGCCGTTTGAGTTCAGCGAACGCTTATGATAACCGCGTTTTGTCTTATAATAATCGTAATAGTCCTTTACGAAAAACGGCGCGTCCTCCGGGAGCGGGTCAACCACGCCGCCGCCCAGTTCGTAATCGTCGTTTTTATAATCGGCAATGCGTTGCGCGTTTAACGCTTTTTTTGTTTCATAGCGCGCCTGCTCGCTGTCCGCGCAATCGAAATATCCTTTTGCGTTTACTCGCGTCATGTCGTACATTGTGGAGGCAACCGTCGCTTTGATTCTCGTATCGATAGCCGCCGCGTTGATTGCCATACCGCCCCAACCGCATATACCTATAATACCGATTTTTTCGGAATCAACGTCACCGCGGCAGGAAAGATAATCCACCGCCGCGCAAAAATCCTCCGTATTGATATCGGGCGACGCAACGTATCTCGGCTGACCGCCGCTCTCGCCCGTAAACGACGGGTCGAAAGCAATCGTCAAAAATCCGCGTTCCGCCATAGTTTGAGCGTAAAGCCCCGACGACTGTTCTTTCACCGCCCCGAACGGACCGCACACCGCAATGGCGGAAAGTTTGCCTTTCGCATTTTTTGGAACATACAAATCAGCCGCAAGCGTAATTCCGTAGCGGTTATGGAACGTAACTTTTTCGTGGTTTACCTTTTCGCTTTTGGGGAAAACCTTATCCCATTCTTTTGTCAGGTTCAATTTCTCTTGCATATATAGCCTCCTCATTTTTACAGTAATATTTTATTAACAATCAGCGCGTATGTCAAATACTTATATTTTATGTTTTGCCATAATTGACAAGCATAGCTATGATGGTTATAATATAAATATGGAACTCAGAGAACTGAAATATTTTTTGGCTGTTGCACGTGAAGAAAGCATATCCAAAGCGGCGGAAACGTTGTTTGTTACTCAACCCAATTTATCAAGGCAAATGCAAAATCTTGAAAAGCAAATAGGACAGCAGTTGTTTATCCGCGGCAGCAGAAAAATCATACTGACGGAAACAGGACAACTGCTGCGTAAGCGCGCGGAAGAAATTATCGATTTATACAACAAAACCAAAAGCGAACTCAATGCACCGGTACCCGACGTAAGCGGTGATATATATATCGGCGGCGGCGAAAGTTACGTTATGGGGCTTATAGCAAAAGCGGCGCACGACGTTCAGAAAAAATACCCAAAAATCAAATATCATCTGTTCAGCGGCGACAGCGCGACGATTTCGGAAAGACTTGATAAAGGTCTTATTGATTTCGGTATTTTTATCGAGCCGTTCGACCCGACAAAATACGATTACCTGCGTTTGCCGCTTACCGATACCTGGGGCGTGCTTATGCGCAAAGACAGTCCGCTTGCCGACAGGGAATATGTCACGCCCGAAGATTTGTGGGATAAACCGCTTATCCGTTCAAGACAGTCACTCGGGAAAAATATTATAAGCGAGTGGTTTCAAAAGAGCACGGAAGAGTTGAATATAGTAGCCACGGGTAATCTGCTTTACAATATGTCGCTGCTTGTTGAAGAAGGTCTCGGCTATGCCGTTTGTCTTGACAAGATAATCCGAACGGACGGCAGCAATCTTTGTTTCAGACCGCTTTATCCGAAGTTGGAATCGCACCTTGACATTGCCTGGAAGAAATATCAGGTATTTCCTAAATGCGCCGAAATTTTTTTAAAATGCCTGCAGGAAAGTCTGTAAAATTAAATAGCCCCCGCTAAATGCGGGGGCTATGCTTTGTCTTAAAATATATAATATCGCAAAGCGCTAAAGCGCAGGGCGAATTAAATTTTTATTACTTTTGCAACCGACTTCAGCATTACGGAAATATCCAAAGGCTTGGTAATGTGGTCGTTCATACCCGCCTCTATCGAAAGCCGCTTGTCAACCTCAAACGCGTTTGCAGACAGCGCAATTATGGGGATTTGCGCTATTTTGGAATTGAGCTTTCTTATTTTCGCAGCCGCAGTGCGCCCGTCCATAACGGGCATCTGTATATCCATAAGTACAAATAAGTATTCGTCTTCTTTCGCCGCCGAAAGTTTTTCAACGGCTATTTTTCCGTTTTCGGCAGGTTCAATAATAAGTTCTAAATCCTGCAGAATGTCGGTTTCTATTTCGAGATTGATTTCGTTGTCCTCGACAAGCAGAATCTTCTTGCCCTTAAGGAAATCCAACAGGTTGTCGGTATCGGCAGACGGCTGTCCGTCGTCTTTGCGCTGCAGTTTTAAGCTTACCGTAACTGTAAAGGTGCTGCCTTCACCCTTGGCGCTTGTAACTTCTATTGTGCCGCCGAGCATCTCTATAATATGTCTGGAAATGGTAAGTCCCAGTCCCGAACCGTATTCACCGCTGAAGGTTGTATTCTGCTCGCGTTCAAACGGTTCAAAAATTTTTTTCAGGTATTCACTGCTTATGCCTATGCCCGTATCTTTTACTATAAAGCGGAAGGTCGAAGTATCGGTTGAAGTAACTTGCTCCGTTACGGTGATATCTACTTTCCCGCCCTGTTTTGTATACTTTACGGCGTTTCCGACTACATGGTCCAAAACCTGCTTAAGCTTTTCTCCGTCGGCGTATACTTCGGCATTGCGGATGTTGCCCGTTTGCAGCGAAATATTAATTTTTTTATGCTCCGCCTTGGGCGCTACCGTGTGGTACACGTCTTCGATTAAACTTTGCAGGTTGCACTCGGTTTCGTTAACATGGCACTCCTGCGATTCGATATAGGAAAGCTCGAGAACTTTATTTACAAGCTCTAAAATCGAAGTGCCTGCAGTTTCTATTTTGTCAAGATATGTCTGCGCAACTGGTACGTCCTTTAATTTCTTCTTTGCAAGCGCGGTATATCCGAACAGTGCGTTAAGAGGCGTGCGCATATCGTGCGACATATTTGAAAGGAAAGTGTTTTTTGCAACAAACGCAAGCTTTGAACTGTTGAGCGCCTCTTCCAAAAACTTTTTTTGTTTCAGTTCCTGTAAAACTTCCACGTCCACGTTGCGGCAGCCTAAAGCTACTTGTGAAACTTTGCCTTTGGGACCTATATTTACTATTTTGAATTGCAGGTATCTTACCGTGCCCCTTTGTAAAGACTTGAAGTTTATATAAAACGTACTTGTCTCTTCAAGGGCGCTTGAAATATATTCGGGCGAAAGTTTCAGCGCAATCGTTTGCCTGTCGTCGGGATGAACGCAGGCTTTAGCGTAATTTTTAACAAATGCGGCGTAATCCCCTTCCTGTAATTTTTTTGCAATGTGAGAAGAAATTCTGTTGCTTAAACGATAGGGGAGTATTTTGTTTTTATTTATTTCAGCGTATAAAACGGTATCGTAGTTTACGCTTAATCCTTCGATTACTTTAATGCGCTGTAAATTTTCGCGCCGTCTTTTTCTGATTTTTTCAGTTGCGTCGGAAACGAACACGTAAAAAATGTTGCCTATGCTTTTGCTGCGTATCAAATGACCGTACGCCTCGACGCGGCGTACGCTGCCGTCCTTTGTAATAATGCGGTACTCAAGCAAGCCCAGATTGTCGCGGGTTGTCGAATACTGCTCTTTTACGCTTTGCGTAACGGTTTCCAGATCGTCCGCGTGAATCGTACCCCAGAAATTATTGCCGGTCAGTTCTTTAAATTCCTGCAGGTTTGCGCACTTAAATATGCGAATCATCGCCTTGTTTACGAACAAAATCTTTCCGTTTTCGTTTCCGTATGCACGGCAAATAAAAAAACCGCCCGGCATATCGTTCACAAACTTGCTAAAAAGCTGCGCGTCGTCGGGTATTTCTCCGTCGCCTGTATTAACAAGCGCTAACATTTGTTCAATTAATTTTGCGTCATATTGAAAATCCATAATTAAATTTTAACATAATATACAAATCTTGTCAATTACTTCTTGCCTCGGGGGAAGGTAAGTCTTCTACAAATGCAAACAATATCTTTCAGAATAAAAAAACAGACGGCAAAGCATACTTCCCATAGAGAATGAAAAAAAGCATATATATCTTAAAATATGCTTTTTTATATATTTCCATTATTTATATATTACTATGTCTTCTTCTTTTTCGCGCTTTTTACAAACAAAGTAAGCGCTTGTCAGAGTTACCGCCGACGCGACAAATGCTGCTATTCCGATCCCGACAAGAATAAATCCGACTTTATCGTTGTGTTCGTGACTTTTAACGTAGTCCTCATATGTAAAATATTCTTTGCCGTCTGTCGCTAAATAGTAAAAATCATTCCACTGTTTTTTGCTGACGCCGCGAAGTGAAAACTCATGGTTTTTATCGTTACCTGTTAAAATCGTAACCGTATCGTCCACCTTTACTTCGTCAAAAAAAGAATAGTCCAATTCGTCTAAGAATATGGAAGACAGGCGATACTCTGTCGGTATATCATAAAATCCTATAGCAATATAGCTGTTTCTGCCGGTATGTTCACGATAATATTCTATCTTTCCTGTTATAGGAGTAAACTCGTCGTAATTCGGGTGTTCTCCTATAATTCCCAACATCGGGAGCGTCAATGCAACACCTAAAATCATGTAGCAAACACAAAGTATACATATTTGTTTGAATTTATTTCTGCTTGCTCCTTTTACCCTTTTATTTGTGAATTTATACTTATTCCCAAGTGATTCATCATCTGTATTCAGCTCTTTTTTCATATTTGAGAGGAAGACAAATAAATTAAATGCCAAGGCAAATGCTCCCAATAAACCTATTCCTACAATCGTAGCTGTATCGGTGCCAATAAAGAAAAGTAACAAGACGACAGCCAGTAAAATTACCGTGCTAACCGCCGAGAAGTTTATTATAAATTTTTTCTTCCGTTTATTGTAGCTTTCTCTGTATTCCCGTCCTAATTTTGTCAAAATGACTTTTTCTTCGGCAAAAGCATCTTCTTGGAAATCCTCGTTCGATCCGGCGGATTTCCTTTCGTTGATAAGACGAATCAATTCATTGATACCCAGCGTAAATGAATCGGCGCGAAACAGACATTTATTATTTTTATCGTAAAACCCAAATCCCGATGTGCCGATATTATTAACACTTCGGATATCGCTTACTTTAACTTTCTTGATTGTGAAAAACTTATGAATATATACCTCGTCGCCGCTGATTGCTTCATAGGTAAAATATAGTCCGTAAAGAATAATAAGGGCAAGAATTGCAAATGTCAAAAATATGCCGAATATGGCCCAAAGTGCTGTTTTGTCTTTCCATAAAAAATAAATAACTATTTCCAACGCAACAACGAAAATAGCAGCGCCGAATACTGTATGCGCAAAAATCAGCAAAGATTTCGGCGCTCCGGTCGAAAAATCGTAATTTGGCTTGTCTATTTTTTTATTGCAGATATTAATCAGCAAATACAAAACTGCCAGTATCGCAACCGTAACTATAAAAGTTATTAACATCGTTTATAATCCTCTTTATACTACTTTTTGCTACATCCAATTACTGTTTATTGCACAATTATTATAGCATATTGCAAACAAAAAAGCAAGAGTTGCAATGTCAGCCCTATCTCACTAAGCCACAATTAGCATATTCTTTATTTCTGTATAGCAAAACGCGCGGCATTTTGACGCGCGTTTTTTTATAATCACTATAGGAACTACTGTAAGCGTCTGCTTTTTTTATTGAAATATTAATACATAGGTATGTATGAAACTGATGCCGAAATCGTCATTGTTGCTACGATTGACAATAACTTATTTTTTAAGTTTAGAAACTCCAGTTCTTACAGCTGCATCCGCTACCGCTTTTGCAACAGCCGCGTGTGCGTTTTTATCGTAAGCGTAGGGAAGAATATAATCGCGTGCAAGCTGTTTGTCTGTAACACATTCCGCTATCCCCTTCGCCGCCGCAATCATCATTTCGGTGTTTACGGTATTTGCCCTCACGTCCAGTGCGCCGCGGAAAAGTCCTGGGAATACCAGAACGTTGTTTATCTGGTTGGGGTGTTCGGAAGAGCCTGTGCCTACTATAAACGCGCCCGCCTCCTTCGCGTCCTCTGGTTCGATTTCGGGAACTGGATTTGCGCAGGTAAAAAGAATGGGTTTATCCGCCATTGACCTTACCATATCCTTAGTAATACAGTGGGGACCCGAAACGCCGATTAAAACGTCCACGCCCTTCATTGCATCCGCAAGTGTGCCGTGCTGTAAGCTGAGGTTTGTAATTCCCGCAACCTCTTTCTGAGCGGGATTGAGCCACTCTTCGCCTTTACAGACGATACCTTTCAGATCACAGAGAATTACGTTCTTTACGCCGAGTTTTAAAAGGAATTTGCCAATAGCAATACCCGCGGCGCCCGCGCCGTTAATGACAAGTTTAATTTCGTCAATCCTCTTTTCCGCAAGTTTAAGCGCGTTCAAAAGCGCAGCCGCGGTAACTATTGCCGTGCCGTGCTGGTCGTCGTGGAATACGGGGATATCAAGTTCTTCTTTAAGTCTTGTTTCAATCTCGAAACAGCGGGGCGCGGAGATATCTTCAAGGTTTATTCCGCCGAACGAACCCGCCATTATTTTAATAGCTTTTATAATTTCTTCGGTATCCTTTGTCCTGAGACAAATGGGGTATGCGTCCACGTTTCCGTAAGCCTTGAAAAGCGCGCATTTGCCCTCCATTACGGGCATACCCGCCTCGGGACCTATATCTCCCAAGCCCAAAACCGCGGTGCCGTCAGTTATAACGGGAACGGTATTCCAGCGGCGCGTCAGCTCGAACGACTTTTCTATATCGTTATGTATTGCCATGCAGGGTTCGGCAACGCCCGGCGTGTAGGCAAGAGATAAAGCCTCTCTGCTGTCAACGGGTACTCGGCACACCGTTTCAATCTTGCCCTTCCATTCGCCGTGTTTCTTTAAAGATACTTCTCTGTAATTCATACGTTCACCTTGATAAACGATAAAAACAAAATTTTACGCTTTCTATTATTTCCCTTCACAGTACTTTTCATTGTATGCGGCAAGGCATTTTCTTATAATTTCGATTGCCTCGTATTTGTGGCATATCTCTTTGACGGTAGTCGTCTTGTGTTCAAGCATTTTATACACCTCGAAGAAGTGCATCATTTCGTCGAAAATATGCTTGGGCAATTCCTTTATATCGTAATAATGTTTGTAGTTAGGGTCGTTTAAAGGCACAGCGATAATTTTCTCGTCAAGCTCGCCGCCGTCAACCATTTTTATGACGCCTATAGGCATACAGGTGACAAGCGTCATAGGGAATATAGGCTCGTTACATAAAACAAGCACATCCAAAGGGTCGCCGTCGTCGGCAAGCGTGCGCGGAATAAAGCCGTAGTTCGCGGGATAGACGGTGGAAGTATACAAAACGCGGTCTAAACGCAAAAGCCCCGTTTCCTTATCCAATTCGTATTTTGCTTTACTGCCCTTAGGTATTTCGATAAGCGCCTCAAACTTATTTTCGCTTATCCTTTTTTCATCGATGTCATGCCAGATATTCATTATTGCCCTCCTCTTTCGTACCGATTATCCGTGTACTTTTTTATTAAAGCCATCTCAATTATACTTTAAACAAATTATAATGTAAAATAAAAATTCAGCATAATAATTATAAAAAATTATATGTCATAATATTTATTTTATATAAAAAGCAGCGCGGATTATCCGCGCCGCTTTTTATTTTTTATCGTTTTCGTTTTTTTCCGATTTAGTTTCTTTGTCTTTATTGTCCTTTCCCGATGAAATTTTATCCTTTATCCAGCCTATGCCCTTTGAGATAATTCCCTTGGGTTTCTGGTCGATGATAACGACGTTGTCTTCGTCAAGAGACTGCGTTACTACTATTTCTTCGTATTCGCAATAATCGGGAGTAATTGCTTTAGTGGTGGTTTCGTTGAAGAACCTTTCGTAAGTATGCTCGATTGCAACTTTTATAACGTCGCCTTCCTTAATGACATACTTGTTGGGCATCTTTATAACGACTTCCGCGTCGCCCACTTTTCCGTGTACGTTGAGGATATCGCCGAGCAACTCTACAATTCCTACCTTAATTTCAAACGAGGTATCCTTGAAACGCTCGAAACGTTCGTCTTTTTCGTAGATAAGGTTTTCGGGGCGGATACCGTAAACAAGACCGTGTCCCTCATAATTTGCAAGAAGTTTCATCTGGTCGGGCAGCATCTTGATTTTCTGTTCCGTACCGTTGATTGAGAATTTGCCGTTTTCCAGCTTGCCGTAGAGGAAGTTCATTGCGGGGGTGCCTATAAAGCCCGCTACGAAAAGATTTGCGGGGTGCTGGTAGACTTCGTTGGGCGTGCCTATCTGCTGAATAAAGCCGTCCTTCATAACGACTATACGCGACGCCATGGTCATAGCCTCTATCTGGTCGTGGGTAACGTAGATAGTGGTTGCGCCGACTTCCTCGTGTATACGTACGATTTCACTTCTCATGGCTACACGCAGTTTTGCGTCGAGGTTGGATAAAGGTTCGTCCATAAGGAAAACCTTGGGACGGCGCACTATCGACCTGCCGAGCGCAACTCTCTGGCGCTGACCGCCCGAAAGAGCGCGGGGCTTTCTGTCAAGGTAAGGCGTAAGCTTTAAAATTGCAGCCGCCTCTCTGACTCTTCTGTCGATTTCTTCTTTGGGTACTTTTCTGAGCTTGAGCGCGTACGCCATGTTATTATAAACCGTCATCTGGGGATAAAGCGCGTATGACTGGAACACCATCGCAATATCCCTGTCTTTAGGTGCGGCGCTGTTTTTAAGTTCGCCGTCTATATAAAATTCACCGTAAGAGATTTCTTCAAGTCCCGCAATCATTCGAAGGGTTGTGGACTTGCCGCAGCCGGAGGGGCCTACGAATACGATAAATTCCCTGTCCGCTATATCGATTGAGAAATCGTGTACTGCGTGAACGCCGCCGTCGTATACTTTATTTACGTTTATAAGTTTTACTGAAGCCATTTTATTTTACCGCCTTGTTAACGTTTTCTTTATTTCCCATTGCCGATATTGCGCCGAAACCCGTAGTCGTATAAGCGCCGCATCTGCAAGCGAAGTCGAGTATTTCTTTAAAATTCAGACCTTTATTTAAAATGTTTGCGCAGGTTGCGCCGTTTTCCATAAGTCCCGCGATGAACGCCCCGAAGAACGAATCGCCCGCGCCCGTTGTGTCAACCGTCTTGACTTTATATCCTTCACACTCCGCGGCTTTGCCCTGCGGCAGATATAATTTAGCGCCCTTTCCGCCGTTTGTGACGAGTAAAACTTTCAGGTTGCCCGTAAACATACTCTTTACGGCTTGTTCGCCTTTAAGCTGCGTTATGAACTCCAATTCGTCCTCGCCTACTTTTATAACGTCGGCAAAGCCAGCATACTTTGTTACTACCCTTCTGAGCTCTTCGTGATCTTCCCAGAGGTTAAATCGGAGGTTAGGGTCGAAACAAATGAGCGCACCGCTCTTTTTTGCTTTATCTATTACGTATTTATGCGTTGACCGTGCCTCGAAAGTTTTAAGCGCAACGCTGCCGAACTCCAAAACGTCGCCTTCGTTGAATTCAACGTCTTTGAAGTCGCCCGAGGTGAAATGCAAATCAGCCGCGGCTTTTCTGAAAAAGCTGAATTCTCTTTCTCCGCCTTCCTGAAAGCTGACAAATGCAAGTGAAGTGTCGTATTCAGAACTCTTTGAAATGTATTTCGTATCGACGTTTTCGTTTTTTAAAGTTTCTATCAAAAACTCACCGAAACCGTCGTTGCCCACTTTGGTAAGATACGCTGCTTTCTGTCCGAGCTTTACCGCCTGAACGCACACGTTCGCAGGAGCGCCGCCCGCCTTTTTAACAAACTGCTGAGTATCTTTTAACGAGCCTAACCCCACCGACTGGAAATCGATTAGAAGTTCGCCTATGCAATAAAGTTTACTCATAGAATTTTATATCCTGTATTTTGCACTTTGCGCCGTTTGAATAGAATGCGAAGTTGGATCCTTTCATATCGGTAATTCTTGCAGTGAGGGCTACCTCTCCGTTGAGATATACGGTTAAGATTTCTCCGTCTATAACCACGTCTGCGTTATAATTTTTATCTTTTTCGTAATTGAATGCAACCGAGGCAAGAGGCGCGCCGTAGCGCAATATGCTCGATACTCCGTTGTAGCAGGTTAAGCGGTTGTTTTCCACGTCGAAAGCAATTACAGCGCTGCCAAGCCTGTTATTATAATCGCCGTTTATCCCGAAGGAAAGACCGAAGTTGCCCTTGTCGTCATTGGATTGTATAGTCAGAGAAATTCTCGTAACGTTTTCGGAAAGCTTTTGCACTCCGTATGCGCCGAACTTTTCGCCCTCGAAGGTGTAACTTGAAACCTTTTCGCCGTCAACCGAATTATAAGTCATTTCATGCGAGAAATACGTTTTATAGCTTTCGGGAATAACCGCGCTGAGTTCGCCCGTTTCGGGGTTCTGAACGAGTTCGTGCGATACGAGGTTTCCGCCCCAGTCGAACCCGCCCGAGCTGCCGCCCGAAAGTCTTGCGCACCATGCGAACGCGTAAAGTTTGTCGCCCGCCTTTTCAAGTCTGCCCGCATAGAAACCGCTTGCGTCTATGCTGTCGCGCTCGAACTTCTTCCACTCGCCGTCGTGTTCGGTCTTATAGCGGTAATGGGTAACTCTGTTATCGCCCTGTTCGCTGTATGCAAGATAATAGTAATTGCCGTACTGTATGAACGAGGGACATTCCATATTGTAATCACCCTCGGTATTGGTGAAGAAATTATTTGCATCTGCGACCCACTCTGCCGCGGTTGCGCTAAGCGTTTTTGCGGAATATCTCTTGATAACAGCCTTGCCGTCTGCGCGTGTTGTTACAAGCATATAGTATATGCTGTCTGTGCTGTCGTAGTAAACGTAGGGGTCGCGGAAGTCATTTTCAGAACCGACTAAATTGAAATCCTCGTCCTTTTCCCATTCCACCTGATCGGTGCTGGTTGCGTGGCGTATGACTTCGTTAAATTCAAAACCGGTCTCGCCGCTGTCGTTGTGTCCCGTGTAGAAGAAATGATAAACGCCATCGTTACCCTTTATGCACGAGCCCGTACCCAGAGAGGCGTCGACGTGGCTAATGTCCTCCACGAAGTCAAGCGCTACGCCCTTGTCGGTATAATGAATGAAGTCCGAAGTGGTTAAGCGCGCTATGGGGTGATAGAACATGCTGTTCGTACCCTTGCTGTCGCGCAGATGATATATGTTCATTACTCCGTCGTCATAGAAAGGCATAACGTCGCCCATGGCTACGCCCAAAGTATCTTCGGTAGTTGAAACAGGGAACACATTTGCGCCCTTCTGGTCTACGCTTTTGTCCGTGTCCGCGCAAGCCGTTGCGCCCAAACATATTGCCGCCGCCAAAACGGGAACCATCCACATTTTTTTCATTGCTTTTTACCTATTTCCTTTATGCGGATATCGGATATTCCGCCTTTGATTTCTAAATTGTAATTTCCGTCGATATATATTCTGCTGCTGATTACTTCCCTTCCGCCGTCCACGAATACTTCTATACTCGAAACGTCTAAAAGTACGCGCACTTCGCAAGTCTCGTAACTCAAATTTGTTCTTCTGACACAGCCGAACATATTGTTCGTTAAATTTGTGTCAAGATAGATTCCGCTGTCTTTACCGATGACGACTTCGCCGTCGTCGCCTTTTATGGTAAGGCGCCCTTCACCGTTAAACTTAAAGGTTATATCCGCGCACTTGGGCGTTTTTCCGTCTTGCGGTTCGGTCAGATATGCGTTAAGGCTTTCAACGGGAGTCTGGAAAATGTCGCCGTTTTTTACAGTTATTTCCCTCGGTACCGAAAACGCACCTACCCAGCCGTGGTTTTTTTCGTGAGTGGGATATTTCCTCTCCCACATCTCCAGCCAGCCTATCATTACGGGCTTATCCAGTCCCCTTATGAACTGGGGAGCGTAAAAGGCGTCGCCCTTGTCTATCTCGCGTATAAATTCGACTTCCATCTTTCCGTTTTCAAAATCGAGATTTCCGACTATAAAAACGCTTGAATTGATGTTCTTGAAATCGTTGCCCCTTTCGGGAACGTTGCAGCCCGAAACGACTATTACGTCCTTATCCCCCGCCCTGAAATAGCTGGGACATTCGCCCATATCGCCGAGTTGGTAGTAGGGACCGAGCTGGAAGGCATATTCGAGCCTGTCGGGATTTTTACCGCTGAGAACAATTATCACGCCTTTGTTTAAAGCTTTGTCCTTGCCTCCGACAAAGACGTAATAAGTATTGCCTATCTTAACGGGACAGGGATCGCGGAAGTCCGTACGGCTGATATTTTCAGGCAGACTTTCGTTATCGAATATTTTTATTCCCTGATCGAAACAGAACCCCTCAGAAGATACCGCCTTATACACTTCTTCACTCTTGCCTGTTTCGTTTTCAATGTGAAGGGTATAAAATGCGATTATCTTACCGTCGCTCTCAATGGAACCGCCCGAGAATGCGCTTGCGTCCTCGATATCGGGCTTAAGCGCGACGCCGTCGTCAACGTAGTTTATAAGGTCCGTCGATACGAAGTGTCCCCAGCACATCTTCCCGGGACAGCTTGCGTACGGATTAAACTGATAGTAAAGATGAAACCTGTTATTGAAATATATCAGTCCGTTAGGGTCGTTAAGCCAGCCTATCGGCGGCATCATATGATATTTCAGCCTGTATTCGTTTTTAATCGTATGTCTGGATTTGATTATATAATTGTTAGCCGATAATATTCTGTCCGTCATATAAATTTTATATTAACCGTCCAATCCGTTAATTTTCATACTTATTTTTATATCGCTGATTTCGATTTTTACGTTTCCGTATTGCTGATTTGCCATCGAGCCGAACTGCCATACGATATTATACAAACTGTCTGTAGCATCCTTTTCAGCATGGCAGAAGAACGTGTATATTTCTTCCTCTTCGGCGAGGGTTACTTTTGACCACATAATCGTGGGATCCCAACCGCTGTAAAAATTTGCCGCGGCAACTACCACTTCAACGGGTGATGACGCCTTTGCCTTGAAACTTACGACGTAATTTGCGCTGCTGCCTTCTACAAGGAACGAAGGACTTGTTACCTTTAGTTGGTTATCTACAGCGGGAAAGTTTGCAACGTCATAGGTAAAGTTTCCGCTTTGGGTTTTAAGCTCGCTGTTATATCCGTCTGCGTGGAATTCGGTGAAATCCTCTATGTTAACCCGCTCGGTAGCGGTCGGATTCAGGCGGCCTGTAACTTTCAGATCCGACACGGTAATTTTGTTTAAATTCGTGCCCGATTGAACGTATATCCACAATGAACCGCAGTTTTCGTAGTTGATATCCAGATCACAGGTTACCTCTCCATTGGGTGCAGACAATGTTCTTATTTTTGTTTCATCCCACTGACGGTTCTGGAAAATAATTTCGTAATCGTTAGGCTGCTCGCTTTCGACTTTAAAGGATACCGTATACGTTACGCCCGAATTTATGGTTATGCCCGTATCGATAAACATACCGCCAAGCCAAATATCGGGACAGGTTTTTGTTATTTCAAGAGTTGCGGAGCTTTTATCCGCATTGGTTGAAACTTTACCTTCCGCACCGTTCTCTATTCTCTGTATAGCATTGCTGAATTTGCAATCTTCGAGTTGCAATACGGGTTCGCCTGCTTTCTGAGGATACTCGAATTCAACTTTATTTATCGTCCACTGCACTTCGCCGAGGCTGCCGAGGCAAATATCAATTGTAACGTCCTTTTGCTTCTCATTTTCGTCGGAACTTCTCGCAGTGTGGGTGAAAGTAATTACGTTTTCGCCCTTTTTTAAAGCAATTTCGGCACAGTCGTATCCGTCTGCCAAAACCTTAATCTTGCCCTCGTTTTCGGAGTGTACCATATAGCGGAAAGTATATTGTAAGTTTGTTGTAAGCGTATATGTGCGCGTAAGCTTGATATCTTCGGCAATTTCACCGCCCTTTGCCTGGAGTACGAACTTCTTGTCTATCATACCGCTCTTCTCGATTTCCGCCCCGCCAATCGCAGTTGCGGTGAACCCGTCTGCCATTGCGAAGGTTTTATAAGTTTCGCGGTCGACAACGTCAACATATGCGCGCTTGGTTGCAACTCTGCCCTTGCTGTCCTTAACGGAATAATTGACGGTGTATTCCCCCACTTCGGTAAAATGAGCGTATTTGTCCTCCGATACTTCCACGTAAGGAGTTACGGTTATATCCATATTCGGGGTTATGTCGCCGTCCTCTTTATCAAGCGCCGCAACGCCGTCGAGGAAGTCAACCGTGCTGTTTACTATGCACTGGATATCCTTAACCCCCGTAACGGAAGGAGCCTTGTTTACTTCCGAAGGGGTATTTGCACAACCTGTTAAAAGTAACGCCGCAAGCACGGGTATTGCTAAAAACTTAGTCTTTTTCATTATTTTTCTCCGTATCGTCATCGCGCTTTATTGCGCCCTTTTCGTCAAGATAGTCGTCATCTTTTTGTTTCTTTTTCAGCTCGAACACGCTGGTGTTCAACGCCTTTGCTTTGAGGTGGTAAAAGTTTTCCGTCATAAACTTTGATATTAAGTACGGAACGGCGTACAAAGTAAGCACTACCGCATAGGGATAGTAAAGTATAAGCGCCACTACTCCGCCTATAAGCAAAACCGAGGCTATGCTGCGCCACAGAGACCCGAACAGCATCATTATTCCGTTATAAATAAGCTGACGGAATTTTACGTCCATATTGACTATTACCGTCGGCGCCGTTGCAAGATATATAATTCCCACTACAAGCGCTATGACGCTGACCGCCAGAACGAAATAATTTGTGTTTTCGGGGTGCGTGTTAAAGAAGTAAATATTCAGAACAGGAAAAACTATTATGATAAGCTGAAACAGCGTGTAGAAAATGAGTATTTTCCAGTTCTTTCCTATCGTAGTGAATATGTCTTTGAACCGTCGGGAGTTTATATCTCTCGTGAAATATCCGGTAACACCGACTATCACAGGCACGAAAAATATTACGGTAAAGGCGGAAAGGGCGACGAGCAAGGTTACCACTAAAAATTCAAGCGCGTAATCGCCGAAAATTCTGAAACCGTTCATACCCCTCCTGTCTCCGTCTTGTTTAATTGCCTTGAGTTGCGGCAACGTATCTGTCGTAAGCCGCCTGATTTATACTCTTTACCGTATCTAAAGAATTTTTGTTAGTTGTCAGTAAATTCTGCCACGACTCTCTCGTAGGAGTCGCCCCGCCCGTAATACTCGTTGCAAACCAGCTTGCAATATTGTTTGAAAGCGACGATTCGTAAGTATTGAGGGAAATAAGCTCTTCCTGCGTATAGTTGAGGTTGGGAATGGAGGTTGCAAAGGAGTCCGCCACTTTGAAGGTATAGGGTTTTACATACTTATCAATGTTTTCAAGTCTGAGGCTCGCACGCGTTTCCATCTGTACGTTGTTTTCCCAAACCTCTTTTGTGAGATATACAACGCCGTAGGGAGCGTTTTTCATTCTGAAGTCGTCCGCACTCTGCTCTCCGTGGTTATCGTTGGGAATAAGCTTGCCGTTAACTTTTTGGGAAAGGAAAGCGCCCGACTGAATTGAACCGTAGTTGAGCTGCGCCGAATAATCGGGCTCAAAGAACTTATCGAAGTAGGATAAAAGCCCTTCCTTGTCCTCGCACGCATCCAATACAACGCATGCACCCTTTTCAACTTCAAGCTCGTTGCTTACGCCCACATAACGGTTGCCGTCGTCGTCTTTAAGCGGTAAAACTATTATATAGTCGTCCCTTTTCGTCTTGTCGAGTACGGTATCCTTTTCCCACCAGTAGAACGAGCCGTATCTTCCGTCCTGTCCGCGGGCAAGGAAGTCGCTGTCCGTCTGTGTGAAGGAAGACGAGCGGATGAGACCTTTCTGGTTCCAGTCGGCAAGCTCGCACACTGCCGTAAACCATTTTTCGTCCTCTACGGTAAAGGTTATTTTACCGTCTACTATGGTTTTGTGTTCTCTGTTTTCGGGAACGCCGAACGACGCTATAAGATCGGATTCGTTGCCCTGCCAGTTGCCGCTCACAAATGCAAGGGGAACTTCGTTGTTAGTCGAACCGTCGCCGTCCATATCGTATTCGTTAAACTTCTGAAGTATTGCCTTGAATTGGTTTCTCGATAAATCGAGTCCGTCAACGAGGTCGGCTGCAGTAAGGCTAACGCCCGCAGGCAATTCCTTGTCGGAATCGTTAATGAGTTTCTCAACCCACTTCTTATTGAGGTAAAGCATATTGGGATAAGCTTTGAGTCCCATTTCCTCTACTCTGGGAAGTGAGTAGATGTGCCCGTCGGGTGATTTCAGCGCCTCTTGAATATCGGGGCGTTCCTTTAAAATCTTGGAGAAGTTGGGCATTACTCTGAGGTAATCGTCGATTGCCACAATCCTTCCGCGCCTGCCGTAATCGTAGAGTTTGAGATTTGAAAAACCCGAGTGATATATTGCGTCTATACCCTTTATTCCGACAGGGTCGGTATTGTTTGAATACTGTGTGGACGTGTTGTATATCCAGTGAACTTCGATACCCGTATCTTCGGCAAGCTGTTTGAAAACGGGCATAGTATTGTAATCTTTAACCGCGTCTTCCTTTACTGTAAGCACCGTGAACTGATGCTCCGCACCGCTGCCGCTCTTGGCAGCAACGGCAAAAAGAATTACGCAGATAAGCCATATAACGGCAGCAGATATTCCGATTATTGCTTTCTTCATACATTCCCCCGTTTATTACTTGAACGAACCTACGAGTACGCCCTGACCGAAGTGTTTTTCAATCATGGGGTAGATTATAAGGATAGGTACCGTAGCCACTATAATTGAAGTAAATTTAATTTGCGTTGCAAGACGCATCTGTTCGAGAATGACTTCGCCCTCACCGCTGTTCGTCGCGTCAAGAAGTCCGTTTAAGACAGTCTGCAAAGGATAGAAGTCCTGATCGATATTGAATATATACGCGTCGATGTAGTTGTTCCAGTGTCCTACGGCATAGAACAGAACCATAACGCTTATTATTGATTTTGCGATGGGAAGAATGAGGTCGAAAAATCTCCTTATCTCGCCTGCGCCGTCAATATCCGCAGCCTCCAGCACCTCCTTTGGCACGTTCGACTGGAAGAAAGATTTGCACATAAACACGTTATATACGCTTACGCCGCCGCCGATTATGAGGATGAGCGGATTCTGATAGAGTCCGAGCGCACGGCAAACGATTACGTAGGGCACCAGACCGCCGCCGAAGAACATCGTAATAATCAGCATCGGCATAATAATCCTTCTGAAAGGCAGATAGTCGCGCGAAAGCGCCCAGCCTGCGGGGATGGTAAGCGCGACGTTGAATACCGTACCGAGCAAGGTATATGCAAGAGTGTTAAAGTAACTTCTCCAGATATCGTCTCTCTGGAAAAGATTTGCATAGCCCGAGAACGTTACTTTAACGGGATATAACCACACGTCGCCCGTCATTACCGCGTCCGCGTCGGATATCGACGCTATTATGATATACCAAAGAGGGTAAATTACTATTACCGCCAGAAGGAAGAGTATAAACCCGCATATAGCGTAGTATACGTAATCCGTCTTGCTCTCCTTGATTTTATTCTGTTTTTGTAACTTCTTTAATTCTATAGCATCCATATATCACCACATACTCTGCTTAGCAAGCTTTTTGGAAGTAAAATTAGCAATGACAAGCAACGCCACGTTTATTACCGAGTTGAAGAGTCCCGCCGCAGTACCTACGCCGTATTGTCCGCCGACAAGTCCGAAGGTATATACGTATGTTGACAGAATTTCACTCGTTTCGAGGTTGCCGTTCGTCTGCATTAACAGTACTTTTTCATAGCCGCAGCTCATCAGGTTTCCTACCGACAGTATCATAAGCATTACTATCGTGGGAAGAATTGCGGGAAGGTCCACGCTGAAAATTCTTCTGAATCTCGACGCGCCGTCCACCTTTGCCGCCTCGTGCAGCGAGGGGTCAACGCCCGAAAGCGCCGCAAGATAGATTATCGCCGACCAGCCGAAGTCCTGCCAGTTGCCCGAGAAGATGAACAGAGGTCTGAACGCTTCGGGGGACAAGAACAGTTTCAAGCCATTTACGTCGCCGCCCATCTTTATGCTGAGCTGGTCTAAAAGTCCGTCGGAACCGAAGATAAGTTTGAGCATACCTACGAGAACTACGAGGGAGATGAAGTGAGGCGCATAGTACAGAACCTGCAAACCCTTCTTCACCTTCTTAGAGCGGAGCGAGTTTAATAAAAGCGCCACTATTATAGGCAAAGGGAAACCCACTATAAATCCTAATATACACAACACGAAGGTATTTAAAAAATACGTCCCGAAGTTAGGATTTGAAAAGAAGGTTTTAAAGTTATCAAAACCTATCCATGCCGTACTGCTGCCTATAATCTGATCGCCCGGCATATAGTCCTGGAACGCCACCAGAATACCGTACATAGGCACGTAACAGAAAATTATAATGTATATGAGCGCGGGAAGTATAAAGACAAGAACCCAGCCCTTGCGCTTAAAATTATCTTTCCACTTTTCCCACTTTGTCTGCGGCTGCGGTTTTTGCAGATCGGGTTTGCCGTCAAGCGATTCGTACGCCTGTTCAACCAAATCCGCCTGCGCCTCGCCGCCGTCGGGTTCGACGACTGCCATGTCGTTGTTCATAACCTTACCTCCTTTTAAGGATGTCAATTTAATTCAAAATAAGTTACTTTTGTTCAAGAATAAATGCATTATATAATTAAGTCAATAAACAACTTATAATTTTTGCATTTGCACCAAAAATTACCATTAATTTTTTTGCATTTGAAAAATTAATGTTTCTTGCGTTTACTGATAACCGAGAACGCCACATAACCGATAATTGCGCTTAAGAATATCGCAAGGTCAATCCACAGCCATACGTGTGTAGATTTGATTACGGGCTCGGAAACGGTTTCAACCTTTTCGGATACGTTGATAGTCGTTTCGGGTCTGCCCTTATCCGTATAAAGCTTTACGTTGTGGCTGCCCGTCGACAGGGAGCCAATCTCTTCCGAAGATATTTTAACCGCGTCTTCTTGCTGCGTGAACTTGCACTCTTTGCCGTCGATTAAAAGCTTATGAACTTTAATGTTTCCGCTAAGCTCAAGCGTAACTTCGTCATCCCTGTAATACTTTTCAACGGAAGATGTTACCGTTACGGACGTGAAATCCGTAGTGATTTTAAAGTCCAGATCGGTAAAAGATGTTACTACCCTGAAAACGTACTCCGTACTGCTTTCAAGCGTTCTGAGATACTCGGGAGAAACAGTCAGTATTCCGTTTTCCAGCTTATACTCGCCGCTCTCTAACTTGCGGTTGCCGTCGGTGAGATTGACCACCTTCAAAACGTCGTAGCCGTTGCAGAAGATATTGCCTTCAGGAATATCGATGTCGGTAAATTTCACGTTGCTTACGGTAAAACCGCCGTTTAATTTTTGCCCGACCTTTCCGCCGTTGTAACCGTCGAGCTTGCAGCAGATTACCGCAACATCGCTGTTGCCGATAAATATCTTTGCTATTTCCTCGTTCATTACAAGGGTAATTTTCAACGTCTCGCCCGCGTCAAACGCATAGTCGGCAGTTTTAAGCTGTCCGTCTTCGGAATGTAAAAGTATAACCTTTCCTTCTTTTATCCCTGCGATTGCCGCCCAGTAAATAGTAAGGTCGTCCGCAGCTCCGAACACAAGCCCCGCCTCCTTTGCATTACCGTCCGCAGGAGTGAACTCCGCCGAGTAAACGAAATTCTTACCTTGGTATCCGCTCAGACTCACTCCGTCACCGTCGTCCGCATACGCCTTAACACCGTTTGCGGAGACAAGTCCAAAGCAAAGCACCGCCAGTATCAGCGCGCCCGCAAGCGCAAGCAATACACTTTTTATTTTACTTAACTTCATAATATCTCCCCGAGATAATTTTATAAATTGTCAATATTTATCAAAATATTATCGATAGTCACATTCTATATATTATAATGTATAATGTCAATTAACATTATTTATTTTGTGCAAATGCAAATATTATAACACTGCAATATTGTGCAAATGTAAAATACGGCGGAAATTTCCGCCGTATTGTTTTTAAGGCGATATATGTTTAAGCCTTGTCAATAGTAATTTGGATTTTGCCCTGTTGCCAGCCGTCTGCTTCACGGAAAAGAATTACGTAAACTGTGTCGCCATCAGCAACATCTACCGTATGGGTTGCCTCCCAGCTTGACGTACCTTTATTTATGAATTCCACAGACTTCGTATTTCCGTCAGCTCCTACAACCGAAAGTCTTAC
>JAIDSQ010000166.1:23006-33920 GCA_029061155.1 Clostridia bacterium
CTTGACGTACCTTTATTTATGAATTCCACAGACTTCGTATTTCCGTCAGCTCCTACAACCGAAAGTCTTACCGAGTATCTTGTAGGGCTTTCTCCCTCAGTTACGCTGTCGGGCGCATGGTCAAACTTTATTGCAACGTCAAGCTTGGTCTGTCCTGCGGGTACCTTATAGCCTATCGCAGCATTTGCATTGCCCTGATTTTCTTCAGTCCACTCCGAAAGTATCCAGTCGCGCTTGATTATTATACCGGACTTTCCGCCCCATTCTTCGTCGCTTACCTTTTCAAGAGAATTGAACGTGAAGTTGTTATTGTCCCAGTTATAATCCGAAGCGTAGCCGTATACCCAGCCGTTATTTCCTTCCGTCGAGAAATCTTCATAGAAGTTCGCTCCCTCAAACTCGGGTGCGGGCTGTTTGTCTTTGTTGGTCAAGGTCAAGTCGAAGGTGTTCTGGTCGCCGCCTTCGTCCTTATTGACAAGCAGATACAGAACGTCTCCCGCTACGACGGTTATATCCTGATCAAACTCTATATCGTGACCGTCGCCATACCATTGAGCCTTACCGTCCGTATTTTTGATATTTCCGTCTTTATCCTTTATCGCCCATCGCACGGAGAATTTTCCGTTTTCAGAAACGGCGTGCAGATTGAATTGTACTTTCACATTTGCGGCGGAGGTGAAGTTATAAGCAAAGCCCATCATTCCGTTCACTGCCATCCAGTCGCCCTTTATGTCTATCCAAGGATCGTTGCTGTGATATGCGTCGCCGTTTTCGTTATGCGCAGATATTTTGGTGAAATCAAACGTCTCGCTTGACCACTGATAATCTATTACGCCTACCTGCCAGCCTGCAAATTCTCCGCTTTCGTTAAGTTCATAATCTTCCGCAAAGTCTGCACCCTCGAACTTGCCCGAACCTGTCGCAGGTATAACCTCCGTCTTCTTGTTTCCGCAGTTTTCGCAAGTATAAGTCCTGACTCCCGTGCTCGTTTCCGTGGGTTCGGTTGTTACTTCGCCGTTATTGTATTTATGAGGAATCATCTCTACGGTTTCCGTAATCTTCTCATCGCAGGAAACGCAGCTGTATTGCTTTACGCCCTCTTCCGTACAGGTTGCAGCCTTGGTAATTTTGCCGCTGTCCCATACGTGTACGCAAGGCGAAGTCAGCGTGAGCGTAAGGTTTCCGCCCGCTTTTCCCTCGCCGGCATTTTTAAATACAATGCACAAAGTATCGCCCTGCGCTATATCTATCGCCTCTTCGGTTTTGCTCCAATTATTGCTGTCTTCTTCAATTGTTTTAATGCATTCACCGTTTATAATGAGGTAAGCTTTAACGCGCGTCGTACTCTCCTCACCGCTGAATGAAATTGAAACGTTAGTCTGAATTTTTTCAGGCATCTCCTGTGTAAAACGGTAAGCTATTGCGGCGTTATCTCCGCATACATAACCTTTGCCTATCTCGATTTCTCCCGACTTCCAAACGCCGCCTTCCATCTGCGTTATCTGTACAAAATCATCCTCGCTCATCTGTGCGCCGAACGTAGTCATATAGCCGTAATACCAGTTGTTCTGTTCGGTCAAAGCGGTATAGAACTGCTCGGAAAAATCCGCATGCGCTTTAACCGACTGCGTCTTTTCTTCTTTGCAGTCAAGACAGGTAAACGTCTTTATACCGTTTATAAGGAAGTCGGGCGCTCTTGTAATTTGCCCGTCGTCATAGCGGTGCTCGGTTTTCTCAATAGGTTCAGTCTTGGTCTGTTCGCAGCCTTCCGACGTACAGGTATAGGTTTTTACGCCCTCCTCATTGCACTTAGCCTGTTTTGTAACTTCACCGTCGTCCCAGCTATGCGCAATCTTAGCAATGGGCTCGGTCTTAGTCTGTTCGCAGCCTTCGACCTCACAGCTATAGGTTTTCTTTCCCTCGGTATGGCACGTGGACTCCGTAATTACGGGTTCGCCCCACACGTGGTCGTGTTCCCCGACGGTGTTATCACCGCACGCGGTTAACGACATAGTGGCGCCGATTGCCAGAGCAGAAATTAAACTAAAAAGTTTGATTTTGTTCTTCATTTTTTCCCTCTCAGAATTATTCATTTTGTTTGGATTTCATATTATTTTGTAATAAATGCATTGTCAATGACATAAAAATTGTTTGTGCATTTGCATATATCCGTAAAAACATAATTTGTGCATTTGTAAACTTGATTTATTCATTAAAACAATGTATAATTAAAATGTCGGGGGAAAACTTATGAAAAAGGCGGTTACAATAAAAGAAATTGCGGAACAACTCAACTTGTCCCGCAATACTGTGGCAAAAGCTTTGAACGGTCAGTACGTGCCTGAAAAGACTAGAGAGCTTGTTCTTAAAAAGGCGCAGGAAATGAATTACAAGTCATTAAACGTAAATCATATTGAAATAGGCAACAAGAAGTACAGAATACTGCTCGTCTCTGGTAAGCCTTTAAATAATATGAATTACTTTATACCGCTTATTAAGGGTATTGAAAACTTTTGTTACGAAAGAAATTTCGAGCTGTTTCAATATACCTATAATAAGGACAGAACGCCTTTTACCGCTTTTGCCGAATACGTAAAAGGCTTAAACGTTGACGGAATTGTCGCAATAGAGTGTTTTGACAAATCTTTTGTGGAAAAACTGATAAACTTCGGTATCCCTATCTGCTTTGACGATTTCACCGCCGGCGACTTATATACGCTCAGAAATTACGATATAATAAGCACGAACGACGAACAGTCGTTTTGCGACGCAGTCAAGCTGCTTTACAGAAAATATAAATTGACCAGATTCACCTTTGTAGGAGATATCAAACACTGTTTGAGTTTCCGCGAAAGATATATGGGTATGCTGAAGGGAATTTCCACCGTCCGAGGCAATCATTCGAGGAAGGAAGATATTCTCTGCAATGACGAAAGCTTTGACTACGGCGACGCAAACGCTATAAAAACCGAAATTTTAAAACTTCAATACAAGCCCGAGTGTTTTATCTGCTGTAACGATTTCATTGCAAGAAACGTTTGCAACGCCCTTAAAATACTGGATATTAAAATCCCCGAAAATGCGTTGGTCGTAGGATTTGACAACGTATCCGAGGCCACATCTATGCACCCCGAAATAACTTCTTTTTCAGTCAATAAAGAATTTCTCGGCAGAGAAACAATGCGCGCACTCGTACAGCGCATAGAGGCGCCCGACATTCCTTCAAGAATGATTACCGTAAGCACAACCTGCATACAGCGCGAGTCCACGCTAAGATAATATTGTGAATTTCTGACAAAAATATCAAAATTAACATAAATTAACAATATTTTATATCTTTAAACAAGGCAATATGTTACTTATTAACAGAAATAAAATTTATAAAAATTTTAACAATGTTATTGACTAACAAAATTTCATATGCTATACTTCTCGCGAAATCAGGAAACAACCTTGATTAAATACTTTTTTTAAGGAGAAGAAGCAATATGTATGATTTTGATGAAATTGAAAAGCTTGACAACATCGAAATGATGGAAAGGCAAAAG
This sequence comes from Clostridia bacterium, assembly GCA_029061155.1. Classification (GTDB taxonomy): domain Bacteria; phylum Bacillota; class Clostridia; order Christensenellales; family Borkfalkiaceae; genus Coproplasma. Next base: position 26,555 of record JAIDSQ010000166.1, read on the forward strand.
AAAAACCATAAGTTCTTTGCACAAGCTATTTTTGCTTCAATGTTAATGTTCTGATATCACTGAATTTACTTATTAGCAAAAACAAAAAAGGCAGCCGATGGCTGCCTTTTTAATTACTTAAAAATAATAGGATATAACCGCATTAGCTAAAATAAGGCTTTAAAGCAGGACTAAGATTCCGAGCGGTGTTCCACTAAATACTTTTTAAACATTTTGTCAGTTCTTATGCTGCTTTTTCCACGTTTTTATTTCTTCGAGGCGGGTTTTGAATTTAAATTCGACGCCGTCGTCGGTAGGGAAATAGTATTCCTTCCCCAAAAGGCTGTCGGGCAAGCACTGCATATTGGTCAGTTTATCGTCGGTATCGTGCGCATATTGATAACCCTTTCCGTATTCGAGCTCTTTCATAAGCTTAGTCGGGGCGTTACGGATAACCAGCGGTACGGGTTCCGCAAGCATAGTAAGCGCGTCCTTTTTTGCCATACCGTAAGCGACGTAAAGCGCGTTTGACTTGGGCGCCAACGACATATAAACTACGGCTTGGGTTAAATGAACGGTACATTCGGGCATACCGATAAAATGACAGGCCTGATATGCCGCGACTGCAATTTCCAAAGCCCTCGGGTCGGCAAGTCCTATATCCTCGCTTGCGAAGCGGGTTACACGCCTTGCAATATATAAAGGGTCTTCCCCCGCCTCCAACATTCTCGCAAGCCAGTACACGGCGGCGTCGGGGTCGGAATTGCGCATAGATTTATGCAACGCCGAAATTAAATTGTAGTGTTCCTCTCCCGTCTTGTCATACAAAAGCGATTTCTTTGAAGTACATTGCTCGATTGTTTCCTGCGTTACGATAGTTTTATCCTGGGTACGCTCGCCGTTTAAAACAGCCATTTCCAGAGTGGACAGCGCACTGCGCGCGTCGCCGTTTGCAAAGTTGGCAATCATTTCAAGACATAAGTCGGAAATTTCAACGGCCTGGTTGCCAAAACCGCGCTTGTCCGTAACCGCACGGCGCAATAACTGAACGAGTTCTTCCGTTTTCAACGCTTGCAAAACAAAAACTTTACAGCGCGAAAGCAAAGCGCCGTTGACTTCAAACGACGGGTTTTCGGTAGTTGCGCCTATTAAGATTATGCTACCCTTTTCCACGAACGGAAGAAAGGCGTCCTGCTGTGCCTTATTGAAACGGTGTATTTCGTCAACGAAAAGTATAGTCTTTTCACCGAACCGTCGCGATTTTTCCGCCTGCTCCATAACCTGTTTTATTTCTTTTATGCCGCTTGTTACGGCGGAAAAGTCTATAAAATTAGCTTTGGTCCTATTGGCAATAATGCGGGCAAGCGTGGTTTTGCCGACGCCCGGCGGCCCCCAGAAAATCATTGAGCCGATTTTATCGTTTTCAATAAGGCGGCGCAGAACTTTGCCTTCGCCGAGTAAATGTTTCTGTCCGCAGAATTCGTCAATGGTCTGCGGGCGCAGCCTTGCCGCAAGCGGCTGCATATCATCGTTTTCAAAAAACGTGTACTGTTCTGTCATTTTGATACCCTAATTTTCCGAACGGTCGGTTTTGCACATTAAGTATGCTTTATTATAAAATATAAATATTGCTAAGTCAAGATTAATAATAATTTAGTTGCTTAGCCGTTCTAACGGAAAAGCCCTCAGACAGTCCTGAGGGCTTTTTTATGTGTTATAAGAGTTTAATAAGGTATCGGAATTTATTCTTCTTCGCCTTCGTCCTCGTCTTCTTCGTAGTCGTAGCCGTCTTTTGCTCTTCCGTGCTTAATTACGAATACTAACGCAACAACTAAACCTGCTATTACCAAAAGTACAACCACAATGACAATAACTATAACCAGCGTATTTGCCTTGCCTTTTCCTGCGTTATCGAACACTGCCGTAATTATCGTATCGCCCGTAATAATTACGGTGTCGCCCGCCTTATATGCTACCCCGTTTACGTCCCAGTGCAGGAACTGCTTACCTTCGGGCGCCTCCGCCTCCGTTAATACAATTGAAGAACCGTATTCAAGCCACTGCTCGGTCTTTTCGCCCTTGTCATCAATGGTTACGGTAAAGCGCGTTTCCATTACTGCCTGAATAACCGTATCGGCGGTAATGGTTACGCCTGCGAAAGGTTCGTACCCGTCGCTGCCTATCTGCCAGCCCAGAATGGTATAATGCCCGAATTCCTTGCCGTCGGGAAGATAGAACTTGCCGTCGGGTTCAACATAGAAAGTCTGTGTATGGTCGTCTGTATATTTAAGCGTTACTTTAAATTTGGTGCCTATAACTGCGGTGAAAGTGCTGTCGGCAGTTATCTTTACCGTTTCGCCTGCGGGATATGAATTACCGTCGGAAGTCCAGGAAGATATGTACTTATCTTCGCCCAGTCCTTCTACCGTCGTGGGCAGGACGTAATCGCCTACCGCAACTTCCTCGGTTTGAGTTTTGCCGTTTATGCTGAGGGTAACCGTAGCGGTGTTAATCTTAGCCGAAATGGTCTTGCCGTCCGCGCTGACGGAAGTTACCGCAAGTCCCGTCTTTAAACTCTTGCGGAAGTCTTCGGTAAAGGTTAAGTCGCCCGACGCCGTTAAAAGAGCTTTTTCTTCCTCCTTCGTGAAGGAGCCCTTAAATGTCACATTCGATAAATCGGGAAGCGCCTTCTCTATAACGAATGCCGTTTCGCCCCTGTACAGTTCACCGGAAATTTTCGTTGCGGAACCGCCGATAATCGTAAATTTACCTTTGCCGAGATAGATTGCACCGCCTGCGTTTTTCGCCGTGTTACCGCTTATTTCACAGTCTTCGGCAGTGACAGTTCTGCCGCCGTTGCAGGCAATGAACATTGCTCCGCCCTTGTCCCTTGCGGTGTTGTCTTTGATGATACATCTTACAAGCGTCGTATTGCCGTCCAAGGTGAGCGCACCGCCGTTGGTATTGGTCGAATTGCCAATAAGCGTACAATCGGTCATCGTAAGCGTTCCGCCGAAGTTAGCAACCGCACCGCCGTTTCTGTCGTTTCCCGTAACGGAATTGCCCTTCATCGTAACGTTAGTAATTTGCGCCGTACCGCCGTTGACGAACAGCCCGCCGCCGTGTTCCGTATTGATATTGTTGCGAAGTTCAATATTGACGGCAATCAATTTTCCGCCGTTGTTTACCTGAATGAGCGAACCGTTCTGTGAGAACCTGTTACCGTCAAGAATAATTGTTGCGCCGTCCTGACTTCCGAGCGTGAGCGTTGCACCGCTGTTAATCTGTATGAGCACACCGCCCGAAGCCTTGTTTATTAATAAGCTTTGGCTGAGTGAAGGGTCGGGAAGTATAGTCAGGTTTTTATCTATAACTATCTTCGCGTCGTACATCTTGGCGCAGATATAAATCGTATCGCCCGCCGTTGCGCCTGCGACGGCTTCGGTTAAAGAATTGTAATACGTGTTTCCTATTTTACATACACCCGACTGTTTGAGTTCGTTAAAGTTCTTGGGGGTACTTTCCGCCGAAACACTTAATTCCCTGTCGTAGCCTTTGATTTTGTACTGCGGAACGTAGCCTGCGGGGTACTGGGTCGTATCGGTAAAACTGCTCGTTTTGGTAAAGCCGATAACGCTCCATTTTCCGCCCCTGTATTCCATTATTTCATAGCCGATATGCGCGTTAGTGCCTTCGGGTAAAGTTAAATACAGAACGTAGCCCGCGTCCGTCTTGTTCGCGCTGTCAATTTCTACTTTGACCGAAGGTTCGTAATAGTCGTTACCCGTAAAATCGTAGTAATACTGGTCGGCGTCAATATACCAGTATTTGAAGTTTTTCAGTTCAATCTTCTTATCGTCCAGCGCCTTCTGAACAAGTTTTTTATACGACGCAGATGCATTTTCAACCTTGAACGGCTTATAGTTGTCGCCCGAAGTAAACGAAAATCCGAAACGCTCGTAATAATATCCTAAATCCTCACCCATGACCAACGAAGAGTAATAGACCATACGCTCGGTTTCATCCATCTGCTTATCGTCTGAAGTTACCCCTGCATCATTGCGTGCTGCCGTTTCGTCGTAGTAGCGGTACAGATTGTCAAGCTCGCCCCAGAACCCGTGATGGCAGGCTTCGAGGTTCCACCAAATCTGATAATTGTATCTGTTGGTATTGAAAAATCCTTGCGTATAATTTTCGTCGGAAGTTAAAGCATTCGTCGTATCGTTGTTGAAGTTTCTCGAAACGTTGCCTTCAAAATACGCAAGCGCAAATTTCGACCACATGTTGTTTGTGGTTTCGCCTATCGTACGTCCTCCCACGTCAAGTGCGTGGCCCACTTCGTGCGCGAACCCCCAGCCGAGGTTACCGAAGTTTGTAAGGCTGCTCTCGTTTATATCGATAAATCCGAGGTGGTCGCCCGCGGCGAAGGCAAAGGCGCCCGCCCAGGGCTGAACCATACGGAAGTTAGTATATAAGTGCAGATTTTTTTCGTTGAAGTATTTACCTTGAGGGTCCATCGTAACGCCGCCGAACTCCAGCAGTGCGGTCATATAACCGTCCCACCCTTCGGCGTTTTTCTGAGGATCGATGTTGCGGACAACGTAATCGTTATACGCAGTCGACGCACCGAGTGTATTTATAAAGTGGTCACCGACGAGTTCGGTTATGTTGCACATACCTTCCGTATTGTTCATTTCGTTCTGATAAGAAGTCAATTCCATACGGTACGCCTCCACGTCGCCGCCCTTGCGGAAAACGGGATAGAGGAAACCGCCCTCGATATACACCTTTACGTTTTTCGACTGCTGGGTAGGTTCGTACTGGTTAAGTATATGTATCGCTCCGCCGGCAATTGTTGCGCGTGTATAATTGTCGGTAATGAAGTTAGGGAAAGTCAATACGTTTTTACCGCGCGTTAAATTGTAAGAGGACTGCCAGCTTCTCCAGTCGCCTATAATCTGGGTAAAGGCTATGCGGGGCAGAGGGTCACCCTCGTCAGCTTCCACGTAAACTGTAATCGTGTCGCCCTTAAGTCCGCCTACGCCCGTAACCTGACGGTCAATTCCGAAGCTCGACATTTTAAGCGTGCCTCCCGCATACGAACGAAGGTTGCCGTACTGATTTATTACGTTAATAGCGTTCGGATCGGTAGAAAATTCACGGCGGGTATTTTTTATCAGATGCCCGTTTAAAATTGCGTCCGCCCTGTCAAGAAGGGGTTTCAACGCGCTTTCGTAGCTTATAAGACTGCTTACGTCTTCGCGTATTGCGTTTAAGTTCGATTTGTACTCACTCTTAACGCTGAGCTGCGCATAGTCATTAAACAAGTCAATAACTTTATTTGCACTTGCATTGTCGGGCTGCAGAAAACAGATTTCCTTCGCAGTCGCAGTCCAATTGTGCATAGTGTTGACTTTTCTGAATTCGAATTTAATCTGCGTAACGGTTATGGTTTCTTTAAATCTGAACACTACTCTGTCGTTGGTAGCGGTACTGTCGCAAGTACCGTAAAGCGAAAGCTCTCCGCTGTTAGACGTGTACAAATTAAGAGTAATGGGATAGCCGTGACCCAAGCGCTCGCTTGAAGACGCGTACGCTATTCTGTCTATTGTAACGGGCTGACTGAACGTTACCGTTATCGCGTTTAAAAACGTAGGAGTATTTGTGTTTTGTCCGTTATTTTCGATATTGGTTTGCCAGAACGAGTTCCAGTTCCCGTCAAACGCATTGGCGATATTGCCTCCGCCGTTTGCCTCGTACGTCATCATACTCGCGGGAACCCTGTATACGGCAAGGTAGTCTTCATTGAGATAATTGCCCGAAGCGGTTTCACAGGTTAAATCACCTGTATCCGCAGACGCAGCTATTGCGGGTGCAACAGCCCATATTGCAGCGGCAAGAAAAACCGCCGATAAAATTGCAATAAGCCATTTTTTTAAAGTTAATTTCATAGCGCTCCTTTTAACTATTCAATTAAAAATTATAAATACAATTTAATTATAAAAAACAAGCGAGATTATGTCAATTTGTTTTTTGCAAAACAACTATGTGTTCTGTAATTTTTAAGATTGCGCTTTAAATCATACTAATAAAAAATCCACCCTCCCGGGTGGATTTTTTTATGTTACGCATTTTTGTTCTTTTTTCTTAAAACCAACCAGACCGTTACGCCTACCGCAGCGGCAAGTACTACACCGCAAACAACGCTGATTACTATTGCCGCAACGTTGACCTCATGGTGGTCGTTTCTGATGCTGCCTGTTTCATTCGGCGAATCAACAATATGATTAGTCGAGCCGTATACGGGAGTGAATCCTTTTTCCGCATAAGTTTGTGCAGAAGTTTTCGTAACGAAACTTACTTCCAAAGTATTGCTTGCGCCAAGGTCGCTCTTTTTAAGCGTAAGCTTTCCGTCGGCGTAATCAGCCGCGTCCACAACCTTGCCGTTCAAAAGAACCGTACCGACGGTAAAGCCTTCATCAGCCGTAATGTCGTAAGTAATGGTATCGCCGGTAACTTCGACTATACCGCTCTTGCCGTTCGTCTTAACCGTGCCGCCCGTGCCGCCGTTTACGTTTGCGTAAATATTTACGGTATTGCTGTTCGTAACGACGGAGCTTGTGTTCTTAACCTGAACGATTGTGAAGGGACTGAAACTCTGTACCTGCGCTATAATACCGTAAGGCGTAATTATTACGGGAATTTCCTCAACGCCTGTAATGTTACCGCTCTTGTCACGCGTATAGTGATAAATCTTATACGTCGTTCCTTCGTCGTCGGGTTTATAACCTTCGGGGAAACCGAACGAAACCTGTAAAAAGCTGCCTGCGGGAATAGACGTAACGTTACGGCAGAGTGCAAGGTCAATTTCGAAAGTAGACGACGCTACTATATCGTTATCCTTTATCCCTGTCTTGTCTTTGAGGGTGTCCGTCATTTCCATTTCACGCGTTTCCGTGGGCTTGCTTGCAACGAGCATAAGCTGACTGCGCTGACTTTCGGAGTAAATCTTGCCGTTTGCATCCTTGAAATCGGTCTTAGACAGATCGGAGTTTGCCACAAGCTGAGGCGAGCCGAAAGATTTTATGCAATATCTTCCGCCGGGGAGCATCTTGTTACAATAAATGTTTTCGCCTGCAAAAACGTACTTGAACGCGTAAGGGGTAAGCTTGTTTTCTGCATCCACAAGGTTATCGGGCGTAAAGAAATACGTTGCCTTAAAGTGCTCGTACTGCAGGCTGGGAGTGAAGTCGAAAGTAACAGTTTTATCTCCGTCCCAGTTAAAGTTTTCGAGCTTGTAGTATTTCTCGATATCTTTGTACTTTTCAAAGTTTTCGACAGTCATTCCTATAGACTTAGATTCGTCTGCTTTAGCAAGCTTTCTGTC
>JAIDSQ010000167.1 GCA_029061155.1 Clostridia bacterium
CAGAAGAAGATGATGACAGAATTGTACGTATTCACGCCAAAGGCGCAATAAAAGCAATAACCCAATCAAAATAAGTTAATCGAAAGTAACGATAAATTTCAATTTATCGTTCTTAATATAAAAAGGTCCGCTAACTTCTCCCATGGAGTTAACGGTCTTTTATATTTCTCTGTTTGATTTGTGGTCAGTCAATCCATTTCCTACGTAATTAAGATACGCGGATGCAGCGTCACCCTGCTTATGTTGCAATTATTTTTTTGCCTGTCTTTTGGGCATAGTTAACCGTGTAATAGGTTCCACCGCTGTTCCGCCGCAAAAAGCTTACAAGAACGTCACAGTTGTCTACCATATACCTGTCGCGGCTGTGCATACAGCCTTTATAATACTCATCGGACAAAACCCTTACTTCGTCACAATTTTCAAGTATGCGCCCGTACAAATTTTTAGCGCTACCCGAAAATTTAGCCTCCTGACCGGCGCAGGGAATACAAGCGACAAGCTTTACGTCATAATCCTTCTTATACATAATTACGCTCTGCGCCGCCTCCAGATCAAACCCCAAAGCCATACCGCACAGAAAAACTTTGGTTCCGCCCTTGATAAGGTTCAAAATAACCCTGTCCAGAAGGCTCGAATCAAAGTCGGTATTTCTTAAGTTGCGGTGTCCCGTAAATGCACAAGTGTAATACATATTTTTAAAGCGGATTTTTCCTTTCCCTGCCCTGCCCTCTCGGATAGAGTGCGGGCGTGTGTTTTATCTTTCTTATACAGACCAGAGTACGCTTTGAACCGTCTTCGGGAAGTTCGTATTTTATAACCTGTTCAATCTCTCCGCCCAAGATTTTCAAAGCGTTTTCAGCCTCTTTAATTTCCTCTTCGGCAACTCCCTTGTATGCAATAAACTTACCGCCGACACGTACAAAGGGAAGGCAGTATTCGCACAGAACGTTGAGCCTTGCAACCGCGCGTGCGCAGGCAATATCGTACTTTTCACGCATATTTTTGTCATGCGCCCCCTCTTCGGCACGAATATTTTTGACTTGTACACATTTAAGCCCTAAATTATCAACAACCGAGTTCAGAAAGCTGCACTTTTTGCCCGTACTTTCTATAAGCGTGAACTTAAGATCGTCCCTTACAATCTTCAAAGGTATGGAAGGAAAGCCCCCGCCCGAACCTATTTCAACTACGTCCGCACCTTTTTCAAACAAAAATTCCCCCGCAATGCTGTCAAGAAAATGTTTGTAAGTAATACCTCTGTCGTCAACAATTGATGTTATATTACAAATTTTATTATAATCTTTCAACATCTTTGAAAAGGCGTTAAATTGTGCGGAACATTTGTTTAAAATCAAATCGATGTAATTATCCGTCTGCATGCGGTTATTGTACCATACAATAAGCAAAAACACAATAAATATTTTATCAACAGGCAAAATTATCCACAATTAACAAAATTGTGTTGATAAGGTTTAAATTGCCTCGCCGAGGGAAAAATTTACAAAACGACTGTTTTTTAGATTTCCACTCATACCCAAATTATCAACAGAGATATTCACCTAAAAAAATAGCTTTTTCCACAGCTTACACACTTAAATTTCACTTTTTTTGGTTGCTTTTTAAATTAAATTTTGTTATTATAATAATGTAATATATAAAGGGGCGGAAAGATATCCACAATTTGGGGATATTCACAGTCTACCCTCTACTAATAATTAATAACTTAATAAAATAAAAAATATAAGGAAGATAGATATGAAAGCTGTTTGCGAAGGCGTTGAGTTATCCGAGGCCGTATTGAAAGTTGTTAAGGCTTGTGCAAGCAAGACCGTTACTCCCGTTTTAGAATGTATTAAGTTAGGGGCTGAGAACGATAAACTTATTCTTACCGCGACAGACGGTGAAATTTCCATTTGCAAGACTATCAAAGCCGAGGTTATGGAAGAAGGCGAAGTTTGCGTGCCCGGCAGGTACTTTTCGGAGTTCATTAAAAAGCTTGAAGATGTGCAGATAGTTTTATCGTCCAACGGCGGAAAGATGGATATTATCTACGCCGACAGCCAGACGGCGATGCAGGTTCTCTCCGCGGACGATTTTCCGAGAATTGATCTTGACATTAACGAGAACAGTTTCACTCTTAAAACCGAGGATCTGAAAAAATTCATTTCAGCAACTTCGTTCTGCTGCTCGTCGGACGATTCGCGACCTATATTAAAGGGCTGTCAGTTTGTAATAAGCGGTAACGACATCTGCGTCACGTCGCTTGACGGATTCAGGCTTGCAACCATCAAGGGACAAGTTATCGAAAGTACTTCGGACTTGGAGCTTGTGTGCCCTGCGAGGACTCTTAACGAGATTGAAAAGATGGTCGAAGGAAACGGCGATACTAAAATATACGTTCAGCGCGGTATGATTCTGGTATCTACCGACAACACAGTTCTTACTTCGAGGTTGTATAACGGTGACTTTATCAAAAAGGAAAACATTATACCAAAGGACTTCACTACTTCCGTTATTGTTGAAAAGGCTGTGCTTAAGGCAAGTATCGAGCGTGCGGCAGTGCTTGTAAGGAATGATAAAAACAGTCTTATAATTTTTGATATCAATTCGGACAGAATAGAAATTTCGTCTAATTCGGAGATAGGCAGCGTGCAGGAACCTGTCAAAGCTGAAATAGAAGGCAAGGACATCCGCATTGCGATGAACTCCAAGTTCATAATTGATGCGGTAAACGCTTTGAACGAGGATAAAATCGTTCTTACATTCAACAGTCAGATTCAACCGTTCGTGTGTGAAAATGTGGAAAATAAGGACAGGCTGTATTTAATTTTACCCGTCCGCACCGCCAATAACGCTTGACAAACGGACTTTGATTGCGTATCTTAATAACGTTAGCAATAGATTGGCTATAGACATATCAAGCTAAGAAACGTGATGTTGCATCCATGTATCTTAGTTGCGGTAGTGACTAATTGACTAATCACACATCAAACATAAATTGAAAAATCAAACAACTATATAAAACAGAGGAAATATTACTATGAAAAGAACTTATCAACCTAAAAAGAGACAGAGAAGTAAAGTTCACGGTTTCAGAAAGAGAATGGCATCAAATGCAGGCAGAAACGTTTTAAAGAGAAGAAGAAACAAAGGCAGAAAAAAGCTTTCCGCTTAACTTTAAGTGAACTATTTACGAATAAAAAAAAATACGGACTTTCAAAAGCTTTTTAACAGGGGAAAACGTGTATTTTCCCCCTCTCTTACGTTATTGTATTTTCCTTCGGCTAAAATGTCAATGGGTATAGCCGTTTCAAAAAAACACGGAAAAGCTTTTAAGCGTAACAGGATAAAAAGATTGATACGCGCCTCGTTCGACAATACCTGTAAAACACTTAACAGAAATTACAGCGTAATCGTGTTGCCGAGGGTTGCCGAAGAGTATTCCTATTCGGCGTTCGAGCAAAGCTTTTTATCCTGCTTTAAGAAGGTTAATGCATGCGCAAAAAATTGAAAAGGTTTTATAAACTTTTAAGGCGCACTGTTTTTAAACCCTTCATAAAGATGCTCTTGATGCGTCTTATTATTTTTTATCAGAAAAATTTTTCACGCCATACCTGTCTGTACCAGCCTACCTGCTCGGAATATATGCTGCGCGTCATCAACAATCACGGCGTAATTGCGGGCATAATTCTCGGCAGCTGGAGGCTACTGCGGTGCAACCCCTTTTCCAGGGGCGGGTACGACCCCGTGCCCGAAAATTATTTTAAATTAAAATGGGTTTTATAAATGTTACAAAACTTGCTTGAAGTGTCTACAAACTTCATAGATTTCGCCGTTGAAAAGATGTCGATTATCGACCTTAACTGGATAGGCACTGTTATTAAGTGGCTTATCGAAGGAATAGGTATAGTCGGCGTGGGTATTATAGTGTTCACGCTTGCGCTAAAAACCATAACCCTGCCCCTTGACGTCTATTCGCGCGTGAAGATGAAAAAGCAGTCGCTGCTTATGAAAAAGATGCGGCCGCAAATGGAAAAACTGCAAAAGCAGTACGCCAACGATAAGAATATGTACAGTCAGAAGGTAATGGAGCTGCAAAAACAAAACGGCATTTCCATGTTCGGCGCGTGCTTGCCCATGATTGTTACGCTTATCATATTCATGGTAGTGTTCGGTGCGTTCTCCACATATTCGCAGTACGCAAACCTTTCCACCTATAATAAAATGGTTGAAAGGTATAATTCAAGCGTACAGGAGTATGTTTATACGGACGATAACAAAGACGGCTTTTTAATGCCGCAAACCGACGAGTCAATCGGCGAAACGGCGTATCTTGTGAACTTTGACGCGTTTAAAGCCGAGGCTGATAAAAACAGTTTTACTTTGCCCGAAGGTTTCGATACAAAGCCCGAGGCTGATAAAATAGAAGTTGTGCGCGGATATGTGCGTGAAAACGCAAGAAGGGCTGCCGCCGATTATTACAGAGCGGAAAAGGCGGACTTTTTATGGGTCGGCAACATTTGGTATCCCGACTCTATGCTCAATAAGGTTGCGCCCGACTTCTCAAAGTTCTCCTCGTCGGTTACGCGTGCGTCGGGTAATGTTGACGCGTCGTACGAGGAATCTTACAACGAAGTAAACTACTATATCCTTAATGAAGGATATCTCAATGAAAACGGCGGTCTGGAAGGAAAGACCTACAACGGCTACTTTGTACTTATCGTACTTGCGATAGGCTTTATGCTGTTGCAGCAATTCATTTCAATGCGCTCGCAAAAGGATGCCAACGAGCTCGGTACGGTAGACGGTTCGGGCGCGAGAACAAATAAGTGGATGCTTATTATGATGCCCATAATCTACGGTGTGTTCTCCTTCTTTTACAGCGCGGCGTTCTCAATTTACATGATAACAAGTACGTTATACGGACTTGCATCGACTCTTATAATCAATAAAGTAATGGACGCAAGCTTTGCCAGACAGGAGGCAAACGGCGGTTATGTAGCAAAGCGCGTTAAGAATAAAAACAGAAAGAGGTTAAAGTAAGAAATGGAAGAAGTATTTACCGGCAAGACGGTAGACGAGGCGATTGAGGTCGGGTTGAAGGAACTCGGACTTAAAAAGAGCGAAGTGGAAATTGTTGTTTTGGAAGAGGGTAAAAAGAAACTCTTCGGTTCGGTTAAGGCAAAGGTTCAGATTACTAAAAAGAACGACGCAAAGCGTGCGGCAGATTTTATTGACGGACTGTTTGAAATTCTGAAAATTTCGGCTGTAAGTGAAATTGTTGAAGAATCGGATAATATTAAAATCGATATCAAAACCACCAACTCCGCAAAGGTAATAGGTAAAAGAGGAGACGTTTTAGACGCTATACAGTGCATTGCGGGCGCGGTTGCAAACATCGGCAGGGACGAGTATAAAAAGGTAGTTGTGGATTGCGAAAATTACCGCACCCAGCGTGAAGAAACTTTAAAGGCTCTCGCCGAAAAGCTTGCTAAAAAGGCTGTGGAAAAGGGCAGAAAGATGACGCTCGAACCCATGAACCCTTATGAAAGACGCATTATTCATTCGGCGCTTGCCGACAATCCCGACGTAAAGACCGTGTCGGAAGGCAAAGAACCCGCAAGATATATTGCAGTTATACCCAACAACGCCAAGCCCAACGACAGGGGACTTCGCTACGGCGACCGTCCTTCGGGAGACAGAAAGGACAGAAAAGGCGGCGGACGCTTTAATAAGTCGCGCGGCAGCAGCGGTTTTGACAGGAAACCCCGCGGCGGTTCAGGCTCGGGCGGCGGCGCAAAGCGCGGCAAGAAAGAAATTCATTTCGGCACATTCTTAGGAAATTCAAATAAAACCGAAGAGTAATTTATCAATAAATAAATATAAAATCCGAGCGGTGTACACCGCTCGGGTTTTATATTTAAAGTTTGATTTGCTATTTACTGAACTTCAGTATTTGCAATTAAGATAATCGGGTGCAGCGTCACGCTGCTTAAGCCGTTTTATCCTTTATGGTTTTGGAAATAATCGAAGGAATAAAGGTAATGACCGAACCGAAAATTGCCACCAGTGCAAATAAGATTGTAGTAATTATAAACAACGCTATTGCAACAATGCCGAGCACTATTTTCACAGCAATCATCCAAAGAATGGAATCGATATTGAGCGAGAAAATAAAGCCGGGCATCTTGAATGTAAAACCGCCTGCGGTAAAAATTTCCTTTACGACTCCTCCCCACAAAACCTGGCTGACGAACGTAAACGACAGAACAACCGCCAAAACCATTATTCCAAGATAAAAGCTTTCCTTTGATAAGAGGTAGATTACAAGGTAAGTAATTAAATTTACAGCCGAGAAAACACCCGCTATAATGAGTGAAAGATTTCTTTTATAGTCCGAGTCGTCCGCGGCACGGAGATCGTTTATAAAATCGAACACGGCGTTGGTACAGCCGAATACCGCAAGCTGAACTAAGAAAAGAAGTACGCTTTTAAACTCGCTGTCGGAATCAAAGCCAGAAGAAAAACTAAACACAGCCATTACTATATATGTAATAAAAGAGAGTGCAAGGATGACTATCAGCTTTACGTCAAAGCCCTTTCCAAGCGCCGCCTGTCTCTGAACTTCCTTTCTGGTCTCTTCATTCTTTTTATTGATTAATTGTATTTGCTTGTGCCGTTCTGCACAGTTTTTACAAATTATTTTAGGCGAAGAGGAATAAACCTCGTCCGAGTCCAGCATTTTACCGCATTCCGTGCATACGCCTACGTAATCATGCATAACAGCGTTTAACGGTTCATGCACGCTTTCGTCCGTGCTGTATGCGGGTTCCTGATAATTCTCGTTTTCCTCCGCAAAATAATCGATGGAAACCTGAAATATCTTTGCTAATTGCGTCATAGTTGTAAAATCCGGCAGGGATTCGCCGCGCTCCCATTTGGAAACAGCCTGATAAGTGACGTTAAGCTCTTTTCCGAGTTCGTGTTGAGTCATTCCTTTCGATTTTCTTAAATAGGCAATTTTTTTACCGTAGTCCAAATTCAATTCACCTCGTCTGTAAGATAACTAAATTATACTAAAAATTATTTGCCGTTTCAAGAATTTCCACTAAACCGTTAGTTGAATTTCTGTCTTTATCGTAGAAATGCATATATAACAAGGGGCGCGGGCAATTTTGCCCGCGCCCTTTAAAGCTTATAGTAATGTGATTAACGACAATTATTCTTGAGAGTTTCAAGACAGTCCCAAAGCTCCTGAGGAATTCTCGATTTGATTGTGTTGTTGTAGTAACCTTCAATCTCTTCAGCCTCTTTAGCCCACTTTGCCTTGTCTACAGTAAGAATTTCCTTAAGCGTATTGATGTCGAATTTCTTAGTATCTGAAATATTATAGTCAAGTTCGGAAATATCGATATCTTCAGCATTGGGAACATAACCGATAGCAGTTTCAACCGCGTCGACGGGCGTATCTCCGCAACGTTTTAAAATCCATTCGAGCACGCGCATATTGTCGCCGAATCCGGGCCACATAAAGTTGCCCTCTTCATCCTGTCTGAACCAGTTAACGTTGAATATCTTAGGCGCCTTTTCGGGATTAACCTTTTTGCCCATCTCAATCCAGTGTGCAAAGTAGTCGCCCATATGATATCCTGCGAAGGGTTTCATAGCCATGGGGTCATGACGGAGCACGCCGGTTGCGCCCGTTGCGGCAGCCGTGGTTTCGGACGACATTGCCGAACCGATGAACACACCGTGGTTCCAGTCTCTCGACTGATATACAAGGGGAGTTGTGGACGCTCTTCTTCCGCCGAAGATAATTGCCGAAAGAGGCACGCCTTCTTTAGAATTGAAGTCGGGCGAAACGCAGGGACAGTTGGTTGCGGGCGCCGTGAAACGCGAGTTGGGATGTGCCGCGCAAGTTGACTTGTCTTTCTTGTCGTACTTTTCGGGGTTCCAGGGCTTACCCGTCCAGTCTATGCAGTTTTCGGGAAGTTCCTTTGTAAGTCCTTCCCACCAAACCGTCATATTGTCCGTGTTAAGAGCTACGTTTGTGAATATCGTTCCGCGCTTTGTCGATTGCAGCGCGTTGTAGTTGCTGTGTTCGTTCGTGCCGGGAGCCACGCCGAAGAAACCGTTTTCGGGATTGACAGCCCAAAGACCGCCGTCTTTACCTACTCTTATCCAGGCAATATCGTCGCCCACGCACTCGATTTCATAACCCTTGTCAAGGTAGTGCTTGGGGGGAATAAGCATTGCGAGGTTGGTCTTGCCGCAAGCCGAGGGGAATGCAGCCGCAACGTATTTCTTGGTTTTCTTGTCGGGATAAGTTACGCCTAAAATAAGCATGTGCTCAGCCATCCAGCCTTCGTTCTTGCCGAGGTAGGAGGCAATTCTCAAAGCGAAACACTTTTTACCCAAAAGCACGTTTCCGCCGTAAGCCGAGTTAACGGATACGATTGCGTTGTCCTCGGGGAAGTGCATAATGTATCTCTTGTCCGCGTCAACGTTGCACTTTGCGTGGAAACCTTTGATAAAGTCGCCGTCTTTGCCGAGTGCGTCAAGGCAGTTCTTGCCTACGCGGGTCATTATGTTCATGTTTAAAACTACGTAGATAGAGTCGGTAAGCTCGATACCTATTTTAGCAAAGTCGCTGCCGACAACGCCCATCGAGTAGGGTATAACGTACATCGTTCTGCCCTTCATGGAGCCGCGGGCAATCTCGTCAGTGAGCTCGTAAGCCTGCTTGGGGTCCATCCAGTAGTTGATGGGACCTGCGTCTTCTTTGTTCTTCGTGCAGATAAACGTTCTGTCCTCTACGCGCGCAACGTCGTTAACCTTTGTGCGGTGAAGGTAGCAGTCGGGCAAAAGGTTTTCGTTAAGCTTTACAAGCTCGCCGCTTTTGACAGCCTCAGCCTTTAAAGCTTTAATCTGGTTTTCACTTCCGTCAATCCAGACTATCTTGTCGGGCTGGGCAACCGCCGCTCTCTCCGCAACATAATCAAGGACTTTCTTATTTTTCGTCAATGCCATTACAAATACTCCTATTGAAAAAAACAAAAATTCTGTCTTATATATTATATAGAAAAACAAAAATAAAAGCAATAATTTTCACATAAAATATTTCGTATGAAAATATAATGCAAAAATATATTTATTTTTACATAATATTACTTTTTTCCCGCCCGCGAATGATAATATAATATGATAAAAACAATTGACGTAAGGAATAAAAAATGGGCTACACCAAAAACATAGCCGTAATCCGCACCCTTAAAAGCGGGTTCTCCGCCGACGGCGGACAGCTTTCGGGACTTGTCAAGGCGGAACGTTACGGCAACTCTTTAAAGATAGAAGTATCGCTGATAAATTTCGCACCCCTTACCGAAGGCAAGTTTGTCGTTGCGGTTTCGGACGGAAAACATACCGTTGTACTGGACGGGCTTACCTTTGAAGGAGCGTCCGACGTGGATACAAGTTACGGCTTTACCGCCCTTATCTGTTTTGTCCGCGGCGACGTACTGCCTGTTGCCTCGGCAACATGCGGGGCTTTCCGTACAGCCGTTGCCGATCTACGCGCGCAAATCGAAAAGCAGGAAATTATAAACAGCGATAAACTGCCCTCGGTTGCGGTTGAGAAAATCAAGTACGAGGACGAGGCACTTGCACAGGAGAATTATTATGAATTCGAGCAGACTGATAAAGACGGTGGGGCTGTATGCGAAGATAAAAAGGAAAAAGAAAACGGGACTGGCGTATTCAAAAATGAAGAGGCTGAAGGCGCTGGCGGTCAAACGCTCGGCGGACTTGCGCACGGCGACTTCTACGGACGAATGAAGGAGGAGATTGAAAAAGTCTTTTCAAGTTATCCCGAAGAGAGGGCGCTTTGCGAGGTTGTGGAAAACTCGCGCTGGGTAAGAATTGATTACGGCGAAGGCAAGTTTTACGTATTCGGCGTGATACATAAGGACGGTTCACCGGCATATATATGCTACGGAATACCGTCTTCGGACAGCGCGCGCCCGCCCGAAAGCCTGTCCGGACTTTCCGCCTATCTGCCAGCAGGCGACGGCGGTTACTGGATAATGTATCAGGACGCGGCGACAGGAGCAAGCGTAAAAATATCAAACAATTAAAATAACCCCGCGCGGTAAAGCGCGGGGTTTAGTTTGATTTGCGTACTGTCAATCTATTGCCAACGTAATTAAGATACGCGGTTAAGCGGAACGCTTAGTTTGATGTGAGATAAGTCAATCAAGTGCTACCGAAATTAAGATACGCGATTAAGCGGAACGCTTATTTAAGACCCTTGAAGGGCTTAAACGCTATTAACGAATATACTGTGAACAGCGCGGATACCGCCGTCACGGCAAGAAAACTTCTGTAAATCATCTGGTTGTTCAGACATATAAAAAGCAGCAGGTTAAAGCCCGTAAAAGCCAATACACCCCCGCATATGGCGGAGATAACGAGAAGTGACACACAAAAATAACAGGTGAATTTCATACATAAAGTATGCGCTAAGTTATGTTTTCTATTACAAGTTTGTCAAAGTCCACCGATTCCGCAAAGTCGCGGGGGATAAAGCGGACCATTCCGAATTTGGCGTAGTTGAATATGTGGGTTTTTAATAAAACGGGCGTGGCAATATCCAGTCCCTCGCATATATCCGTGAGGTAATTGAAAAAATGCGAGTACGTAAACTTTTCGTCCCGCTCGTAAGTAAGCTGATTTACTATTTTATTGTCGGTAATAATTTTAGCCCAAAGTTTAAACATATTAGCTATATTATACAGGCAAAGCCGTTCAAAGTAAAGTTATTTTAATTGACTTTTCACGCGCTATAAAATATAATTAGTTTGATAATATATTGAGGTTAATTGTATGGATAAACTCGAAAAAGACATTCTGGACCTTTTGAGCGAAGATTCTCGCCTTACCGCAAAGCGCATTGCTGCAATGCTCGGCGTGGACGAAAAGACGGCGGCTTATAAGATTAACGAACTTGAGGCGTCGGGCGTAATCGTCAAGTACACCGCCCTTATCAATACCGACAGTGTTGACGACGAGCAGGTAGAGGCGCTTATCGAAGTAAAGGTTACCCCCCAGCGCGGACACGGTTTCGACAAAATCGCAAACGAAATCGCCGCTCACGAAGAGGTTAAAAACCTGTATCTCATGAGCGGAGCTTACGACCTTGCAGTAATAGTGCACGGAAAATCGTTGCGCAGTGTTTCTCGGTTCGTTTCCGAGAAAATTTCCACTTATGACTCCGTCATTTCCACCGCCACGCACTTTATTCTTAAAAAATACAAGGTTGAAGGCGCTATTATGAACGGCGGTGAAAGCGTAGTCAACAGAATATCCGTACAGCCGTAACAGTGTTCACAAAATTTAAGACGTTCGATGATGTCTTAAATTTTCGTGATTTGAAGGCGTTGCCCTCTTTGCACAAATAATCATGGGCACACAATTATATAATTTGTGCAAATTCACCCACTGAGGTGCAGGTATGCACAAATTGGGTCTGCGGGCAAAAAGTGTGATTTTTACCCGCAATGTAAATTATTTAGAAATATGAGAAACTTTGTAAACAAACGCGCGGGATCTCTTAAGCCGAGCGGTATAAGAAAATTTTTCGATATAGTAAACAGTATGGAAGGCGCGGTTTCGCTCGGCGTGGGCGAACCCGACTTTGTCACACCCTGGAACATCAGGGACTATGCCATACGCTCCATTCAGCGCGGTGAAACGCAGTACACGGGCAACCGCGGTCTGCCCGAGCTTTTAACCTTAATTTCCCGCTACCTCGAAGAGAGATTTAACGTTCACTACTCGCCCGAGCATACCATAGTCACCACCGGCGCGAGCGAGGCAATCGATTTAGCCCTGCGCGCGGTGTGCGATTTGGGCGACGAAATTTTAGTGCCCGACCCTTCGTACGTTTCTTACGCACCCACCGTAACGCTTGCGGGCGGAACTCCTGTTGCTTTAAAGTGCGTTGCGGATAACGACTTTATACTGACGCCCGAAATTATCGAAAGGGCAGTCACCCCCAAGACCAAGGCGCTTATACTTCCTTACCCCAATAACCCCACAGGCGCAATAATGACGCGCGAGCAACTGGAGGCTATAGTCCCCGTAATAAAAAAGCACGATCTGCTTGTGATTTCCGACGAAATTTACGCCGAACTTACTTACACGCAAAGGCACGTTTCAATAGCTTCGATAGGGGATATGTCGCAGCGAACGGTACTTATCAACGGTTTTTCCAAGGCGTTTGCTATGACTGGCTGGCGCGTGGGATTTGTGTGCGCTCCCGCGGAAATAGACGAGGCTATGTTCAGAATACATCAGTACACAATGCTTTGCGCGCCCCAGACGGGACAGCGCGCCGCGCTGTGCGCACTTAAGGACGGACTTGCCGACGGCTTTTCCACCGTTGAAGAAATGCGCGAGGATTACGCGAGAAGGGGCGGCTTTTTGGTTAACGCATTCAACTCGCTGGGGCTGAAATGTTTCAAGCCCAAGGGCGCGTTCTATGTGTTTCCTTCCGTTGCGGTCACGGGTATGGACGGTGAAAAGTTCGCAAACGAACTGTTGGCGGCTAAAAAGGTTGCCGTGGTCCCCGGCAATGCGTTCGGCACGGCGGGAGTTAACCACGTGCGATGTTCGTACGCAACTTCGATGAAAAGACTTACGGTAGCAATTGACAGAATAACCGACTTTATAGAAGGCAAGTAGTTGACAAAAAAATTTTTTGTATATATAATATAGTAGCATATTGCGTGGTTCCTTTAAAGGAATCACGTTTGTTTATCAAATATAGAGGTATAGTTAAAAATGGCAGAACAATTTGTAATGACGCAAAAGAATTACGAACACTTAAAAGAAGAACTCGAATATCTTGTAAAGGTTAAGCGCCCCGAGATAATCGAGAGAATTGCAGAGGCGCGCAGCCACGGCGACCTTTCCGAAAACGCCGAGTACGACGCGGCTCGTGAAGAGCAGCGTTCAAACGAGGGAAAAATTGCCGAACTTGAATATAAAATCAAAAACGCCGACATCCGTGAAGAAGAAACTGACAACAGCTACGTTCATTTAAACAGCACGGTAACCGTTTACGACGAGGATATGGAAGAAGAGGCTGTTTACACGGTAGTGTCCGTAACAGAAGTCGACGTTATGAACAATTATATTTCCTTCGTGTTTCTCGTCGGCAGCGCACTCCTCAGAAA
>JAIDSQ010000168.1 GCA_029061155.1 Clostridia bacterium
TGCAAAGATATTGAAATGCGTACCGCCTTCCGTTGTGAAAATTGTTGATACTGAGGGTGAAAGGCTGAAAGAATCATTAAAATGCGGCGTCAAATTGGTGAAACCAAACCTTGAAGAGCTGGAAAGAACTTTGAAAATACATATCACCGATAAAGACGATATGTTAAAGGCCTGCCGCGTAATTATAAATTCAGGCTGCGAATATGTTTTGTTGTCTCTCGGTAAAAAGGGAGCGGTTATAACGGACGGGATAAAGAGCTATTATTGTAAAAGCGTAAGCGTTGCAATGAACTCAACTATAGGCGCCGGCGACGGAATGGTTGCCGCGGCGACAAACGCATTGATTAAGGGCGGGTCTATGCAGGATATTCTCCGTTGCGGGGTTGCCGGCGGTTCGGCTGCGGTAACTCTTCCAGACAGCATTTCTTTCATGAAAGACAAGTACGAGGAAATTCTTTCCTCTTTAACAGTCGAACAAATATAGTTACATTGCTTGAAATTTCGTTAAATATATAGTATAATAGAGTAAATACGTTCGGAGTAAACAATTATTATGTGGGATAGCAATTCACCTTTGCAGCTTTTAAACACAATGCCGAGAAAGCTCAGCAAGGAAAATCTTGAAAAATTACAACTTGTAATCGATGCAGACAAATATAAAAATAGTCTTATAAGCGGTTTTGACCTGTGCGGAATGTATGCGCCCTTTTGTCGCGGTTGTAAGAAAACAAGTATTTATCCCTGCGCAATTGCATACATAAATATGATGAAAGCAGGTGGAGCGGACATAGAAATTGACGCGAAACCAGTTATGCATACGGAAACAAAAGCAGACGTACCTGCGGAAGAACCTGCGCAACCCGACGAGGTTCAGCCTGAGATTGTCGAAGTTCCCGTAGCATCGGAAACACCTGCTCCCGCAGAAGAAGTTGTAACTCCTGTTGCGGAAGAAATAGCGGTAGCGGAGGAAGAAGTTGTCATAGACGAACCTCACCCCGTTGAAGAGGTTGTTTTGAAGGAAGTTCCTGCAACAGCTCCCGTATCACCCGTAAAGAAAAAAATAAGAATAGCTTTTGCGAGACGTAAGATATAAGCTATGCAAAATAAATATATTAACTGATAAAGTGTAATAGCAGGTTTAGAAGAAAATGAGTAAGATACTTTTAGCAAAATTAAAAGAATCGTTAATTTCCGTTTTGCCCGTTACGGTGATAGTTTTAATACTATTGCCTATTTTTGGTTTCTCTGTACAGGAAATTGTGGTTTTTGCGGTTTCGGCGGTGTTGCTGATATTGGGAATAGGTTTATTCAATCTCGGCGCCGACCTTGCAATGACACCGATGGGCGAGCATGTTGGTTCAGGTTTAACAAAATCTAAAAAGCTCAAAATTTTACTTTCGGTATGTTTCGTAATGGGTGTGCTTATAACCATAGCAGAACCGGATTTATCTGTTCTTGCAGGACAGGTTGAAAGCGTAATTAACCCTTCCATGTTGCTTATCATAACGGTTGGCGTCGGCGTAGGACTTTTCTTGGTGATAGCTGTCGCCAAAATAGTTTTCCATCTCAACCTTTCTATGCTGTTAATGTTTTTCTACATGATGCTGTTTGCAGTATGCGCACTTATGATGGAAAACGGAAAAATCTCTTTTATTCCCCTGTCGTTTGATTCGGGCGGCGTAACTACCGGTCCGATTACAGTACCTTTCATAATGGCGCTCGGCGTGGGTATTTCCGCGACAATAGGTGGAAGAAATGCTAATGAAAACAGCTTTGGTCTTATAGCGCTTTGCTCCATAGGACCAATGATTGCCGTAATGATACTTACTATGTTTTCTAACGGTGACACGTCGGCAATGAGCGGACTCGATTCCTATGCAACCGTCGGCGAAAGTCTCGGCGAGATCGGCTGGATAATTTTGTATAAAATCAAGGACGTTGCCATTGCGCTCGGTCTTGTAGTAGTATTCTTTTTCGTTCTTCAATTTACGGTTTTAAAACTTCCCAAGCAAAAGCTTATTCAGATAGGAATAGGCATTGCCTATACGTTTTTAGGACTCGTAATTTTTCTTGTCGCGGTTGAAGTCGGCTTTATGCCGATAGGTTTCAGTCTCGGCAAAAAGATAGCGGAATTTAACGAAGTCGTGCTTGTCGTATTCGGTTTGGTTTTAGGTATGGTTGTAGTGCTTGCCGAACCTGCCGTTCACGTCCTCAATAAGCAGGTAGAAGACATAACGGGCGGAGGCGTTAAAAAGCTTGAAATGCTTATAGCCCTTTCAATCGCCGTGGGAATTTCTATCGGGCTTTCCGCAATAAGAATGATTTTCGGTTTCTCTATACTGTATTATTTAATACCCGGCTATCTGATTTCACTCGGTCTGTCGTTCTTCGTTCCGAGAATGTATACGGCAATCGCGTTTGACTCCGGCGGTGTAGCAAGCGGTCCTTTGACTTCAAGCTTTATTTTACCGCTTATAATAGGTTCGTGTGTTGCGCTCGGCGGCGGAACGGATGATATTCTAAACAATGCTTTCGGTATGGTAGCAATGGTTGCAATGACCCCGCTTATAATGGTTCAGGTACTTGGTTTCAAAGCGGTTATGTTATCGAAAGTACGTACTCAGCTTGAGATGAAACGTATACTTACTGCTGATGACGAGCAGATTATTTATTTCAAATAGGAGAAGTTTATGGCAGAAAATTCAACCAAAGTCAAGCACAGAAAAGTTACTACCAAGCCTGACAAAAAGACTGTCGAAAATAAACCTAATGCAAATACCGTTACGTCTAACAGACTTGAACTGCTTGTCACAATAGTAAGCAGAAAAAAAGCGGAATATTTTGCCGATCTTATTCAGTCGCTTGACGTTAATATGCAGGTAACAGCATTCGGTCACGGTACTGCGGACGCGAAAATGCTTGTCTATCTCGGACTTGCCGATAGTGAAAAGGCTGTCATATTCAGCGTAATACAGCAAAATAAAATTCCTTCTGCGATAGCACTTCTCGAAGAAAAATTCACTACCATAAAGGACGGCAAGGGAGTTGCGTTTACAATTCCTTTAACAAGCGTAATAGGTACGCTTATATATAGATTTTTAAGCAATAACAGAATGACGGTACAAGGAGATAAAAAATAAATGAATTACGAAGTAATTGTCTGTATAGTAAACGCGGGTTATTCCGAACTGGTTATGGATGCGGCTAAAGAAGTAGGCGCACGCGGCGGTACCGTTATTCACGCCAAAGGCACGGCGAATAAAGAGGCGGAGCAGTTTTTCAAAATAACCATTCAGCCCGATAAAGAAATGGTAATGATACTCGTTCCCGAAGATATAAAGGACAACGTTCTTCACGCAATATACAAGTCCGCGGGCTTGAAGTCCGAAGGGCAGGGCATAGCCTTTTCTATGGGAGTAAGCAATGTGGTTGGTATTTCAACCGCTCCCTCAGTGCCTGCCGTTACGGAAGAAGAACAGGAATAATATAAGCCTATTTAAATCATAAAAAGCAAGAATTATTAATAGTCCTTGCTTTTTTATTTTATTTAGCGATAATGCAACTACGATAAACAGTAATTTGTAAATCAGGAAAAGGAGTGAGATAGTATGGCAATGTGGAATCCTTGGCGTGGATGTAAAAAATGCAGTGACGGTTGTTTACATTGCTATATACATAAAGGCGATTTTAAAAGAAATATAGATACAAATGAAATTGTAAAAACTAAGGACTTTAATAAACCCATAGAGAGATTAAAAAACGGAAATTACAAGATGAAATCAGGAACTGTTTATCTGTGTTTTTCAACTGATTTCTTAATTGAAGAGGCAGACGAGTGGAGAGAAGATTGTTGGAAAATGATAAAGGAAAGGCATGATTGTACTTTTTTATTTCTGACAAAAAGAATTGACAGATTTATGAAATGTATTCCGGATGACTGGAATAACGGCTATGAAAATGTAGTCGTATGCTGTACTATTGAAAATCAAAAAAATGCTGATTATAAATTATCAGTTTTTAAAGATTTACCTATAAAACATAAATGTATAACAGCACAGCCATTATTAGAAAATATCGATATTGAAAAATATCTTGATAATGTGCAATTAGTTGTCGTGGGTGGAGAATCTGATATAAATGCAAGACCGTTAGATTATTCCTGGGTACTTAACATCAGAGAACAATGTATAAGAAAAAATGTAAATTTTGAGTTCAGACAATGCGGAACTTATACGTTAAAAGACGGTAAGCAATATAAACTACAGACAAAAGATTTGTGTAAACAGGCAAGATTAGCAAATATTAATTATAAAAGTATTTATTAAACCTTTATTAAAGTAAAAAAAATAGTCCACTATACTCCGCTTGCGAAGATAGTGGACTATTTTTCTAACCACAAAAATTTCTTATAACATATACTGTTTGCCGGTTTGGCTTTATGAATAAATTGTCAACCTTTAGTTATTACGTTAAACGCATTTTGTAAATCGTTTATCAGGTCGTCAATATGCTCTGTGCCAATCGAAAGTCTTACGGTATTAGGTTTTATATTGCAGTCCAAAAGTTCTTTTTCCGAAAGTTGACTGTGAGTAGTCGTTGCAGGATGAATTACAAGACTTTTAAGATCCGCAACGTTTGCAAGTAAAGAAAATATTTTAAGGCTGTCAATAAACTTGTGGGTTTCAGCTACGCCGCCTTTTATTTCAAAAGTAAATATTGACGCCCCGCCTTTCGGAAAATATTTTTTATAAAGAGCATTGTCAGGGTGTTGAGGAAGAGAAGGGTGGTTTACCTTTTCAACCAGCGGATGTCCGCTTAAGAATTCTACTATCTTTTTCGTATTTTCGATGTGTCTTTCAATTCTTAATGAAAGAGTTTCGGTTCCCTGCAAAAGTAAAAAGGCGGCAAACGGTGAAATACAAGCTCCCGTATCCCTTAAAAGAACGGCGCGCACATAAGTGACAAATGCAGCCTTACCTGCCGCATCTGTGAATGAAACGCCGTGGTAATTAGGGCTGGGAGAAGAAATCGCGGGATAGTTGCCGCTTTCTTTCCAATCGAAATTGCCCGAGTCCACAATGACTCCGCCGAGAGTAGTACCGTGCCCGCCGATAAATTTAGTTGCGGAATGAACTACGATATCGGCGCCGTGTTCAATAGGTCTTAATAAATAAGGTGTTGCAAAAGTATTGTCCACAATAAGTGGAACACCGTGTTTGTGGGCAATTTTTGCAAGCTTGTCCAAATCAGGGATATCACTGTTCGGATTGCCGAGCGTTTCTACATATAAAGCTTTTGTATTTTTCTTAAAAGCCTTTTCAACTTCATCAAAATTATGTATGTCCACAAAAGTTGCGGTAATGCCAAAGTTCGGCAGTGTATGCTCAAGCAATGTATAACTTCCGCCGTAAATTGTTTTCTGGGCAATTATATGTCCGCCGTTTTGCGCTAATGCCTGTATAGTATAAGTGATAGCCGCCGCGCCCGAGGCAAGTGCAAGTGCGGCAACTCCGCCCTCTAAAGCGGCAATTCTTTTTTCAAAAACGTCTTGAGTGCTGTTGGTTAGCCTTCCGTATATATTGCCTGCGTCGGTAAGATTAAAACGCGCCGCCGCATGTTCGCAGTTGTGAAAAACATAAGAGGTTGTTGCGTAAATCGGCACCGCGCGGGAATCGGTTGCGGTATCTGGCGTTTCTTGTCCGACGTGCAGTTGAAGTGTTTCGAATTTGTACTTTGCCATAATTTCTCCTTAATTTCAGATAACATACCATTTTAGTATGTTAATAATATCACAAATAACATAGTTTGTAAATAGGTTTTACTATGTTTTAATTGATTTTTTTAATATTTTTTGCTATTATTCAGTTAAGGAGGATAAAAATGATTTCAACAAGAGGGCGATACGCTTTAAGAGTGATGCTTGATATAGCTGAACACAGTAACGGTAATTTTATACGGCTTGATGATATTGCGGAAAGACAGGAAATTTCGGAAAAATATCTCGAAAGCATTTTGACAGTACTTACGCGCTCAAACCTGCTTATAGGTGCGAGAGGCAAGGGAGGGGGGTATAAACTTGCCAGATTATCCGAAGAATACACTGTCGGAGAAATTTTAAGATTGACTGAAACTTCGCTTTGCGCTGTTGCCTGTTTAAAGCAGGGGGCCGAACCGTGTTCTAGGCGCGAAGTATGTAAAACTTTGCCGCTATGGATAGGGCTTGACAATGTAGTAAACAATTATCTGGATAGCGTTACGCTTTCTTCATTGCTTAAAGCGCAAAATTAAAAATCAATGCGCATAGGACTATATTAATTTACATTTTCCCATTGACAGTGAAGTGATTTTAAATTATAATATATGTCGAACTATAATATATAATGTAAAGGAAAATGATATGGAGATTAAAGAAATTTTAAGCAAGTGTGATCACACTCAACTTTCCGTCACGGCAACGTGGTCGGACATCAAGGCGCTTATTGACGACGGAATTAAGTATCAGACTGCGTCTGTATGTATTCCGCCCTGCTACGTAAGCGAGGCAAAAAAATATGCTGCCGGCGCAATTGCAATCTGTACCGTAATCGGTTTCCCTAACGGCTATAACTCCAAAGAGGTTAAAGTGTTTGAGACTGAGGACGCGGTTAAAAACGGCGCGGACGAGATTGATATGGTCATAAACATCGGTGATTTAAAAGCCAAACTTTACGATAAAATCAAGGACGAAATAGTTGCAATAGAGAATGCCTGCAACGGCAAAATTTTAAAGGTAATTATAGAAACCTGCCTTTTGACCGAAGAAGAAAAAATAAAGATGTGCGAGATTGTTACTGCAGCAAAGGCTGATTTCATTAAAACTTCCACAGGATTTTCTACCGCGGGCGCAACGCGTGAGGACGTCACAATTTTTAAAAAGCACGTAGGCAAAAACGTCAAGATAAAAGCGGCGGGGGGTATTTCGTCAATTAAAGATGCCGAAGATTTTGTAAACCTCGGTGCAGACAGGCTTGGCACTTCACGTATAGTAAAAATAGTTAAAAAGGAAAATTTGTTATGAGTCAGGAAATTAAACACCCCAACGTTCCCACACCGCACATCACGGCAAAATACGGTGACTTTGCAAAAACCGTGCTTATGCCCGGCGACCCTTTAAGGGCTAAATTCATTGCCGAAAACTTTCTCGAAAACGCCGTTCTTGTCAACAACGTGCGCGGCGTAAACGGATATACAGGCTACTATAAGGGCAAGCGCGTTTCGGTTATGGCGTCCGGTATGGGACAACCTTCGATCGGAATTTATTCGTACGAGCTGTACAACTTTTACGATGTTGAAAATATTATCCGCGTAGGTTCCTGCGGTTCGTTTGATAAAGATTTGCATGCGCGCGATATAATAATCGCGCTTGGCGCGTGCACAAACGGTAACTATGCAAAGCAGTATAATCTGCCCGGTACTTTCTGTCCGATTGCTGACTTCGCACTTGCGAAACGTGCGGCAGAACTGTGCGAACAGGCGGGTATTAACTATAAGGTAGGAAACATTTTTTCCTCCGATATGTTCTATGACGATATGAACAGCGGAATGCAATGGGCTAAAATGGGCGTTTTGGGCGTTGAAATGGAAAGCGCTGCGCTGTATTGTAACGCTGCGCGCGCAGGTAAAAAAGCGCTTTGCATTTGCACTGTAAGCGATAGCTTTATTTACCCCGAAGAAAACACGACTGCTGAAGAAAGACAGAACTCGTTTACAAATATGATGAAAATAGCACTGGAGCTTGCATAATATGTCAAAGAGATTTTTTCTTATTGTGCTTGACAGTTTCGGCGTAGGGGAGTTACCCGACGCATATTTATGGAAAGACGAAGGAAGCAACACGCTTGGGGCGATACGTAATCACCCGAATTTTAACTGCCCCGAACTGAAAAAAATGGGACTTTTCAACATTGACGGCGTAGGCGGCGGAGTAAATGCGCCTAAGGCAAGCTATGCAAAGATGTGCGAAAAGTCTATGGGTAAGGATACGACTATAGGTCACTGGGAGATTGCTGGAATAATTTCACCCGATCCGTTACCTACTTATCCTGACGGATTTCCCGAAGAGGTCATAAAAGAATTTGAAGAAAAGACAGGCAGAAAAGTAATCTGCAATAAACCGTATTCAGGTACGGAAGTAATAAAAGATTACGGGCGCGAGCACGTAGAAACAGGCGCACTTATAGTTTATACTTCTGCTGACAGTGTCTTTCAGATTGCCGCTCACGAGGATATCGTTCCCGTTGAGAAACTTTACGAATACTGCGAAATTGCACGTAAAATACTCGTCGGCAAGCACGGGGTCGGAAGAGTAATAGCACGCCCGTTTAACGGGGAATATCCGTATACAAGAACTGCTAACAGACACGACTTTTCGCTTTTACCGCCGTCGGATACTATGCTCAATGTGTTGCAGCGCGCAGGCTATGATACAATTTCGGTAGGTAAAATATACGATATTTTTGCGGGCAGCGGAATTTCGGAGAGCAACAGAACAACTTCCAATACTCACGGTATGCAGGTAACGAAAGTGTTGCAGGGTAGGGATTTCAACGGGCTGTGCTTTGTCAACCTTGTCGATTTCGATATGAAGTACGGGCACAGAAACGATGTCGCAGGCTACGCGGCGGCGGCAACCGAGTTCGATACATTTTTGTTGTCATTCATAAAAGATATGAGGGATGAGGACGTTTTGCTTATTACAGCTGACCATGGCTGCGATCCGGCAACTCCGTCAACAGACCACTCACGCGAATATACGCCTATGATAATTTACGGAAAGAGCATAAAGAGCGGCGTAAATTTAGGCACGCGCGCAAGCTTTTCCGACATAAGCGCAACGGTTTTGGAATATTTCGGCGTAGATCAGTCGGGAACGCGCGGACAAAGTTTTTTAAAGCAGGTTAAAAGATAATGGATTATAAAGAGTTAATGGCAGAGGCGCTTAAAGCGCGCAAATACAGTTATTCGCCATATTCTAATTTTTGCGTAGGGGCGGCGCTCCTTTGCAAAAACGGAAAAGTTTATAAAGGTTGCAACATAGAGAACGCAGCGTACACTCCGTCCAACTGTGCGGAACGCACGGCGATTTTCAAAGCGGTAAGCGAAGGCGAACGCGATTTCGAGGCTATTGCTATCGTAGGCGGAAAAAAGGGAGAATGCGGAGATTTCTGCGCACCCTGCGGAGTCTGCCGGCAGGTCATTGCTGAGTTCTGCGGAAAAGATTTCAAAATAATTCTCGGCAACGCAGATAAAATTGAAGAGTACACGCTCGAAACACTTTTACCGCTTGCGTTTACAAATAAAAATTTGCAGTAAAAACTGCAAGAGGGGCAAATGAAGAAACTGCTTGTTAAAATTTTTGCCGTTTTTGCTGCATTGCTATTGCCCTGTATGTGGCTTGTTGGCTGTAGCTTTGACGAAAGCGAAACCGCAGATGGTACTGTTGAGCTTTCATTTTACGCGATAAACGATTTGCACGGCAAATTTATGGATACTGAAGATCAGCCCGGTGTGGATGAATTTACTTCTTATATCAAAGGTCTGTATGCGGATAAAGCGCGTGAAGAAATTCTATTATCGTCAGGCGATATGTGGCAGGGCACGGTGGAGTCGTCAACAAATAAAGGACGGCTTATGACGGAATGGATGAATGAGGTCGGCTTTTCCTCTATGACTCTCGGCAATCACGAATACGACTGGGGTTCGCAGGTATTAACGCCAAACAGCGAACTTGCGCAATTTCCGTTTCTGGCAATAAACGTGACTTATAACGGTAAACCTGTTGATTACTGCCGTGCATCTACAGTGGTCGAAAAGGGCGGCATTAAGATAGGAATTATCGGTGCTATAGGCGACTGTTTAAGCTCCATTTCGGGCGACTTTACCGAGGGGCTTGACTTCGCTACAGGTAAAGAGTTGACAACGCTTGTAAAAAATGAGGCGGACAGACTCAGGCACGAAGACGACTGCGATTTCATCGTGTACTCTATTCACGACGGCGGTACAGGTTTTTCGCCATCAGGAATAAATACTGTAACTAAAAACGATATTTCATATTATTATGATACTGCGCTTTCTGACGGATACGTGGATTTGGTATTCGAGGGGCATACACATCAGCGTTATATTTTAAAGGACGAATACGGCGTTTACCATTTACAGGGCGGCGGAGAAAACGGCTATATCAGCAGTGCCGACGTTTCTTTTGATATTGCAACAAGTAAGTATATGGTTAAACCGCGCCTTATTTCCAATAGTATTTATGCAAGCAGCAGTATTTCAGGCGATACCGTTGTTGATGAGATTTTTGAAAAATATTTCCCGACAGAAAACCCGTATACAACAGTCTTGGGGACAAACAATTATAAAAGGTGGTCGGACGATATATGCTGGCAGGTTGCAAAGCTGTATTACGAAAAAGGCACTGAAGAGTGGGGGAACAAATACAATATTGTTCTCGGAGGCGGCTACCTGAAAACGCGAAAGCCGTACAATATAGAGGCGGGCAACATTACTTATGCGCATCTGTTTTCCATTCTGCCGTTTGATAACGAATTGGTTTTAGGTAAAATCAAAGGTTCTGATTTAAAAACAAGATTTTTAAATACAGATAACAGTAATTATCATAAGTATGCTACGATAAGCTCGTCGGAAGTTTCAGATAACGAATATTACTATATTATTGTAGATAGCTATTCGTCTACATATAAATACAACCGCATTATTGAAGTCGCGCGGTCAGAAAGGGGAAAATACGCAAGAGATTTGCTTGCCGAGTTTGTATCGAGAGGGGGCTGGGAAAGGTAAAAATTATGAGAATATACGAA
>JAIDSQ010000169.1:0-5702 GCA_029061155.1 Clostridia bacterium
CACGTCTCCCGAGCGGCCAGGCAGCATCCTACGAATCAACGGCGCGCGCGACGCGGCGGGCAGAATAGAGAACTGTATTGCCTTCTATTCCTGGTCGGGTAACGTTCCCGCGCGCGGCATTGCAGACTGGAATAACGGCATAATTAAAAACTGTTATGCGGCGCTTAAAGACGATTATGTTTTCCATATGGGCTACGACAGCCAAACAAAGTCTATTCCAAAAAATTTCGATTACGACGAGTTTATCACTCAGGAAAACTTTTTGGACTACGGTCTCGGCTGGTATACGTCACCTTCCTTCCCCGGTGCGATGGGTTGGGTGGACGGAGTACTCAACTATTACAAAGGCGGTGACATAATTAATTCAGACGTTGTAAGAAAGGAATTCTTGCTCAATCCCGAAAACTTCCCCGAAGAGGACGGCTGGGACAGAGATATATGGAATTTCAGTTACGGCGCATATCCTACTCTCAAAATACAGAGCAGATAATTTATGAAAAAAGACTATTACTTTGAAAACGGAAAATTTATAATAAATAATTTCGGCGATAAGCCTCCGTTCACAAATTTCCTCCCCGGTATCGCAGGACTTAAAGGCTGCCCCCTGTGGGCGTTCTACACAAACCGCGGACAGGGAATTGCGGGTTTCGGCGTAAGCGGCAAAGAACTTCCCATAATGGAATTTTCCCCCGCGGAAATTGCGTATGCAAACGCGCCGAGACAGGGTTTTAGAACTTTCCTCAAAATAGACGGAAAGCCCTGCGAGCCCTTCTGCATAGGCGGAACAAATCCCGCCCGAATGGAGATTGAAAGGTTCGGTTTCAAGATATCGGAGGACGCGGAAAACTACGGTTTGACAGTACAATACTTCGGCGTTCCCAATAAAAATTTTGCCGCGCTTGCAAGAATCGTTACATACACAAACAAGACGGACTGCGCGCAGGAAGTGGAAATGCTCGACGGACTTGCGCACATTATGCCTTACGGACTTTCCAACAGCGCGTTCAAGGAATCGGGCAATCTTTTAAAAAGCTGGATGGCTGTCGAAGGACTTGCGCAGGGCTATGCATTTGTAAAAATGCGTTCGTCCACTGCGGACTGCGCGGAAGTAAGCGACGTCAAAGGCGGAAACTTCTTCCTGCCTCTCGGCGGTTTTGATATCGTCGTAGACCCCAAAGCGGTATTCGGCGAGGACAGAACAAAGACGGCGGCAAGCGTCTATAACAAAAAAGGCATCACCCCTCAAACCTTGCTTGAACAGAGTACTGAAAACGAATTTTTCTGTTCGTTCGCTTACGGAAAACGCAGCGTACCTGCGGGGCAATCTCTCATCATCTGTGAACTTATAGGCAACGCGTCCGGTATTAAAATTGTCGGAGATATGAAAAACACGCTCACTCAGACCGACGTTTTTGATATGTGCAAACAGGCGGAAGAGGAGGCGGAAAGCATTGCCGACAAGGTAGCGACGCACACCGCGTTCCCCTTATTCGACGAATACATAAAGCAGAGTTATTTCGATAATGTTCTGCGCGGCGGTATGCCCGTAACGGTGGGGGGTAAGCCCTACTACGTATTCTCGCGCAAGCACGGCGACCCCGAAAGAGATTACAACGCGTTCCATATCGAACCCAAGCCCTATTCCTGCGGAAACGGAAATTTTCGCGACGTGGCGCAAAACCGCAGAAACGACCCGTTGATTACGCCCGAATGCGGCGACTTCAACATAAAATATTTCTTCTCGCTGTTGCAGGCGGACGGATATAATCCCCTTTCGGTGCTCGGTGTGAGATATACCTGCGTTAATGTTCCCGAAAAATTTAAAAAGTACGAAAACTTCCTTAAAGGAAAATTTACGTTAGGCGACGCGGTAACCGAACTAAAGCTTGACGAAAAGGCACTTGATGAATTAATATCAGTGTGCACACCCGTATGCGAGGCAAAGTTTGCCGAAGGCTACTGGACGGACCATTTTGTATATCTTATCGATTTGGTAACCTCGTATTTAGCCGCCTATCCCGATAAAAAGGACGAATTGCTTTATAACACGCAATTACGGTGGTTCAAGTCGGGCGTGCGCGTACTTCCCCGCGACAGGCGTGCGGTTAAGACAAGTTACGGCAAAATCCGCAGGCTGTACAGTCTGGAGGAAGGCGGAGAGGACGGCTGGCTTAAGGCGGGAGATAAGGTTTATAAAACTTCGCTTGCCGCAAAGCTTTTGTTCCTCGCACTTATAAAAATATCGACTCTGGACCCGCTCGGCTGCGGTATCGATATGGAGGCGGGCAAACCCGGCTGGTGCGACGCAACAAACGGACTTCCCGCACTGTTCGGCAGCAACGTTGCCGACGGACTGGAGCTTTTAAGACTTGTTAAAATTCTTAAAGACCTTTTTAAAGAAGATAATAAAGATATTGGACTGTCAACCGAACAGTGCGCATTTTTCAATTCGGTGTTTGCACTTCTTGCAGGCAACGTACCGTACGGACAGTTCTATAACGAAGTAAACGACGTCAAAGAAAAATATCTGAATAGCGCGTATGCGGGTTTCAACGGCGAAATATCGCAGGTTGCGCACGAAGATGTTTCAAGATTTCTCTGCCTGGCGCAAAAAAAGCTCGAAGAAGGTATTGCCCGCGCCAAAAGTCTCGGCGGCGGCTGGCTGCCCACATACCTCGCTTTCGAGGTTACGGAATTTAGAGAAGTCGGAAACGGTTGCGTTCTTCCCCTTTCGTTCAAAGCCCGCGCGCTGCCCCATTTTGCGGAGGGTGTTGCAAAGGGGCTTGCCGTAGGGGATAAGCAGATCTATAAAACGGCAAAGAAATCCGAGCTCTACGACAAAGACCTTAAAGTATTCAAAACAAGCGAACCTTTGGACGGCGAAACGCTTGAAATAGGGAGAATACGTTCATTCCCCGCAGGCTGGTTAGAGCGTGAATCGTGCTTTCTGCATATGAGCTATAAAGTTCTTCTGGCGCTGTTGCAGGCGGAAATGTACGAAGAATTCTACGCGGAAATAAAGACGGGATTAATCCCCTTTATGCCTCCCGAACGTTACGGCAGAAGTATTCTGGAAAACAGTTCGTTCCTCGTAACTTCCAACCACAGCGACAAACAGAAGTGGGGCAAGGGCTATCAGGCGCGCCTTACAGGCGCAAATGCAGAAGTGCTTTCTATGTGGCGCACGGTAATGGGAATAGAACGACCCTTTAAAGTCGAAAACGGCGAACTTAAATTCGAGCTTGCGCCCAAGCTTCACAAAGACTTCTTTGACGGCGGGCGGGTATCGTTCACGTTGTTTGGCAAAACGCAAATTACTTATAATAATCTCAGCGGCAAAAGCACGTGGGACGGAACGAAAATTTCTTCGTACAAATTAATCGGAGAGAAAACCGTTGAAGTGCAGACAGTTGCGGGAAGCCTTGCGGAAGACGTCCGCAACGGCAAATATCAGCAAATAGAGGTGGAAATAGTATGAATTTAAAATTCCCCAAAAACTTTATATTCGGCGCGGCAACCGCAGCTTATCAGATTGAGGGCGGAAGGCGCGAGGGCGGAAAGAAGGACAGCATATGGGATACGTTCTGCGATATCCCCGGCAAAATAGACCGAAATGAAACGGGCGAGATTGCATGCGACCACTATCACAAATTCCGTGAAGACATTGCAAGAATGAAAGAGATGCACCTTGACAGTTACCGTTTTTCAGTTGCCTGGACGAGAATTATTCCCGATGGCGACGGAGAGGTTAACCCCGAGGGAATTGCTTTCTACAATTCGCTTATAGACGAACTTTTAGCCGCCGGCATAGAGCCTATGCTGACGATGTACCACTGGGATTTACCTCAGGCTTTGCAGGATAAGGGCGGCTGGCTCAATACCGAAAGCGTCAAGTGGTATACCCGCTATGCGGAAGTGCTGTTCGATAATTTCGGTAAAAAGGTTAAAAAATTCATTACCTTTAACGAACCTTTCGTATTCACCGACTTCGGATACGTTACAGGTTCTTTCCCTCCCGGAATTAAGGGCGATTACCGCAGCAAGCTTATTGCCGCGCACCACGTTTTAATGAGCCACGGCTCGGCAGTGCGCCTGTACAGAAGTAAAAAGCTGGGCGGTGAGATAGGTATTACGCTCGACTACGCATACAATTGCCCCGCAACCAAGGACAAAAAGGACGTGGAGGCGGCGGCTCGCGCAAACGAGTTCTGGGCGGGCTGGTACTTTGAACCCGTCGTTCTCGGTCACTACCCCGTACACGCTGCCGAGTGGTTTAAGCAAAAGGGCTTACTCCCCGAAATTACCGACGAGGATATGAAACTTATCGCCGAACCTATCGACTTTATCGGCATTAACAATTATTTTAATAACTACGTTGCCGCCGACGAAAGCAACACGCGCGAGGGCACCAAACCCGTATATCCCGCCGTGCACCACAGTGATATTGACTGGCCGATTACCGAAGACGGTTTCTACGAAATGCTTAAATATTTCCAGTCCGTTTTGAAGGTTCCCCTTTACATAACCGAAAACGGAATTTCCCTCAACGATATCGTAAACGTTGACGGAAGAGTAGAGGATTACGACCGTATCGACTATATGAAACGGTACTTATCCAAGCTTTCGCAGGCTATTGAAGAAGGGCTTGACTGCCGCGGTTATTACTATTGGAGTCTTATGGACAATCTGGAATGGGCGGCAGGCTATAAACCCAGATTCGGACTTATCTACATAGACTACCCCACACAAAAGCGCATCATAAAGCGCAGCGGCGAATGGTACCGCGAACTTATTGATTCAAAAAACAATAAATGATCTGCAATTGCAGAAAATATATAAACGGAGGAAATGATGAAAAAATCCGATAAAAGCAAAGAAGTACAACAGGAAGAGTTAAAGCCCGAACAGACCGCACCAGTTGAAGAGACAACACCTGTTGAAGAGCAGAATGAAGAGCCCGCTCCCGAGCAGCAGCCCGCTGAACAGCAACCTGCCGAAGAGCAACCCCCTGTTGAAGAGGCAGTGCCCGAAGAGCAGCCCGACGAAACCGAAACGCCCGACGGAAAGGCGCAAAAAAAGTTTGATGTGAAATCATTCTTTTCAAGCAAAAGAAATATAGGTATCGTCGCTTGCGCAGGTGCGGCTGTTGTCGCGCTTTCGCTCGGTCTGGGTCTCGGCTTAGGACTCAAACATGACGAGGAACCTCCCGTACCCGAAAAAACGGCGTTTACCGCACCTACGGATGTCGCCGTAAATCAGAACGCAAGCACAATCAGCTGGACGGCGGTTGACAACGCCACCAACGGCTACACTCTCAAGTTTGAAGAGAGCAATAAAGAAATGACCCTGAAAGTTGTTTCTTACAATCTGCTTTCGGATATAAGCTATCTTACGGAGGGCGTAAACTCTCTTTACGTAAAGGTAAACGCAACCGACACTTACCTCGAAAGCAAATATTCAGCGAAGGTAACGTACACTTACACCCCCGCGTCGCCCGAAAAGACCGCATTTGAAAAGCCCGCGGCAACGCTTGACGAGGACGGAAAAACTCTTAAATGGGACGCAGTAACGGGCGCAACCTCGTACACCGTAAAAATCAACGATACGGAGCTTGACCCCACAACGGACACTCAGCTTGACCTCAGCACCGTTGTAGACACTTCGGTTACGGCGACTTATAAAGTTTACGTAAAAGTAAACGC
>JAIDSQ010000169.1:5802-10066 GCA_029061155.1 Clostridia bacterium
AAAGTTTACGTAAAAGTAAACGCGACCGAAGACCATAGGGAAAGCGAATATTCCGAACCGGTCGATTATACCTACACCCCCTCGGCGGAAGTGGAGGCGGAAGACTACGCTAAACTTGTCGAGGCAATCGGTTCGATTACCGCAGACAGCACTGATACGGATGCGAAAGCAGTAGCTGCGGCAATATCCACTGCAAACAATAAATACAACGGACTTTCCGCCGAGGCTAAAGCGCTTGACGAAGTAATAGCCGCAAAAGCCGAGTTCGATACAAAGAAAGCCGCATACGAAGGGGTTTACAACCCTGCAAAAGCCGCATACGATACCTTTGCAGCGGCGCTCGAAGAGGCTGTCGTAGTAGCGACTGAAGAAGAGGACGCGGCTGACCTTAACGCAAAAGTTACTGCGGTGAACACCGCGAACGGCGCGCTCAATACCCTTGCACAGTCAATGGTGACCGCGGCGCAGACAACTTCTTACAACACTGTTAAAGATACGCTTACATCTTGGAACACGGCAATTGACGCAGCCAAGGGAATCTGGGCTGACGTAACTGCCGCAAGTTTCAACGCGATTGAGGGCACCGACGCTCAAAAGCTTACAAAAGCCGAACAGAACATTACTGCGGCTAACGCGCTTATCGCGCAGTATAGCGACAAAAAGTACGTTCAGAACGCAGTTGTAGAAGGAACCACAAAAATTTCCGATAAGAAGGCTATTGCCGATAACGCGCTCACATCGGCAAAGACCGCAATAGAAACAATCGTCGGCACGCTTAAAACGACGGTTAACGCATTTACAGGCACTATTGCAAGCGATAATGTGAACGACGAATATCTTGCCGAACTCAACGGACTTAAAACACTTGTAGACGGATTCGGCACATACGCAAGCACGCTTTGGACGACCGAGCTTACAGGTAAGCTGACTGACGAAATCGAGGCTTTGGAAACGGCTATTGCCAAGGCTAACGCAATCGCGGCGGCGGTTGAAGAAATTGACGCAGCTTACGAGGCGTTGACCGAGGACGACGAAGAAATCATCGCTGCGGTAAACTCATTTGCAAGCGGAACTTATGCAAATTACGCCGACTATATTAAAGCCGACGCAGGCGTAAGCGCTGCTTACGGCAATCTCACCGCGGCAAGAACCACCGCGCAGAACAATATCAAAACAAGACTCAATGCAATAAAAACCTTGGTTGAGACTGTGCTTGCAAATCTTGATAATAATGAAATAAGAGACAACTACAACGCGCTTGAAGAACAGAGAAACGCTATTGTGGCTGAAACAGGAGCTTATGCGAGTGAGTATCTCTCAACCCTGAAAATAGGAGAATACGAACTTATTCAGGCTGTTGACAATGCAATAAATAAGATGCTTACAACGGTTGTTTCCTCTGAAGGAGGCGAGGCATATTCGCTTACAGGCGTTACTTTAAAAATTACTCTTTTCAAAACCTTCCGCAATTTCAGAGATGAAAAGATAACTGTAACTGGTGATTTAGCGCCTAAGCTCACGGTCAGCGGCAATACCGTCACAGTCGAACAGAATTTTGAATTGAACGATATTAATGAGTACGTTGCAATAATCAGTATAGAAAATATAGATATAATGGGAGACGATGCCTCCTATACGGTCGGTACGGAAACAACCACCTTAAAATTCGGTACAACGATAGGCAATAACCCCTTTTTCACAAACGTGAATGAAATCGAAGGAGAAGATGACGGCTTTAAAAAGGCTATTGTAGACGGGAATTTCAATATGACTTTCCAGAACGGTTGTACGGCAGAGCATTACTACCTTGAAGTGTACAATGCAGACGCCATAACCGTGGACGGCGCTTTTGTTAAATTCACCGAAATGCCTCTCGGAAAGATAGAAGTTGACGGTGAATCGGTAGCAATGACGCGCGATGAATTGAACCGTTTCCTTCTTAACAGCAATCTCAGCAGTTTATTCCTTGATAAAACTTTAACCGTCCGCTTTATGATTTACGGTACAACGGTTACAAACGGCGTACCTGCGTTTACCGCAATGAATCATTCCGTAATAAGCGAGGCAATAAATTTCAGCCTGACGGCAGAAGACGCAAAGACAGCTATTTCCACATTCAATAATACTGTTTTTGACCTTGGCGTTTATGACAGCGGAGTTTTATCGTTGATTTCAAGCGGTAATATCAAATACGGTGAGGAGAATGAAGAGAACGTTTATGTGCCTGCTTTCTTAGACCAGTTTGATAAAAAAGATACCATAACCGCTGATAATATTGAAAATTATTTGCGTATAAAAATATCGGCTTATAAAGAAAGTGATGACAGCTTACTTTTCTCGACAACGACTCTGTTTAAGAATCAGGCTTACAACTATCATACATTCATAAGGGAGTGGGCGAGAGACCGCATAAATAAGGGCATAGCTAGCGAAACGGTTAATTTCTATCTTACTCTCAGTATTGTGCCTATTGAAAATACCGATTTAGCGCAGGTTTTCAGAGAGTCTGAAAAAGTTAATGTTAATATACAAGGTCCTTATACCGGAACTCATACTTTCAAGGAAGGCGACGATAAAACATCTGTTAATCTGCCCAACGCTCTTGTATCCACAGACATCAGTAATGAAGGAGTATTTACGCTGATTACAGAGGCGATTATTTCCGATGAATTCGCGGCTCAGTTTGAAAATACCGATATTACCAAAGATAATGTTAAAGACTATCTGCAAATCAGGATTTCGGCTTATGCGGCAGACGATACTGAAGGCGAAAACGAGCTTTTCTATGCAATAGCGCCTTTCAGAGCCGGCGGTTATAATTATAATACCTTCATTAAAGACTGGACTGTTAACCGTTACCCCGACGGCGTGCAGAGTGAAACGGTTGAATTCTACTTTATATATACCGTTCAGCTCAAAGAAGAGGTAAACAACGCAGCTAATCCCTTGCTGTCCGATTTCAAGGATTCCGAAAGAATTATAGTAGATCAGCCTTCAGGTATTTACACCGGAACCTATACTTTCGATTATGTTGAAATAACTCTTCATAACATTATTGACGCAGGTGTTTGGAACGGTGGCAACTTCAGCCTTATTACGGCATATAACGAAGGCATTGCAGACGTCGTTAATAATTACGATAATTTTACAGGACAGTTCAACAACGTAATCGACGGTTTAACTGTAACCAAAGATAATATTAAAGACTATCTGCAAATAAAGGTTACGGCTTATGCTGCTACCGACACGGAAAACGCAAACGAACTTTTCTCTGCGATAGCTCCGTTTGAAAATCAGGGCTACAATTATCATGCGTTTATAAAAAGCTGGTCTGTTTACCATTACCAGAATGCGGCTAGCAAAAACGAAACCGTCAACTTTAAGCTTACGCTTACTGTTCAGCTTAAAGAAGAAGTTAACGGCGAAGCAAATCCTTTCTCGAAGTATTTCAAATATTCTGTAAGTACACCTGTAAGGCAAGAAAACGATTTTAACGGTTCTTACGAATTTAAAGAAAGCGACGTTAAGCTCCCCGATACTAATCAGTTGAATAAGACAAATGAACCCATACTCTTCCAGGGATTTGACGTTGCAAACGATATTATAAACGGTTATATTTCTCATATGGAAATACACTTTGCGAAAGTGGAAAACGCAACCGACCCTGTAAATCCTTCAACGTATGAAACCGCATATGTTTACTACTATAAAAATAATAATGGAGACGATACGTTTGTAGTTTATAAAAATGCGGATAAGTCTGATGAAGGGCTTGTATTCAACAAAGGCGGTAACGAATATTGGAGAGGGCTAACCGATGTCAATAATTGGTTTAAATCTTACGACCCCGATTTCGATATCACCGGCGAAGGTTGGTATTTCAGAACCAGATTAATCGATAACACCGAAGACGACAGGTACATTGTCGGTGAAGGCGTATCCGGCTGGACAACGTTTTATACTCCCGCAGACTAAATAACAATACTGTAAACAAAGGAAATTTTCCGAGCGGAAACGTTCGGAAAATTTCCCGATAAAACGGATAGCTTATGAAAGCAAAAACAAAAATTATTCTGATAACGCTTGCGGTGCTTATCGTTGCGGCGGCTATTGCGGTCACCTGCGTTCTTCTTATCAAGCCGAACGCAAATCCGCCTGAACCTCCGCCGATAGGAGGTGACGACCCTGTCGACCCCGTCGACCCCGTCGACCCGATAGCCCCGGTTGACCCCGTAGACCCTGTCGACCCGGTGGAGGCGGTAGC
>JAIDSQ010000017.1 GCA_029061155.1 Clostridia bacterium
ACGCCGTTCTCTGCGAAAACGGCGTAATCGTCGGCGCGCTTAAAACTACTAGCCTCGGAGAAAACACAAGACGCGTACTTTTCGGCGGAGTGAAATATGTTCCGCCCGAACCGCAGGACAAAGTTTCGCCCGACGACATTTCGGGGCTTGAAAGTATAATGGAAATTCCTTGCCCCGACAGGACGAAGTTTATATGCGAAAAGGTCAAAGGCATTGCATACGCTACGGCGCTTGATATGGTGCAGACGTACGGCGAAGGTATTACCGCGCACAATGTTTACGACTATGTGTTCACCCTCCCCCCCGCGCCATGCGTTACCTTTTCAAACGGACAGCCAAACGACTTTAAAGTCAGGTCGAAAGAGGTCGGAAAAAATTACGAAAGCGTGCTTGACGCGCAGAAGGCTTACTACAATTACCTTATAACAAAACGCAACTTTGCAGACAAGAAAACAAAGCTTGAAAACGCGCTTTCTTCCGCCGTTAAAAAGGTTGAAAAGCGGCTTGCGGTAATTTGCGAAAAGCTTGAAGAATGTTCGGGCGCGGAGGATATAAAGCTGAAGGGCGAACTCATTACCGCCAACATATATGCCGTCCAACGCGGAATGACGGAGCTTTACGCCGTCAATTATTACGACCCCGAATGTAAGAAAATCAAGATAGAATTAGACAAAACTCTTACCCCTTCGCAAAATGCGCAGAAGTATTTTAAACGCTATGCAAAGCTAAAGCGCACAAAAATTTCCGTTACCGCACAGCGCGAGGAAACCGAGCAAAAATTAGACTACTATTCGAGTATTCACACGCACATATGCGCCGCCGAAAGTCTTTCCGACCTTGAAGAAACCGAGGAAGAACTTGTAAATTTAGGGCTTTTAAAGGTGCGCGAAGTGAGAAAAAAGAAAAGCGTCGACTCCCCTTACAGAACGTACTTTGTAGACGGTTTTAAGATTATTGCTGGGCGCAACAATTTGCAGAACGAAAGGCTGACAAAAAGCCTTTCACCCGAGGATATATGGCTGCATACGCAAAAATACCACTCCTCGCACGTGGCTGTCATAACTAACGGAAAAGCCGTGCCCGATAACGTTCTGGGCGTTGCCGCCGACATATGCGCCTACTATTCCGACGGACGGAACGGAAGTAAAATTCCCGTGGATTATACAAAAAAGAAATATGTGAAAAAACCGCCCAAGTCAAACGCGGGTTTCGTTATTTACACTGATTACAGCACGGTGCTTGCCGAGCCTGACAGTCACAAAAATTCGGAAGGTGAACATGAGTAAAAAAGACAACGGACAGCCGGT
The DNA here is from genome assembly GCA_029061155.1 of Clostridia bacterium. Lineage (GTDB taxonomy): Bacteria > Bacillota > Clostridia > Christensenellales > Borkfalkiaceae > Coproplasma. The sequence goes on from JAIDSQ010000017.1 coordinate 1,308, forward strand.
TGAATACAACGGAAAAACTTACGCTTATATCGCGGCGGGACTTATATGTCTTGCCGCCGTTGCGATAGGACTTTCGTTTACCGTGCTCGGCATTTATTCGCTTATAGCCTCTGTTCTTTTAAGTCTTGCGTCCCTTTCTTTTGTCAATATACAAAAAAGGAAAAATAATTTCGCAAGACTGAAAATTATAACGGTATGCGCCTATACCGTGCTGTGCATCGGCGGGGTAATATTCATAGGCGGACTTATATGGTCGGCAATTTCATAAAAAATTAATTTTGCAGGTATAAAAATTGCAAAAGTTTGCCATTATTAAAGTGTTATGGACAGAATTTGCAATGCAGTACTTGACAGAATATTCACGTTAAGCCCCGCGGGACGGTACGTTATTATTGCCGAGGATGAATTTTACGAGGCTTTCCCCGACGGGAGCGAAAAAACTTACGACGAGCTGGAACGCGTTTTATCATCTCTCAGAGGCGGCGGATATATTGACCTTAAATATTCGCGCGGGGATATGTACTGCGTTGCTCCGCTTAAAAAATACGTGGAACAACAGCAGCCCCCTATTCCCGAGGAAGAAGAGAAAAAGGACAGAAAGCCTGACTTTATTTTCTTTTCCGCCTTTGCCGGCAGCGCGCTGGGAAGTCTGATTGTCGCGTTGGTTTTTGCGCTTATATAAGTATATGCTTTCCAAAAACGAAAACGAGGTTATGTCCGCCGTTTACTGTCTTTGCGACGGAACGGACGGTTGTCTTGTTTCACCGCTGGATATTCTGTCCGTACTGCCCGCCAAGCACAAATACAACACCGACAAGCTTGAAAATATTTTATACGATTTAATGCGCGACGGATATTTCGACCTTATCACTTCCGAAAGAAAGGGCGAAAAGATGTACGTTATAAGCCTTAAGGAAAACGGGTTCGCCTTCAAGCGCAACGCTAAACAAAGACAGCGCGACGTAATGTTCAGAATAGTGCTTGCGTTTATCGGCGCGGGCGCAACGTTTATTTTCGGCGTTATATTAAAAGCAATATTCGGTTAACCGCTGTTTTTTACGGCGGTTAAATTTTATTTTAATGAAATTTATATAATTAAGGTTTGCTTTTTTTTATTATGTTTGATACAATAGTAAGGTACAACAATTAAGAGGAAGATTATGAAACACAAAAAACTGTTTATATCTCTTACCGCGATACTGTCTGTAATAGTGTTCCTTGCGGTATTTTTGTTAGTTTGGTTCTTCGGCGACAGCTATCCCGATTTTAAAGACTTTGATCAGGGCATAGCCATAGAAGGTCTTGACGACGGAGCAGTTCCGCAGGGCATGGGTTCTTACCCCTACTCATATACCGTTACGGGCGAGGACGGAAAAACAATTTCCAAGACGCAGGATTATTTCCTTGTAAGTGCTTATATGAAGGACGGCTCGCCTTCGCGCATATACGTTACGGGCAAGGATACGGGCTACGTCGGATACGTGACTTTAAAGAATATCGACGGAACGGACTTTTACGGACACTGCGGAGGAATTGCCGCAAACGACAAGACACTGTGGGTTACGGGCGAAAGCAAGGTTCACGTTGCCAAGCTAAGCGACAGCACAAAAAGTATTCTTTCGGAAATTATCAAAAAGGCGGAACTGAGCGCTGCCCCTGCCGAGATTGACGAAAACGGCCAGACCGTTGAACATGATATTTCGGTTAAGTTCACCTCTGAGTTTAATGCGAATTGCAGGGCGTCGTTCTGTTATTATTATAACGACCCCAACTACTCCACCACTTCTTACGACAGGCTTTACGTGGGCGAGTTTTACCGTGCGGGCAACTATAAGACGGACGATAAGCACAAGATTACTACACCCGCAGGGTACAAAAACACTGCGTTTATGTATGAGTACGAAGTGAATACGAGTTCTGAATACGGACTCAGGACTCTCACCGACGATTCGCTCAGCGAACAAAACAAAGTGCCCAGAATACAGAAAATTTTCTCGATACCCGAAAAAATTCAGGGCGTTGCGTGGGCAAACAGAACGAGCAGCGGCAACGGCATAATGATTCTTTCACAAAGCTACGGACTTGCCAACTCGCACCTTTTATGTTTCGATTTCAGCAAAGTTACGGCAACCTCTTCAAGAAAGTATTACAGAGAGATTGCAGGCGAGAATTTCACCTATGACGGCATTAAAAGACAGTCGGGCAATGCATATACCGATTCTTCATTATATTTATACTATGTAGACAAGAACGACAGCGAAATGTTTGTAAACGACTACTCGATACCTTCTATGTCCGAAGGAATGTGTACGCTTACCCCAACCGCCTCTAACAGCGTGGCGAGCGACAGAATTTACGTTCTGTTTGAATCGGGCAGTAAGAAATACGGAATGTTTGTAAGAAAACAAATTAAGAACGTTTACAGCTTTATACCGAGGAGATAACCACTCATAAAATTTAAAAGCCCGCGCATTGCGCGGGTAAATTTTTAATTCAGAGGTTCTATGAACTATTGTGAAAATTGCTATTTAGCTTTTAACCAAGAGCGTTGTCCGTTATGCGGCACCAAAAAATTTCGCAATGTACAGGATGACGATTATTGCCTTTTAACCCAAACCACCTCATCAAACTATGAAAACTTGATTTATATGTTTAACGAATACGAAATTTCGTGCTCGGCTTTGCCGTACGGAAACGGAATTGAGGCACACTTTGCATTGCCGTCGTCAAACTACCGACTTTACGTCCCGTTCCGCTCACTGCAAACAGCAAAGGATATATTGCGCGAAATGGAGAATATCAAAACCGAAGAACTACGTAATAATTTGTTGTCGAATGATAATCAATTCAATGTTAATCCTAAGACGGAAAAGAAGATAAGAAAAAAGATAAAGCTATCCGAAAATCAGGATTTCTTCATACATTGCATTAATATAATAAAATCCTCCATTAAAATTGAGGTTAACGGTAATTACATTTATTGTTATTCGGATAATGCAATACTTGTGTTAAATTCGCTGACTTATGAAATATTATCCTTAACAATACGTTAAAAATATTACACGACAAAAAACGGGTTCCGCAAATTTGCGGAACCCGTTTTATTTTACACTTATTTTATAAACGCCAAGCATGCTTTGTACAGTGAGTAAACGTCGGCTTTGGAGATGAGTTCGTAAGGGGCGTGCATTGAGAGAACGGGAACGCCTACGTCTACGGTGTCTATGCCGAGGTTTGCGATATATTTCGCAACCGTACCGCCGCCGCCTGCGTCCACCGCGCCAAGCTCGCCGGTCTGCCAGAATACGCCGTTATCATCGAGAATGTCGCGGATAAAGCCCATATATTCAGCCGAGGCGTCGTTTGATGAAGACTTACCGCGCGCACCGGTGTACTTGGAAATTGCCGCGCCGCAAGAGATGAACGTTGTGTTGCGCTTTTCATATACCGAGCTGTATGCGGGGTCGTAGCCCGCCGTAACGTCCGCCGAAATGCACTTTGAATTGTATCTTACTTCAATGGGGTTTGCGCCGAACGAAGACGCGATTGTTTCGATAACGTCGGATATAACTTTACTCTGCATACCCGTTGTGCCGTCGCTGCCCACCTCTTCTTTGTCGGCAAATACTGCAAGTACAGTATGGGGTGAATTGTAGTCGAATATTGCCTTCATTTCGGGATAAGCGCACACCTTGTCGTCGTGGCCGTAAGCCGAAATAAGCGCTCCGTCAAAGCCTACGTCGCGCGCCTTGCCTGCGGGAACAAAGCAGAGTTCCGAACACTGGAAATCGACTTCGGTTATGCCGTATTTTTTATTGAGGAGCTTTAAAACAGCCGTCTTTACGCACTCCTTCTCTTCCTCGTCGTCCACTGCGGGAAGTCCGCCGATTACGGCGTTCAGGCTTTCGGCGTCGATTGCCTTACCCAAAGTCTTTTGCGCCTGCTCGCCGCCGAGATGGGGAAGAAGGTCGGTTATATAGAATATAGGGTCGTTTTCGTCCTCGCCCACGCAGATTTCCCTTCTCTCGCCGCCCCTCAACATAACTACGCCGTGAAGAGCCAAAGGCAGCGCCGTCCACTGGTACTTTTTAATTCCGCCGTAATAATGCGTTTTGAGGTAGCAAAGTCCGCAGTCCTCGAACATGGGGTTGGGCTTTAAATCGAGCCTCGGCGAGTCGACGTGTGCAACCATGATGCGGACGCCGTCCTTTGCCACGTCCTCGGTACCGACACTGATTAAGAAAATGTTTTTATCCCTGTTCAGAAAGTAACGCTTGTCGCCCGCTTTGAGCTTTTCTGAAAAGCTGAAGGGCTTAAAGCCGTTTTGTTCGGCAAGCAGTTTTGCCTGCAACGATGCGTCTCTTTCGGTCTTGGAATTGTCAAGGAATTTTTTGTAGCCTTCGGCAAATTCGTAAATTCTTTCAAGCTCGTTGCCGTCAGCCTCTTTGTAAACGTTTTTACGCGTGTATTTAAGTTCCATTAAATACCTTCTCCTTTTATATACTGATTTTATATTACATTTATTAATTATATATGTTTTGTTTTAAATTGTCAATACGTGTCGAAAAAATGTCAGTTTGAAAAACTTTTTTAAAATATTTTACATTTTTTATTTACTATTTACACTTTTTAGTGTATAATCAATTGAGTATGATATTTAACGAGATAAGGTATGAAAAAAGGCTTATTAACGGCTAAAAAAGCAGCCGTACTTGCGCTTTTTACGGCGCTCGGTTTAATTGCCTTTATCATAGAAAATCAGTTCCCGCCGATGTTTATTCCCGGTGCGAGAATGGGGCTTGCAAATATATTTTCGTTTGCGGCGCTTATTATGTATTCCCCCGCGGAGGCTTTTTTAGTAGTACTTTTAAGAACCTGCCTCGGCGCGGTATTTGCAGGGAACGTTTCCGCGCTTTTATACAGTTTTACAGGCGGCGTGGTTTCTATGGCGGTTTCTTCCATTCTGATGTATACCGTATTCCCGCGCGTTTCCGTTATGGCGGTCAGCATATGCGCCGCAGTTGCGCACAATATTACGCAAAACGTTGTGTTCGTCATATTATCGGGCACTACTAATATGTTTGTTAACCTGCCCTATTTAATGCTGCTCGGTATTCTTTCGGGCGCGATTGTGGGCGGAGTTATCATGCTTACGTTTAAAAAAGTGCCTCTGTCCCTCTTTGAAAGGGTTTCGGGCGTTAAACAGGTTTTATCTTCCGACGGAAGTCAAAAACATAATTATAATGACAAGGAGAAAAAAAGTTGAAAGCAGTAAAAGGAAAATACTACTTTGGCGGCGTTCATCCGCACGATATGAAAAGCCTATCGTCAAGCGCGGCTATCGAAGTATTACCCGCACCCGATACGGTTGCTATTTCAACTTCGCAGTCTTTGGGCAGACCTGCCGAACCGATTGTTGAGGCCGGGCAGGAAGTCAAGGAAGGCGAAGTTATAGCGCGCGCGGCGGGTCCCATTTCCTCGGACGTTTTTTCAAGCGTTTCGGGTGTGGTAACGGAAATTAAAGACGTTCAGGGCGCAGGCGGGGCAATTGAAAAGTTTATTTTCATTAAGGCAAACGGCAAGGACGAAAAGTGTTATCTTCCTCCTCTTGCCGACCCTTCGCCCGACGACATAAAGGCAAGAATTAAGGACGCAGGCATTGTAGGTCTTGGCGGCGCAGGTTTCCCCGCGGCGGTCAAGGATTCACCCCGCACGCCTGTCGACACGCTTATTTTAAACGGCGCGGAATGCGAACCCTACCTTACCTGCGACCATAGGCTTATGCTTGATCACACGGACGAAATCGTCAAGGGTGCAAGATATATCGCAAAGGCTTTGGGCGTTACGAATATCAAAATAGGTATCGAGGCGAACAAACCCGAATGTATCACGGCGTTTGAAAAGTACGACGATATTCAGCCCGTTATACTTAAAAAGAAATATCCTATGGGCGGTGAAAAACAGCTTATATACGTAACTACAGGCAGAAAAGTCGGGATGGGCAAGCTGCCTGCCGACGCCGGTACGGTAGTCCACAACGTGGCTACGTGCTACGCCGTATACGAGGCTGTCGAACTCGGCAAACCGCTGTATGAAAGAGTGCTTACCGTTTCGGGCATGGCGGTTAACAAGCCTAAAAATTTACGCGTTAAGGTGGGTACTCCCGTTCAGACGATAATAGACTATTGCGGAGGCGAGCTTGTTGCGCCAAGAAAAGTTATTCAGGGCGGGCCTATGACGGGCGTGGCGCTTGCAAGCTACGACGTGTATACGCACAAGACTACTTCGGGTATTTTGTTAATGACTGCGGATGAGGCGGCGGCTGAAGAACCTACCCCCTGCCTTAACTGCGGAAAGTGCGCGGACGTTTGCCCCATGCACTTAATGCCTATGAATACGGCGTTCTATTCGGCGGCGGGCGACTTCGAGTCTGCTTTGAAATACGGACAGACTATGTCCTGTATAGAGTGCGGTGCGTGCGAATATATCTGCCCCGCCAAACGCCCCTTAATTCAGGCAATCAGAAAGACGAAGGCTTACGTAAGGGCCAAGGTTGCGCCTAACGCGCCTGCGGTGAGGACGCCCGACCAGAAGGGCAGAAGCGCGCCTTACGTTCCCCCTACCGTTGACCGCACTACCGAAAAGGAGGAGAAGAAAAATGGATAATACGGTTGTAATTTCCACTCCCCCCCACGTTAAGTCCAAAAAGACTACGCGCGGGATTATGCTGGACGTAGCTATTGCGCTGCTGCCCTGTGCGATTGCGGGTATAGTCTTCTTCGGCGCGCTTGCCGTTATGGTTGAACTTGTGGCGGTTGCCGCGTGCGTTGCGACGGAGTTCGTTTATTACTTTATACTTAATAAAGGATTTGCGAACAAGTGCAAAGACGCAAAGCTTGTATGTAAAAAGTGGCTTAAACAGTTTGATCTGACTTCCGTTGTAACGGGGCTTATACTTGCACTTATTCTTCCCGTATCGGTTAAGTGGTACGAAATTATAATAGGCAGTATATTTGCGATTGCGCTTGTTAAAATGCTGTTCGGCGGAACGGGTAAAAACCTTGTCAACCCTGCCGCCGCGGCGCGTATATTTATGTTTTTAAGCTTTTCGGCTACGCTGGCAAGCTACGGTGCGGCGAATTTCGCTAACCTCGGCGACGGCTATCTTTTAAGCGGCGCAACCAACCTTTCAACGCTTTTAGGCGCTAATCCCCATACTACGCTTTCCCCGCTCGATTTGTTACTCGGCACGGGTGTTAAAGGTTGTATAGGCGAAACGTGCAAGATTGCGGTTATTGCAGGGTTTATATACCTCAGTGCAAGACAGGTTATTAAATGGTGGCAGCCCTTATTGTTCATTGCAGTGTTCGGGTTTGTTGCCGTGCTTTGCTCGGGCTTTATGTTCGAGGGCGGATATAAATTCGACATATCCCTCTTCCTCCCTCACATTCTGTCGGGCGGCGTTATGTTTGCGGCGGTGTTTATGTTCCCCGACTATGTAACTTCACCCAAGTCGAGATGGGGTCAGCTTGTTTACTATATAGCAGGCGCCGTGCTTGTTGCGGTGCTGAGGTGCTTAACACAGCTTGAAACGGTGTCGTTTGTAATACTTATTATGAACTTGTTTGTTCCGCTTATAGACAAATATATAAGACCCCGCCCCTTCGGCTACAAGAAAGAGAAAAAAGCAAAGGAGGAAAAATAAATGTCTGCAAAACAATTTTTCAAAAGCACGACTTTCAAGTGTCTTGTCACTCTTCTTTGCATACTGCTTATATGCGGAGTTTTCCTTACGATTGCATACGGATTTCTTGAAGTAACCGATGAAGAAAGACTTAGCCGCGCGCTGAGTAAAATTTACGGTGAAAAGGTTGCGGTTGACGTCTTACCGACGGAAGGTTACGAAAACGAAAATGCAACGATTGTTGAAGCATACAAAGACGAAAACGGAGACTACCTTATTAAGTCAAAGGGAAAAGGCGGTTTCGGCGGAACGGTTACCTGCTGGGTGCTTGTGGACGCCGAGGACAGTAAAATTTCCAAGGTTGACAAAGTTATAATCGAAACGAGCGACGGCGAAACGTTCCTCGGCGATATTAACTATTTAGACAAGTTTGCCGAAACTCCCTATACCGAAGGTTTTGAATACACGATTGATAACGGATTCAAAACTTCGGGCGCGTCGAAGTCGTCTACCGCGATAGACAACGCGGTAAACGGTGCGGTAGGTTTTGTCAACAATATTCTCAAAGGAGGAAAAGCATAATGAACAAGTATAAAAAGATTACGCTTGACGGGCTTATTTTTCAGAACCCTACTTTAATGCTTGTACTCGGTACCTGCCCCACCCTCGGACTTATAAACTCGGCAATGAGCGCGGCGGGCATGGGACTTACGGTTGTTGTAATACTTACCTTAAGCAATATTTTAATTTCGCTTTTGAGAAAGGTTATACCAAACGAAGTGCGTATACCCTGCTATATCGTAATTATAGCTACCCTCGTTACCTTTGCGAGAATGTTCCTCGAATATTTCGTACCCGATTTGTACGACAGTCTGGGCGGGTTCCTTGCGCTGATTGTTGTTAACTGCATAATACTCGGCAGAGCCGAGGCTTTTGCCAACAAGCACAATGTTTTAGAGTCTGCTGTGGACGGACTTGCAAACGGGTTCGGATTCACGCTTGCGCTTACTGCAATGGGTATTATATGCGAAATTTTGGGTAAAGGCTCTCTCTTCGGTCTGCACCTTTGGAACTTCAAGATAGGTATGTTCTCCTCCCCTGCGGGCTCGTTCATAATCTACGGACTGAGCATTGCGGTGTTCGTGTATATAATTGACGGTTTCGAGAGGTCGAGGCGCGTTAAGGCAAACAAGCTTGCGCGTGAAAATCTGTTAAAGGAGGAAGTTTAAATTATGGGTACTTTTATTGCCATAGTTCTTGCGGCTGTGCTTACAAATAACTTTATCACGGCAAAAACTTACGGTATTTGCCCCTTCCTCGGAGTTTCAAAAAAGACTTCTTCCGCGGTCGGTATGGGTATTGCGGTAACGCTGGTTATGGTTTTAGCCACGCTTGTCACCTATCCTATTTACACCTATGTAATGATTCCTCTGCACATTGAGTTTCTGGAAATTATATTCTTTATCTTTATAATCGCCTCGCTTGTGCAGATGCTTGAAAAAATTATTCAGAAACTCTCCCCCTCCCTTTACGGCGCAATGGGAATTTATCTGCCCCTTATTACCACCAACTGCGCGGTGCTCGGCGTTACCGAACTTGTTATAGGAGATATGTCGAACATTATCGGCGCGGCGTCAATGAACGTAGGCTGGGCTGTACTGTATGCGCTGTTTGCGGGGCTCGGATTTACGCTTGTTATGATTATTATGAGCGGTATGCGCGAAAGGCTTAACTGCTATAAACTGCCCAAAGCGGTGTCGGGTTTCCCCATTGCCATGGTTACTGCAAGCTTTATATGTATGGCGTTTATGGTGTTCACCTACATCACGATTTAAGGAGGAAAGAAAATGAATTTACTTGCTATAACTTCCCAAACGTGGATAACGGTGGGCATTGTCGCCGGCATTTTTGCGGGCACGGCACTGCTTATCGGAATACTTATACTTGTCGTCGGCAAAGTTTTTAAAGTAAACGTTGACGAGAAAATTACTAACATTTTAAACAACCTTGCGGGCGCTAACTGCGGCGGGTGCGGTTGTTCGGGCTGCTCCGGCTTTGCAAGCAAGCTTGCCTCGGGAGAAGGGAACCTGAGCGACTGCCACGTGACTTCACCCGAAAAGAAAGCCGAGATTGCTAAGCTTTTGGGTATCGAACTCAAAGACGAAGAACCTACGGTAGCGGTCGTTCACTGCAACGGCGGCAACGAGAACTGCGGACAGAAGTTTGAATACAAAGGCAACCCCACCTGCGCTGCAAACAACTCCCTGCTCGGCGGAAACAAGATGTGTTCCTACGCTTGTTTAGGCTGCGGCGACTGCAAAGCCGTATGCCCCGAAAACGCAATAGAAGTTACAGACAGGCTTGCGCACGTAGACCCCGACAGGTGCATATCCTGCGGTGCGTGCATTTCCACCTGTCCCAAAAAGATTATTGACAGAATACCCGCCTCCGCGCCTGTGTACGTTGCCTGCTCTTCAAAGTGTAAGCTTAAAGAAGTTACCGCGGTGTGCAAGGTCGGCTGTATAGGCTGCGGCGTATGCGCTAAGGTATGCCCGCACGGCGCAATTACAATGAAGGACAACTTGCCTGTATTCGATTATACAAAGTGCACGGGCTGTCTTACCTGCGTTGAAAAGTGTCCGAGGAAAATTATAATTAGCCGTAAGGTCACCGCCGAAGAAACTCCCGAACAGAAGTAAAAATATTTAAAAATGGTCTGCGTTGCCGTAGTTCCCGTATGGATTGCTACAATGCGGTATATATTAAGGCGTGGCGTAAGCTACGCCTTTTCCATTGTTTTGTCGTGTGGTCCCCCCCCAAAGACAAACGCAACTTATGCAACTAAGTGCAATAAGTGTATAAACTACCTTATTCTTGACGATATGCACCCTACTGTTTGCTTGTTATTTTGTATATGATATGATATAATTACTGTACGATAAAAAGCAATTTAACGGAGTGTATTATGAAATTTGCAGACAATCGAAAGGCGATAAAAATAATAAGTATATCTATTCTTAGCTTATTGGCTGTCATGACCTTTGCCCTTATTCCTATAAATATATTTTGCGCTGATTTCCCCGAATGGGTAACTGTTCTTCTGAGCGTATTATTTTGCGGCGGTTTGGTTGCTTATCTTATTATTTTCAAAACCAAACTCGTTACGAAAATAGTTCTTCCGATAGTATTCGGATTTGTAGCCATTATCTGTTCGTTTTTACCGTATATGATTCCGTATTGGAATTCGTATGCTTTCAAAAGGTACAACGGCGTAATGCTGAACTATGATGAGGTTATTTCGTATAAAGCCGCCAAAGAGGATTTTAATGCACTTAAAAAGCATCTTGAAAGAACGCACCCTATGTTTAAGAACGGACTGACGGAAGAAATCAAAACCGCTTACAATGCCGCTTTGGAAAGATTGCAGGACAAAGATAAAATTACCGTAAACGATCTGCGGCGCGAAATACAGTCGGTTTTGCATCTTATGGGCGACGCGCACACTTCGACATATAACAGCTATCTCGGCGATGCTTACTTAAAAGCTATCCCGCAAAAGCAAAGTCAAGGCTACGACGTAGCTGCAATCAACGGTAAAACGGTAAAGCAAATCTATGAGGACGCAAAACCCTATTACTGTTACGAAACGGAAAACATTATTACTATTGATTTAGGCAGTCTTGCCACTCTTGATTTCCTGGGCTATTCGGAGCCGTTTACTTATACGTGGTCTGACGGCGACAACGAAGTGGTGGAAACCTACGCCGCAAGCGACTTCGTAAGTTGGGACGAGTACGAGAAAATTCACAACCAATACTACACGCCGAGCGAACCCAAAGACTTTGTGTATTACGATATTGACGAGCAAAAGAACCTTGCCGTACTTACGCTTACGGAGTGTATTTACAATCAGACTTATATAGATTGCGTAAAAGCAATGTTTACCGAAGTCACGCAAAAGAATATTCAAAGCGTAGCGGTTGATTTGCGCGGAAACGGCGGCGGCAACTCTTTGGTGGGCAACGAATTTATAAAATATCTTCCCGTTGACAGCTATTATGACTGTCCGTGTGATTGGCGTTTGGGCTTTTATGAATTTCACAGCAGTCCTGAAAAAATATCCAATAATCAGTACAAAAATTTACTGTTTGACGGAAACGTCTACATACTTACCGATTACGATTCTTTTTCGGCGGCAATGGATTTTGCAATGATGATACAGGATAATAATTTGGGCAAAGTAGTAGGCGAACCGCCGGCTAACGCTGTAAACAGCTACGGCGATATAACGTATTTCTATCTGCCGAATACAGGATTGTACGTACAAATTTCTACCAAAAAATGGTACAGAATAGACAGTACCAACCCCGATGAATACGTTATGCCGGACTATCCTTGCGACAGCAAAGACTGTTTTGAAAAACTGTATAAAGTGATTGGCGGTTGAATAATATCAGTAAACAAATTTATTAAACTTTATAAGTTAAATTTCAATTTAACTTACTTAATGACGTGTAGCAAAAAAGCTCTCGGACAAAAATGTTCGGGAGCTTTTTATCATCGTTTGTTTTTTAATTTCCTATGGGAAATGCGCTTTGCACACCCTTTTTTATTTGTGATTATTTAGATACGCGGTTTATGGAATGTTTACATTATTATGTTTCCGTCGTCGATGTCGAAACCATACGGCACTATTTTGAGCTTGTGCGGAGAACAGTAGATTATTCCGCTATTGTCTTTAAGCTCGCCCGTGTATACGCAGTCGAGCTTTCCGCAGTTGGCATCAGTTACTTTTACACTGCCGTTTTTATTTATTTCTATTACGTTATAGCCGTATTTCGACGTTACCTTTATTTTGCCGTCGTCCGACTTTTCAACATACGTTTCGTTTAATTTTTCGTCCCCGCTTTCAAAGTTGTATTCATACACGACTAAGTCCTCTACGCTTATTCTTACGCCCTTTAAGGGGCTTGTGTCGCGCGTGAGGAATACGGCAAGAAGTATCGCGCCTATAACGGTAATTATAACGCCATAAATGAGAATATCCCATATTACGAACGCTTTACCGCGCTTTACCTGTTGTATTTTTTTCAGCGACATATTATCCCCTTTATCATTCGTCACAGCAGAAAACGACTATTGCGTCGTTCAGCTTGGTATTTACGAACTCCACCGCCTTTTGTTTGCCCATTGCCATAATTGCCGTTGTAAGCGCATCGCCCTTGGCTGCGGATAGCCCCGCTATGCTTGCGGACATTATTTCGCTGTCAACAGGCTTGCCCGTGGTCGGGTTGAAAATGTGGCAATACCTGACCCCGTCAATCTCGTAGTACTTTACGTCGTCCGCACTTGTAGACACGGCTTTGTTGTTTACAAACACTTCAAAATAGGCTTGCGCCGACTTCGAGCGCGGATCGCGGAAACCTATTTTGTAGTCGCCTTGTTTATAGTGGTTTTTACACACCATACTGCTCGAGCCGAAATCGAAATAGCCGTACTCGTAGCCGTAACTATCCATTAAAGCACTTATCAAATCGGCGCAGTAGCCCTTGCCTATTCCGCCGAGGTCCAACTTCATTGAATAAGTCTGACCTTCAAAGGTGCAAACTGCGGAAGGTTTCTTAACGTAATATTCCCCGTCATCTTCTATAAGCTTAACTTCGGAAAAGTGCGAGGAAAGCTCCGCAAAGGCTTGTACCTTTTCGTCGGAAGGAAGTTCTGACTTTGCTTGGGGTTTCTTTGCGTCCTCGTGAAAGCCGTACATTTCAACATTGTAATATATTGCGGGGTTGTAATAGCCCTGCGTAAATTCGTGCATATTAAGCGCTATATCTAACACTTCATACGCGGTTTTGTCTATTTTTATTGTTGCGCCCGCATCGGCGTTATTGAAATTGTAAACCGCCGAACCTTCCACGCTTATTGAAAGGCTGCCCTCTGCGCCCTTCAGAATTTGTTCCGCGTCCGCGAGGAACGAAGAAAATTTTTGCTCCGCCTGAGCCTTGTTTGTAAAGTCGTCGGAAATGACGATATTGGCGTCGGACGTCATTATATTGTAAAAGGTTTTGCCTACGGACTTATAGTTTCCTTCGAGCACGAATTTAGCCTCCGGCATATTGGGCTGTACGGAAAGCACATCCTCTTTTAATATGTAGTTTTTAAGCGACGGTTTTGTCCAGTCGTGAGGAATATTGGAATACACGTTGTAAGTTTTGGTATTACAGCCAGACAGTAATATTAAGCCTGACAAAATAGCGCAAAGCGACGCACACAGCTTTTTCATAGTTTAATTATATACCCCGAAAGAAGAAATTGCAACACATAATTTGCGCCCGCCTTATCGGCGGGCGCAATTTTTATTTTAAATCTTTGAGCGCGTCCTGCACGGCAAGCAGAAGTCTGCCGCTGCCCAGTGTTGCGCCCGATATCAACAGGTCGCTGTCGTATGCCGTAAAGCCGTCGTCATCCTTGGAAAGAGGCGCTTTATCCTTGGTTGCGACCTTCATTGCAAGAATTTCGGAAACCTTTTTGCCCTCGTACTCCTTTAAGAGAGAGGAAACGTTGTTCTTCCAGTTGTCGTAATTTTCCTGAGTCCAGTTGCCCGAAGGCTCGGACACTTCGACGTAGTCGGAACCGAGTATTCTGACTTTCTCAATCTCGTTGTCCTCGTCAACCGTTACGGCGACCTTTACGCCGTAGTTTGTACCGTACTGCGTGTAAGAATATTCGCCGTTATAAGTCTTTTCCGAACAGCCTGCAAACAGTGCTACAAAGCAAGATAAAAGTAAAACAAATGCTAATATATATGACTTTTTCATAATCATATTATGAACAAAGTTTTTACTTTTCAAACATCTTATTCTGTGCGGAGTGCGACAACGGGGTCTTTTTTAGCCGCGGCAGACGCGGGGATTAAGCCCGAAATGAGCGTCAGAATTACGCTTACCAGTACCATTATGAACGCCGTGCCTACAGGGAGCGAGGCTATTGTGTATATGCCCGCCAAAGCGCCGACTATCATATTTATGATAAACGACAGTATGTACGTTACGGCAATGCCCACCAAGCCTGCGGAGAGCCCTATTATAAACGTTTCGGCAATGAACAGGCGTTTAATATCTTTCTTTCTTGCGCCGACCGAACGCAGTATGCCTATTTCCTTTATTCTTTCGACTACGGAAACGTAAGTTATAATGCCTACCATTACGGTCGAAACCACAAGCGACAGCGCGGTAAACGCAACAAGTGCGATTGTTATCATCTGTATCATTGTGTTGACCATCATTATGATAAGCCCTACGGTGTCGGTATATTTGACTACGTCCACGTCGGAAAGGTTTTCATACTTTACGGTGTTTCCGTCCGCGTCCGTAAATTCAAGCACTCCGCCATCGCTCTCGCAGGCGTCGTTCCACTTGTCAAGGTATTCGGTAATCAGATCCTTACTGTCAAAGTTCAGTGGATAAATGCTGACAGAAACGGGAAGGTCGTCGCCGCCGAGTGCTGATAAACTCATCCTGTCCGTAGCGCCGCCCATCATCATTGACATCATACCAGACGCGGGTTTAACAAAGCCTGTGTTTGGAATGTACGGGGCAACAAGCATTTCGCTCTTGTGGAATTCTTTATCCTCGAAATAGCTGAACTCGTAGTTGAAGGGAATCATCGCACTTCCGTTTTCTTTCACGTATTTTGCTACGCTGCTTGTTTTGGAAGTTTCAAGCATATGCTTAGTAAGTTCGTTGGTGTAATAAATGCCCGAGCTTAAACAGCCGTAGGAAATTCCTTCCTTCTTCTGAAGTATCGCCTTAACCTTTAAAGGCACCGCGCCCGTCTTTGAAATATTTTCACTGCTATGGTTGTATTTGTATGTGACGTATTCTGTTATGTTCATGGGGATAGGGTGTTCCCTGTCGTCCGTGTTTATGGTGTAGAATACGTCGCCGTCTTCTTTAAGAGTGTAAATGCTGTCGTTTGGATACCAGGTAAACGTTTTGGCGTTTTCGCCTACGAAGAAGTCGTAATTTTTGCCGTCAAGATAGCTCTGAATTACGCCCTGTTCGTAGTCGTCGCTCGTTTTTCCGTTTTCTATCTGCGCCCTGTACGCAAAGTTAAGAAATTCTTCCTGCGTGAAGTAGCCAAACTGACCGAGCGTTATGTCGTCTATCTGCTTGTCGTCAACTACGATTATAAGGCTTTCCTTGTTCTCGAATATGTCTTTAAGTTCGTTTTCCGTAAGCTTTTCGGTCTTTCCGCCGTCCGTTGCAAGTATGTCGTACTGCGACATAATGTAGCTATAATTGTCAGGTATTTCATGGAAAGAACCCGCGGAAGATATCATTGCGGTATACTGAGCATAATCGGGTACACGCAGTAATACCGAAGTGTACATCTGGCGGATTGCCGTTATGGAATAATTACCGCTTGCGTCCGCCTCTGCGGGGATATCCTTGTCTGTAATTTTAAAGTCGGTGTAAATATTGTTTGCAAGGTTGAAACCGTAACCGTACTGAAGGGCGTTGTAGTATTCCTTTGGCATAGCGTCCACATACGAGATATAGTTTCTGTCTATCTTGTTAGTGGTCATGGAACTGTCCATTCCCATTAAAGTTTCCAGAAGGGAATCAACGTAAATTTTTCCGTCCTGCAGCTTGGTTATATCCACTGTCTTTCCTGCGGAAAAGTCCATCAGCGCGTCAAAGTCAAGCGCGGTTTCGGTAATAGTCAACGGATAGCCGGACAGCATATCGTCTTCCATACTCTTTATATAGCCCTGAACGCCCGAGGATATGGCAAGAACCATCGATACGCCTATTATACCTATACTGCCCGCAACGGCGACCATAGTCGTACGCCGCATCTTGGAAAGCAGGTTTTTTAAAGATAGCATAAACGCCATTCCGAACGACATTGATGAGCGCTTTTTCTTGCCTTTGTTTGTAGCGTGCCGTTCGATTTGCAGCGGCGGCTCCGCGCCGTCGTAGGGCATACTGTCGTCTGTTACAAGTCCGTCCAAAAGCCTTATAATTCGCGTGGAGTACTGTTCGGCAAGCTCGGGATTGTGCGTTACCATGATAACAAGGCGGTCTTTGGAAATTTCCTTTAAAAGCTCCATTATCTGAACGCTTGTCTTGGAATCGAGCGCGCCAGTGGGTTCGTCGGCGAGCACTATTTCGGGGTCGTTGATAAGGGCGCGGGCGATTGCAACCCTCTGCGCCTGACCGCCGGAAAGCTGATTGGGGCGGTTATGTATTCTGTCTTTAAGCCCCACTTTGTCCAGCGCCTCTATTGCGCGGCGGCGGCGTTCTTCCCTGTCTACGCCCGATATGGTGAGGGCAAGCTCCACATTCTGTAATATCGTCTGGTGGGGAATAAGGTGGTAACTCTGGAATATGAAACCTATAGAATGGTTTCTGTACGTGTCCCAGTCCCTGTCGCCGTACTGCTTGGTACTTACGCCGTTGATTAAAAGGTCGCCCGAGGTGTACTTGTCAAGTCCGCCTATAATGTTTAAAAGCGTTGTTTTACCGCAGCCCGACGCGCCGAGTATGGATACAAATTCGTTTTTACGGAAATTTAAGCTTATACCTTTAAGTGCGTGGACGGCGCCGCCGGCAACCGCATAATCCTTTTTAATGTCCCTTAATTCAAGCATTGAATTCTCCTGTTTTATTTAATCATTCCGCCTTTAAGACGCGCAAGCGTGCGTTCTTTGCCGAGAATGTGCATAATTGTACATAAGTCTGGCGAATTGGGCATACCCGTTACTGCGATACGCAGTATCTCCGCAACGTCGGAGACGTTGCCTTTGAAGTTTTCGGGCGCTTTTTTGTATTCGCTCATTTCGCTTGCAAAGCCCACGAGGGGAGCTATTGCCTTTACTTTTGCAAACCATGCGGAATTGTCGTCCGCAGGGTCGTATACCTTTATAAATTCGCCGAGCACCGTGTTTACGATTTCCGTGCCGTATCTGTACGAATATTCGGGGCTGAACGTGTCGTCGAAGAAATAATCGATAAGTCTTACGCCCTGTTCGGCGCGCTCAATATCCTTTCTTCTCTTCTTACCGCCGACGCCCATAATGAGTTCAAGCACTTTTATTATATACGCCTTGTCGGCAAAATGCGCCTTGTCGGCGTCCGTGCCGAAGTCCTGCACCCAGCCGTTTAAAAACTCAAAGCACTCCTCTGCGGACATAAGGGAAATTTCCGTGCGCGAAACATCGTTCAGCTTATTCAGATCGAAGAGCGCGCCGCTGCGGCTCATCTTTTCGATTCTGAATTTGAAGTCGCGGTAGTCCGCCGTCGGGTTTTTAAGCGACCATTCCTCGAAGTCCGAATTCAAAAGGGTCATAAGATATTTCACTACCGCCCTGGGAAAGTAACCCGCCTTTCTGTAATAGTCCAGAGAAAGTTCGGGGTCCTTGCGTTTTGAAAGCTTGCGCTTGGTTTCGCCGTCCATTTTCATAAGCGAGCTTGTGTGCGCGTATCTCGGTAATTTAAAGCCCAACACCTTATGCAGCTCAATATGGACGGGCAGAGTCGCAAGCCATTCCTCTCCGCGTATAACGAGCGTTGTACGCATAAAGTGGTCGTCGATTGCATGCGCGAAGTGATAAGTGGGTATGCCGTCCGACTTTAAAATTACCACGTCCTGATCGTTTTCGGTTACGGTAATTTCGCCTCTTATCGCGTCGCGGAAAGTCGATTTATTCTCAATACTTCCCTGCGATTTCAATCTGATTACAAATGTTTTGCCCTCGGCAAGATTTTTATAAATTTCGTCTTCGGAAAGATTTCTGCACTTTGCGTATTTTCCGTAATAGCCCGTCGTCTGCTTTTCCGCCGTCTGCTTTTCACGCAGGGCGTTCAAATCGTCCTCACTGCAAAAACAGGGGTAGGCAAAGCCGCGCTCGATTAAATCCTTTGCAAACGCGCGGTAAATCTTGACGCGCTGGCGCTGGTAGTAAGGTCCGTATTCGTTGAGAGTAGAATCTATTTCCGCGCCCTCGTCAAAGTTGACGTTAAAATATTTGAGAGAACTGATTACTTTTTCCACCGCGCCCTCTACTTTCCTCTTTTCGTCGGTGTCCTCTATTCTTAAATAGCAAACGCCGTTAGTCGTATGCGCGCAGCGCTCGTCGGCAAGCCCCCCGTACAGATTACCTAAATGAATAAAGCCCGTGGGCGAAGGCGCAAGGCGGGTTACTTCCGCCTTGGGAGCGAGCTCGCGCTCGGGATAGATGTTTTCATATTCTTCTATAGGAAGAAGATCGTCGTCGGGAATTAAAGCCTTGGCAAGTTTTTTTAAGTCCATATTCTTTCTCCTGTCTATTTTTTGCGTTTATAAAGTTTTCGCAGCGGGAACCAGAGTAATATCAAAACTTCAAATACTGCCGCTACGATATATATAAAATAAATTTTATCAAAACTCGAAAAAGTAGTTACGAATACGCGGAATATTACCGCCGCAGTCCAGACAATTAGCGAACAGGCAAAAGTGTCGGTTATCCAGTTGCCCCAAATCGCCGAAAAGACGGTGAGAACTATCGCGCATATAAAGGGCGCGCACACGTAAACGAGATATGCGTACTGCGCCGAGTCGGGTATAAAGAAGACTATCATAAAAATTACCGTCGCTATAAACCACACAAGTCCCGCGGACAGTAAAGTTATTAAAAGGCGCTTTTTACCCGTGTGCATTTTGGGCTTAACCTTGGAAGACGCGCTGTCTGTTATTATGTCGTCGACAGAAATATTGTATATTTCAGACAGCTTTTTAAGTACGCGGATATCGGGAATAGCCTCTCCCCTTTCCCATTTGGAAACAGCTTTATCCGAATAGTTCAGCTTTTCGGCAAGCTGGAGCTGCGTCATATGTGCCGCCGTTCTGAGTGCGACAAGATTTTTTGAAATTGTTTCTTTCAATTCGTCCATAACTAAATTGTAGCACAATGTGCGTAAAAATACAAGCAAAATAGCAACTCTACTGTGAGTAGAGTGTGAAATTTTATCGGTAGAGTTGTAAAATTACTATGTAGACACGAATGTGCCGTTTGTAGGTTGTAAATAATCAGTTTTGGATTATAATAAAAGTGAAGATAAAATTACGGCGTTTAATTGCTTTTTCTTAATAAGGAGTAATAATGAATAATTTCGATATTTACGTTGATTCCGCGGCAAACCTTACGGAAGGTATGATTAAGGAAACTGGTATTAAAGTTATCCCCTTTACCTGCACGGTAAACGGTGAAGAGAGGCTTTGCTATGAAGAAGGCGTTCCCTTTTCGGAAACGGCTAAAAAGTTTTACGAGGATATGTTAAATAACGCCGACATTAAAACTTCGCTTGTGAGTCAGGCGGCGTTTGAAGAGGCTTTGGAAGGTTCGCTTTCACAGGGAAGGGACGCGCTGCTTATTACTATTACTCAAACCTTAAGCGGAACTTATGCGCAGGCTGAAAAGGCGCGCAAAGCTCTTTCTGAAAAATATCCCGACGCAAAAGTTTACGTTGCGGACGCTGCAAACGCCTCGCTCGGTCAGGGGCTTGTTGCCTATTACGCCGCAAAGCAGCGCGAAAGCGGTTGTTCGGCGGAAGAATGTTATAAATGGGTTGAGGACAATAAGTACAGAGTTAATTCGTACGTTACCATAGACGATTTAAAATATTTAAGAAAAAGCGGACGTGTTTCCACCATATTAGCGGTTGCGGGCGCAATACTCAACATAAAGCCCATGCTTAAAGCTGACGGCGCTTGCCCCGCCACTCTTGCCGTATACTCCAAGGAACGCGGCAGAAGAAAATCTATTGACGAGCTTGTAAATCAGTTTACTAACAATGTTATAGAACCCGAAAATCAGACGATAGCGATTACACACTGCAACTGCGAAGGCGACGCGCAGGCGCTTGCGGAAAGGCTTAAACAGCTCGGCGCAAAGGACGTGGTTATAGAATACTATGATATGTGCACAGGTTCGCACGTCGGTCCCGGTACGCTTGCCCTCTTCTTCCTCGGCAAGGACAGACGGCAGCCCGCAACTTCCGAGAAGAAACTTTTCGGAAGAAAATAAAAAATCACATTATGCAAAAAAGCAAGGAAAAATATTTTCCTTGCTTTTTATTTTTTCTATTTATCGCAGAATGAAATCATTCCTGTACGTTATTGTCTTCTTCTTTTTCTTCTTCGGGTTTCTTTTCTTTACGCTTTTTTATCATGTATTTGATTAAAAATACGGCGTGAACCACAAGCATAGCCCCATTCATAAATGCCGTAGAATAAGTCGGAAGAAGAAACCCGTATACGACGAATACGACACACCCCACCGAATTGATAATGCGGGTTTTAATCTGATTGCTCGTTAAAAAAGATACCAAAATGAATGCCGAGGCAATAAGCCCTAACCATTCGTTTTTCAAAATTTCAACAAAAGAGATTGCTAACAGTGATAGCGTCATCCCCCTTTCCTCCTTTTCTACAGTTAAATTACCGATTACTTTATTAATGTCTTTTATCGTAATCGAACATTTGCGATTTTTCTTTTAAGAGATATTCCAGAAAACATTCACAGCCTTCATATATATCGCGGTACGCCTTTTCAAAATCGCGGGTGTACCACGGGTCGGCTACGTCGTGCGGGTTGGGCGTAAACGAACGCAGCTTAATTATCTTTTCGCCGAATTTTCCGCCAGTCAGCCGCAACATATCGAAAAGGTTGGAGCTGTCCATAACGAGAAGGTAGTCGTTGTTTATTATTTCTTTTAAAGATATGTGTCTTGCCGTATGATTGCCCGGTATTCCATGCATTATCAAAGTTTTCTTGGCGGGCGGATATATAGGGTTGCCCTCTTCGCAGTCCGAAGTTCCGAACGAAGTTATGCGAAAACTTGATGTCAGTTCTCTGTCCTTTACCATTTGGGTAAAGATAAGCTCCGCCATAGGAGAACGGCAAATGTTGCCTAAACACACGAACGCTACGTTTATCATGATTCACCTATTTTCAGTTTCTGCCACGGCGTTGCGCTCTCTACATAGTTTTCGAGATAGTCGAGTACGCCATCGGTTGAGGATATAACCGAATACAACTCGTTACATCTGAAATTGAGAAATTTTCTGTCCGCTACCGTCTGCATGAATTTTTGCAAATCGTCATAGTAACCGTCGACGTTGAAAAGCACCATTGCTTTTTTGTGCCTGCCGAGCTGCTTTAGCGTAAGCACTTCAAAAAATTCTTCAAACGTGCCGATACCTCCGGGGGCTATTATGAATGCCTCCGCCTCTTCTTCCATCTTCATCTTGCGCGCCGACATAGTGTCCGTATAAGTAAGCTCGTCACATTCGTCGAAAATCACTTCTACGTTTTCTTCTTTGAAAAATTCAGGAATTACTCCGTGCACAAAACCGCCGCCTTTTTTGAAACCGCGTGCAGCCGCGCCCATAAGTCCCGTTTTGCCGCCTCCGAATACAAGCGAGTGTCCGCGCTTAGCAAGCTGTTCCGAAAGCTCCTCCACCGCTTTGAAATAAATACCGTCAATATGGTCGCTCGCCGCGCCGAATATGCAAATTTTCATTTTAAGCTCCGCAATATTTTCTCTGAATATATCTTTGCTATTATACCGCATTTTGCGAAAATTGTCAATTGCTGTTTTTAAGGGCGCATTTTCATAAATTAATTGGTAAATTTTCTCAATAGGGACTGTACAAAATCAAATATTTGTGTTATACTTATTTTATAAAATTTTATTTAAAGGGGATTTATTTTCTATGGAAATGAAGGATTTCAGACTTGACGGAAAAATCGCACTTGTAACCGGTGCGTCTTACGGTATCGGTTTTGCTATTGCATGCGGACTTTCCAAAGCGGGCGCAACTATCGTGTTCAACGATATCAATCAGGACCTTGTAAACAAGGGACTTGCAGCCTATAAAGAAGTTGGTATTAAAGCTCACGGCTACGTTTGCGACGTTACAGACGAGGACGGCGTTAACGCAATGGTTAAGACCATTGAGAAAGAAGTAGGCGTTATCGATATTCTCGTAAACAATGCGGGTATTATCAAGCGCATACCCATGTGCGAAATGACTGCCGCGCAGTTCAGACAGGTAATCGACATCGACCTCAACGGACCCTTCATTATGTCGAAAGCCGTTATTCCTTCCATGATTAAAAAAGGCCACGGCAAGATTATAAATATCTGTTCCATGATGTCCGAGCTCGGACGCGAAACGGTATCGGCTTATGCAGCAGCTAAGGGCGGACTTAAGATGCTTACGAGAAATATCTGCTCGGAATACGGCGAATACAACATTCAGTGTAACGGTATCGGACCCGGCTACATTGCTACTCCGCAGACGGCACCCTTACGTGAAAAACAGCCTGACGGCAGCCGCCATCCCTTCGATTCGTTTATTATCGCAAAGACTCCCGCAGGAAGATGGCTTGAGGCGGACGAGCTTGCAGGTCCCGCAGTGTTCCTTGCGTCCGACGCGTCGAACGCAGTCAACGGACACATTCTCTACGTTGACGGCGGTATCCTCGCTTATATCGGCAAGCAGC
>JAIDSQ010000170.1 GCA_029061155.1 Clostridia bacterium
AAAGAGGGAAAACGAATAGGGGACGTATTCGCTTATAGGGACAGCCGTACCGAGAAAGCTACGGAAAAGGTACACCTCATAATATCATTTAATGAACTCTATTCAAAGACGGGGATACAGTTTCAGCAATTTAATACGATTTATCAGCTATATGCGGATAATCTGAGCGGAAAAATAAATGAAGCGGAAAGTATGTTAATGCTTCCCGATTATTTGAATTACCGTCTGACGGGTGTAAAAAAACAGGAATACACAAACGCTACAAGTACGGGTTTGGTAAATGCCATAACACATACTTGGGATAAAGATATAATGTAAAAAATCGGTTTACCCGAAAAGCTGTTTGGCGAACTCTCACAGCCGGGTACTGTCGTAGGTGAACTTTCAGAAGAGATACAAAAAGAAGTAGGGTATAGCGCAACGGTAATTTTACCCGCTACGCACGATACGGCTTCGGCAGTTCTCGCTGCACCGATTGACAGAGAAAGCCCTTACATATCGAGCGGTACTTGGTCGCTTTTAGGCATAGAACAGAACGAAGCACATACAGACGGAGAAAGCAAGAACGCCAACTATTCAAACGAGGGCAGTATAAACTTTAACTTTCGTTATCAGAAGAACATAATGGGGCTATGGCTCATTCAGAGCGTTAAAAAGGAACTCGGCAATCTCTCGTTTGAAACGCTTGCTCAAATGGCAAAATGTAAAGAGAGTTGCGGAATAATTGACGTAAACGATAACCGTTTTCTTTCGCCTAAAAATATGATAGACGAAATAAATAAAGCGCTTGGAAAGAGTTTGAGTTCGGCAAGCATAATGCGCGTCATCTACGACAGTCTTGCAAAAAGCTATGCGGACGCAATAGCTGAGCTTGAAAGTAATACGGGTAAGAAATATAAAATGCTAAATATTATCGGCGGCGGCAGTCAGGATAGTTTACTGAATGAGATGACCGCAAAAGCTACGGGTAAAAAAGTTATAACGGGACCTACCGAAGCAACGGCAATAGGAAATCTTATTATGCAGATGATAGGCGTATGTGAGCTTAAAGACTTGAACGAAGCAAGACAAATAATAAAGAGAAGTTTTGACATTAACGAGGTGAAATGATGTATCAGCTTGCGAAAAAGGAATATGAGAAGTACGGCATAGACACCGAATCGGCAATAGCGAAACTTAAAGATATTCCCGTGTCAATTCATTGTTGGCAGGGTGATGACGTAATCGGTTTAGACGGTGGCGGTTCGCTTAGTGGCGGTATTCAGACAACGGGCAATTACCCCGGCAGAGCAAGAAACTTTGAAGAGCTTAAAGCGGATATAAAAAAAGCGTTTGCGTTAATGCCGGGCAAGAAGCGTTTGAACTTACATGCCAGCTACGCAGTCGGCGCAATCGTTGACAGGGATAAATACGAGCCTAAACATTTCAAGGCTTGGGTTGATTTTGCAAAGGAAATCGGCTTGCAAGGAATTGACTTTAATCCTACAATGTTTAGCCACGATAAAGTAAAGGACGGTCTGACTTTATCTTCACCCAACGAGAATATAAGAAAGTTTTGGGTAGAACACTGCAAGACTTGTTTGAAGATTGCAGAATACTTTGCAACAGAAATGAACAGCCATTGCCTTGTCAATATATGGATACCCGACGGCTTCAAGGACGTACCCGCAGACAGATTAACACCGCGACTTAGATTAAAGAAAAGCCTTGACGAGATACTTTCCGTAAAGTACGACAAAAAGAAAGTTATCGTTGCGGTTGAAAGCAAGGTGTTTGGAATAGGTGTGGAAAGCTACACGGTAGGCAGTAACGAATTCTATCAGAACTATGCGGCAAAGAACGATATTTGCTGTTTGCTCGATAACGGACATTATCACCCGTTAGAGTACGTAAGCGATAAAATTCCTGCACTTTTGGCGTTCTATGATAGAGTTGCTTTACACGTTACAAGGGGCGTTCGTTGGGATAGCGACCACGTTGTACTGTTTGAGGACGAACTCAAAGAGATAGCAAAGGAAATTGTAAGGAACGACGCAACCGAAAAAGTTTTAATCGGACTTGATTATTTCGACGCAAGCATAAACAGATTATCCGCTTGGGTAACGGGACAGAGAGCAATGCAGAAAGCATTGTTATACGCGCTTTTAATTAATCACAGTGAATTAAAACAATTGCAGGAAAATGCAGACTTTACAACTCTAATGGTAAAACAGGAAGAGGTAAAGGATTTACCCTTCGGCGCAGTCTGGAAAGAATATTTAAAAAGAGAAAATCTTTCGGAAGATTATCTTAACGAAATAAAAAAATACGAAAAAGAAGTATTAAAGGAGAGAGTATAATGGGGTTCATGGACGAAATTAAAAAGGCGGGCAAAAATATATCCCGCTCTTTGAAAGATATTACCGCCGCACCGTTTGTTGAAGAAATGTGCAAGACCACGGCCAATATGTACCGCTTAGGCTGGGACGAAAGAAACGGCGGAAATATCAGTTATTTACTTGACGAAAAGGAAGTTGCGGAATATCTCGACTTAAACAACGTTATCCGCACAATACCTTTAATGGGAGTAAATGCGGCGGACTTTGACGTAACTCCGCTTATCGGTAAAATATTTATCGTTACGGGAACAGGCAAGTATTTTAAGAACGTTCAGGACGATCCCGAAAACAATCTCGGTATTGTAAGAATAGCAAAGGACGGAAAGGGCGTTGAGCTGTTATGGGGCTTTGCTGACGGCGGCAGACCTACGAGCGAGTTTCCCGCACACCTGATGTCGCACATGGCAAGACTCAAGGTTGATCCCGAAAACAGAGTAGTAATGCACTCACATCCTACAAACACACTTGCAATGAACTTCGTACACGAGCTTGATGAAAAGAAGTTCACTCACACTCTTTGGGAAATGTGTACCGAGTGTATAGTTGTATTTCCTGACGGTGTTGGCATACTTCCGTGGATGCTCTGTGGAACTGACGAGATAGGCAAGGCAACCGCAAAGAAAATGGAGGAGTTCCGCCTTGTAGTCTGGGCAATGCACGGAATTTACGGCGCGGGCAAGACTATGGACGAAACTTTCGGACTTATAGAAACGGTTGAAAAGGCTGCACAGATTTATATGCTTACGGCGCATCTTCCCCGCAAAAACACCATTAAAGACGAAGATATGTTGCAGCTTGTTAAACTCTTCGGTGTTAAGTATAGGAAAGATTTTTTAGATATATAGTTATCAAAATAAAATCATGTAGGTGAAAAAGCAAAACAACTTAATAACAATATTGAAAGGAAGTTCAGAGTGTGGAACTTCCTTTTCTGTATGTAAAATGAAAGTTTGGTGAAAGATTTTGAAAACCCGAAATTTTTGCCCATTTCAACCGCTATATAGTGAGGAGTAAAATTTTTTTAGAAAAATGGTTGCGAAAATGGCTTGCTACTGAGCTACCACTTGAACGGCAATAATGAAAGTTTGGTGAAAGGTTTTGAAAAAGTGCAACTTTTAGCCTTGTTATTGAGCTACCATATGTAGGGACAATTTTTATATGAGAAATTTTCGTCAAAGTAAGACAAAATTGAAGTATATATGACAGTACACGTCAACAATATTTTGGTACTGTGTTAATATGGGAGATTTACCCAAAAATTGTAAAAGCGAGGTGATGCTTATGAGATAATCAGCGACTTGCAAGCTGTCATTAAACGGTTGCAATAAATAAATTTATAAGGAGAATTAATGGAACAAAAACAACTAAAACAATTTACATTTTATGCTTTGTACGCCGAATTAATGGACGTACTGAACGACGAAGAACGTGGAAAATTATTACGCTGTATGTGTGAGTATATGTTTACTGATGGAGAACAAAACGAACTTACGGATAAGAAGTTAGTGTTTTTATGGGGTAACATAATAGACTATCTTGAAGCGGACAAGCAAGCGCAGATTAAAGATAAAATCGTACGCGCAAATAGGCAGATGAAACACTTTACTTTTTATCGTAATTTCTATGAAGCGGTAGAACTTATGGAAGATAAGCAAGCAGGACAGTATATAAAGGCGATATATAACTATACGCTGAACAATGCAGAACCGAGTAAGTTACCTTCACCTGTGGACTTGTATTATACACTTGCAAAACGCAAATTAGAGCTTTCAAAGGTTAGAAGCAGTATCGGAAAGAAAGGCGGTAAAGCAGAGCGAATACCTGTAACAACAGAACAAGTAAACGCAATTCAACCTGAAGGTTTAACGTCAATCGGAATGGACGGTTTTCTTAAAAACAATCCGCAAGTTAAGAACGATATATACAAATCAAGTATGCACTTAACAGAAGGAATAGACTGGACAATGCTGGATTATGAACTACCCAATTCAGCACACAGAGATTGCAAAAGTCTGTATCAAATCTTAGCTCATCAAAAGGAAATAGTAGGGGGAAGTTGGTAAGCAAAATTACAACCAAAAGGAAAGCAAAATGTAACCTAAACTGGGAAAAACGGAAGCAGGCTAAGAAAATGCAGTTTGAACTGCATTTTCAAAGGAAGAAGTTTATAAATTGGGAGGATAATATATAGGAACACAACCGGTAATATTCGATATAGGATATACGCCGTATCGGTTAAAGAAAAACGCAACGGCGGAGGAAAAAGCTAACCACGCAAAGGAACGTGCTTTCTTCGATATGTCAGGTGAAGATAATATCTACAAGTACATAACTACTGAAGGAAAGATATACGGCGAAGAAGCAAAGAAGTATACAATGCTGGAATACTTACAAAAGAGTACGGGCGTATTCAATCAAGACGGTAGGCTTACGAAAACGCAAGTAAAGGAAATGAGACGGAGAGCGC
>JAIDSQ010000171.1 GCA_029061155.1 Clostridia bacterium
TCAATTAGATTTTCAATTTTCAGTTGAGATGATATAATTTAATTGTAAACTAATCCGGAATTAGTGCATTAAACTTAAGGAGAAACTTATGGAAAATGAGACAGTAGGCACAAGAATTGCAACCTTGAGAAAAAATCAGGGTATGACGCAAGCAGAGTTAAGCGAAAAGCTTAACGTTACATATCAGGCGGTATCCAAATGGGAACGCGACGAATCACTCCCCGACCTTGAACGGTTGAGAGAGATAGCGCATATATTCAACGTCCCGTTCAGTTATTTTGACGACGGAAAACTGCCCGAAAACGAACAGGCGCAGGAAACCGCAGTTACAGCGGCAGCGCCCGCTTACGAGCCCGCGCGCGTATTATTAGGTGTATGTACGGTGTGCGGTAAAAGCATTTACGACGAAAGCAACATTGCACAGACTTCACCCGCTCTTGTTTGTAAAGAGTGTCACGACAGAAAAATCAAAAACGATATAAAGGCAGCGGACGATGCGCGAAAGAACAGAGAAGCGAATGAAAAGTATGAAAAAGACCGCGTAAAGCGTATGCGCAACAGAGGACTTATAACCGCGGGTGCGATATGCGGCGCTCTTCTTATACTGCTTATTATAGGTCTTATTCAGGAACCCACGGATATAGGCGAAGCAATAGGCGGTTACTGCATACTTGTACTCTTCCTCTTCCCCTTTATTTCACAGCTGTTCTGGCACGGATTTATTGTAGACGTGGTTCTGTGCGGCGGTAAAATGCTCGGCGGAATAGGCGTCATATTTACACTGGATTTGGACGGAATAATATTCCTCATTGTAGTTAAACTAATATTCTTTGTAATAAGAATACTGTTCTTCCTTTTAACGCTTGTATTCTTCTTCCTTTTAGGTATGCTTCTTTCACCCTTCACGTTTATCCCCGCCGTTGTAAAATTAAGCAGAGGCAAAGAACTTGACGACTAAGGAGAAAAGCCATGAATCTTGACAATAATAAAGAATGGGAAAAGCAATTCGGAAACAAAACCGTTGCTAAGGATTTTGAAGAACGCGAAATGCATAAAGGTGATTACAGAAACGAGAATTCAGCTTACGGCTGGGACTTCGACCATATTCAACCCATAGCACGGAACGGTTCCGATACGTTGAACAATATACAGATTACCAACATTAAAACCAACCGTGAAAAAGCGGACAAAACCACATTTATTTCCGAAAACGGAAAAACCTATCAGGTTAAAAGGCGGGCAAAAACGCCCAAAAGCGAATGGGCTGGCGGATACGACTATTCCAACAAAAAGTATTGTATAAGGGAATTAAAAAACTAAATTTTTAAGAGTTGTACTTTCAAACAATGCAAACCGCTCTCGGACTACTTGTCCGAGAGCGGTTTGCTATTATCGGCATTATCTTTTTTGCCGTCCTGTTCAGCCTTTTTCTGATTTGCAATTCTTACACTTTCGGCAAGCTGTCGGCAAATCAAAATATCATTTTCAGTAAGAAGTTTTTCAACGTCCTTTTGGGCTTGTTGCTTTAAATATTCTTTTAAAGTCATTTGCAATTTCTCGTTAATTTATATCGCATCCGTCAATCATACTTAATTTAAATACTATGACCGAAAAAAGCGAAAGATTTCATAATTTCAATTATATCATACCAATTGGTATAAGTAAAATATTTTATGCCAATTGGAATAAAATAAGTATATGAGTAAATATGTGAAATGCTTATCTGAAAATCTTAAAGAGTTAATGGGCGATATGACAGTAAGCGAGTTGGCTAAAAAAGTTGAAATCCCACAACCGACGTTATCAAGATATTTATTATGTGAAAGGCAAATTACATTAGATAATCTTGTTGTCTTGGCAGATTATTTTAATGTAGATATTGATATTTTAATAGGCAGAAAAGATTATTAAAAAGCGAAGAACTTTAAAATTCTTCGCTTTTTATATTGCCTGATAAATGGAAATTTAGCTTTTCGCTTACCATTACGCTACCCGTCATTGCACCCGAGCGCAAATGCGGTTACTTGGCTTCCCTCTTAAGTATAAGGGGGAAGCTCCGCGTTAGCGGTGATGGGGGTTTACACGTTACTCCTACACACCCCCATTCCCCGCCTTGCGGCGGTACTTTCCCCCTCTGGTAAAAGGGGGAAAGCAAAATTGGTTTATAGTGCTGCCCCATCCGCCGCAAGCGGTCCCCCTTCCACCAAGGGGAAGGCTTATAGTCCTATACTTCATTACACAATGAAAAATCCCCGTGCGTATGCACGGGGATTTATGTTTTATAGAATTATTAAACTAATTCGATTATTGCTTCTTCGGCTGCGTCACCGCGGCGTGCGCCGAGCAGGTAGATGCGGGTATAACCGCCGCCCTGTCCGAGTTCTTCAGCGCGCTGTGCGTACTTGGGAGCGATTTCGTTGAAAAGCTTTTCCATAAGGGGGTGCTGAATATCCGCGGTTCTCTTCTTATAGTCGGATTTCTTTTCGCTGAAACCCTTTACTTCCTGAATGTCGCGGAGCTTGCCCATAAGCGCACGGCGAACCGCAAGCTTTTTAGGGCTGTCCTTTATGGATTTAGTGGTAACTTCCTTACCCTTTTTATCAGTCTTAACAACCGAAGTTTCAACGTTATCGTCGTAAACCTTGATTGCCTTGGTTATGATTTTTTCAACGTAGGGCTGAAGCTCTTTCGCTCTTGCTTCGGTAGTGGTGATTTTACCGTACCACAGAAGCTCTGAAGCCTGATTACGAAGCATTGCCTGTCTTTGTTCTGCCGTTTTTCCTAATTTGCCGGGCATTTTTTAATCCTCCTTGTTTGCAAGTGTAAGTCCGTAGGATTGAAGCTTTAATATTACCTCGTCCAAAGACTTTCTGCCGAGGTTTCTGACCTTTAACATTTCGTCTTCCGTCTTTCTGGTCAAATCTTCTACGGTGTGTATGTTCGCCCGCTTTAAGCAGTTGTAGGAGCGCACGGATAAATCCATTTCCTCAATTGCCATAGCGAGTATTTTCTGGTGCTTGTCATCCTCGTTCTTGACGAGAATATCCATATCTTTGATGCTTTCCGAAAGGTCTACGAACAGTGAAATATGGTCCTGCATAATCTTTGACGCAAGGGAAACAATTTCCTTTGCGCTGAACGCACCGTTTGTCCATACTTCGAGCGTGAGCTTGTCGTAGTCGGTATTCTGACCTACGCGGGTGTTTTCCACGGAGTAGTTTACCTTTTTAACAGGC
The DNA here is from genome assembly GCA_029061155.1 of Clostridia bacterium. Classification (GTDB taxonomy): domain Bacteria; phylum Bacillota; class Clostridia; order Christensenellales; family Borkfalkiaceae; genus Coproplasma. Next base: position 3,237 of record JAIDSQ010000171.1, read on the forward strand.
GTGTATATCGAATCGATGGGGATATAGTCGATAAGCTCGGTTCTGGTATGGTCTGCGCCCTTATAACCTCTGCCTCTGCCTATGGTTATTTCCATATCGATTTTTCCGCCCTCGTCAATGGTGCATATGTGCTGGTCACCGTTGATTATTTCGAGTTCTGCGTCTTCGCTGATATCGCTTGCCTTTACTTCGCAAGGTCCTTCCTTATAGAGATGAACGACTTTTACGTAGTCCTTATCGGTAACTTTGGTCTTGATAGCAAGCGTTTTTAAGTTGAGGATTATTTCGGTTACGTCCTCTTTAACGCCTGCGACAGCCGAAAATTCGTGTTTGACGGTTCCGTCAAGAAATCTTATGCCCTGCGCAGCCGCACCCGGAAGCGCGGATAACAGTATTCTTCTTAAGCAGTTGCCTATCGTGAGTCCGAAGCCTTTTTCAAGAGGTTCAACGACAACCTTCGCGTACGACTGGTCCTCGCTTTCTTCGACTTCGATTTTGGGCATATCCATTTCTATCATTGTGTTACCTCCTGATTTTAATTATTACTTGGAGTACAATTCGACAATCATATGTTCTGCAATCTGGCTGTCGATGTCATCTCTTGCGGGAAGTGCGATAATTTTACCCTCTAACTTTTCGGGGCTGAATTCAAGCCACTTGGGGATTACGCCCGCTTTGGTAGCTTTTATCGCTTCAAAATACTTATTCGAGGTTTTGCTTTCCTTTACGGTGATTATATCGCCCGTTTTAACGACGTAAGAAGGAATGTTTACCTTTTTGC